>JBCCZC010000015.1:0-27806 GCA_039188505.1 Pseudomonadota bacterium | reverse complement strand
CGATGACGCGAAGGCCTTCAACCCAGTCGACCGCGAATCTCCCGACACGGACGCCAGCGTCGAGGATCGTCCGATCGGCGGCCTCGGCATTCTCCTCGTCACCCAGCTGATGGATACGGTGGAGTACCACCGGGAAGGCGAACGCAACCACGTCAGTCTGAGCCTGGGACTGACCCAAAACGACAATGACTAGAGGATAGCTATGTCCCTGGAGATCAACTCCTTCGAGACCGACGGCTCCCTGATCTACCGCCTGGTGGGCCGCCTGGACACCAATACATCGCCCGACTTCGAGGCCACGCTGACGGAACAGCTCAGCAAAGGACGGCAGCGCTTCATGATCGACCTCGGCGCGATCGACTACATCAGCAGCGCCGGCCTGCGCGTGTTCCTGATGCTGGCCAAGAAGGTCGGCCGCGGGAAAGGCAAGATGGTGCTCTACGGCATGAGCGACCACGTCAAGGAAGTCTTCGATATCGCGGGCTTCACGAAGATCTTCACCATCGAGCCCGACGCCGCCGCTGCGCAGACGCACTTCGGCTGATCGGGCAGTGAGCGCGCCCGCCAATTACGTCCGTAGCCGCGCGCGGCGGCGACCGGTCTGGCTCACCGCGGGCGCGATGTTCCTGTTCATCCTGGCATCCGTCTGGACGCTGATCTGGTTCCTGTTCGACAGTTCACGCCAGGCGCTTTCCGACGAGATCCGGGACGGGCTGGTGCGGGTGACGGCGCTCATTTCCCGAGACGTGGACGTGGCCCAGCACGCGACGCTGCGGGACCCGGCCCAGGAAGACGGTACGGTCTACGCGACCGCCCTGGCGCCACTGGTCCGGGCCCAGCGGATGGACGATCGGATCCGCTTCGCCTACACGGCGATACGGCAGGACGACCAGATCTTCTTCATCCTCGACACCACCCCGAATGACGATGAGGATGCCGTCGCCCTGATGGAGCTTTACAACGATCCCAATCCGGAGATCGTGGAGGCTTTCGATTCGGGTGAGATGGTCGTATCCAGCGAACCCTATACCGATGAGTGGGGCACGTTCCTGAGCGCGTACACGCCTTTGATCGATGCCGACGGTAACGTCGAGGGCGTCATGGGGCTCGATCTCGAGGTCTCGCAGTATGCCGCCCGGCTTGCACCGCTGCGCCAGGCAAGCCTCCTCGCCGCGGTACTCGGCTTTGCTTTCGCCATCGGCGGCGCCGTAGCCGTCTGGTGGAATCGTCGGAGCGATCGGCAGGCGCGGGAGCTCAGTCGCCAGCTACGCACGGTCAACGCCATGCTCGACGTATCGCGTGCCCTCGGCGGCGAGATCCAGCTCTCGTCGTTGCTCCAGGTGGTCATGGCGAAGATCAGCGAGGTGCTGGACGCCGAGCGGAGCAGCCTCTTTCTCTATGACAAGGAGGAGAATTGCCTCCGCGCGCTCGTGACCGAAGGGGCCGACGTGGATTGGTTCACGCTGCCGCTCGACAAGGGGCTGGCCGGCCGGGCCGCTCGAACGAGCGAAGTGGTGAACGTCGCCGACGCCTACGAGGAAGATGATTTCAATTCCGATTTCGACCAGCAGAGCGGATTCCGGACGCGCTCCGTGCTGGCGATGCCGGTCCGGAACGCCGAGGGCGAACTCATCGGCGTCACCCAGGCCCTGAACCGACGTGACGGCGACCCCTTCGACAGTGACGACGAGACGCTCATGGACGCGCTCATGGCCCAGGCGGCCGTGGCCATCGAGCGGGCGCGGCTGACCGATGCCTATGTCGAGAAGGAACTGATCGACGAAGCCCTCCGGCTGGCACACGACATCCAGATGAGCATGCTGCCGAAAGGTTTCGAGGAGGTCGGCGGCGAGAAGCTCGAGATCTACGCGAGCCTGACACCGGCCAAGGGCATCGGCGGCGACTTCTACGATTTCTTCCGGCTCGACGCGCACCGGGTCTGCCTGGTGGTTGCCGACGTGTCCGGCAAGGGGATTCCCGCCGCGCTCTTCATGGCCCAGGCGAAGACACTCGTCCACGCGCTGGCCGTCAGCGGCCTGAGCGCCGCCGAGACCATGGAGCGATCGAACGACGTCCTGTGCCTCGACAACGACGCCTCGATGTTCGTCACGGTCTTCTTCGCGATCATCGACGAGCGCACGGGCACCCTGACCTACTCCAACGCGGGCCACAACCTGCCCTGCCTGATCAAGCCGGACGGCACCATCACCGCCATCGAGGGCGCCGAAGCCATTGCGCTGGCAGCCATGGACGGGTTCCCCTTCGAGCAGGCCAAGCTCCAGCTGGAAACCGGCGACGTCATCTACTTCTATACCGACGGCGTCAACGAGGCCATGAGCGAGACCGATGAGGAGTTTTCGCAGGAGCGGCTCGAAGCGGTCCTTGCGGAAAGCGCCGGCGGCAGCGCGGAGGCAATCTCACTGGCGACCATCGAGGCGGTGAGGGAACACTGCGGCGAGGCGGAGGCATCGGACGATCTGACGGTATTGACGATCCGCTGGCTTGGCGAGCGGCGACCCGACACCGCGTCTCAGATTCCTGGCTTCTCGATCGGATCCTGAATTTGGGGCGCGCAGGGCCCCGCCTGCCTGGAAGATCGAGGCTCCCTTCAGCGACTGGAGCCGCCCATGCAACGCCTGATTCTCGTTCTTGCCCTGCTCACCTTCGGACCCGAAAACGCCGCCGCCGAGGACGTTCCCGCTCAGACCATCGCGGCGAGCCTGGCCGGCGACTGGCAGGGACACCTCGAGTACCGCGACTACCGCACGGACAAGCGGGTCCGGATTCCCCATGCGCGCCGGGTCCTCGCCGCGCCGGACGCCTCCTATCTGCTGTCCGCGCTCGAGTTCACCGACCCCGGCTACAAGGTCTACAACGCGGAGGTCCTGACCTTCGCCGGAGACCAGGTGAAGATCGCCTTCGTCGGGTCGGGCTCGATCGACCTTGACGCGGTGACCATGGAGCGGTTCGAGGAAACGAGCGACGGCTGGGCCGCAACCTTCACAGGAAGCGGTGAGGACGCCGGGCAGCCGGCAGCGATCCAGTTCGCGTGGCGCCTCGCGGGCGATGAGCTTTCGATCGAAAAGCGGGTGAAGACCACCGGCGAGGCGGACTTCAGCTTCCGCAACGGGGTCGTGCTCCAGCGGCAGTAGGGCGTGAGCGACCGGCCGCGCATGGCGGCCGGTCGTGGCCTGATCGAGGATTCAGCCCTCGAGGAATGATGCGACGGCCGCCTGCTGATCGCGGCACGCGCGACGAATCTCGCGAAGCTCGGAAGCCTGCGCAAGGCTCGCGCGAATCTCGTCCCGGTCTACGAAGCCGTCGCCGTTGCCGTCGAGGATCGCGAAGCGCTCGAGCGCTCGTGCTTCGGCGCTGATCAGCGCCTCATCAAGATCGATCGCCTCGTCGCCATTGAGATCGACCTCGGCCAGCCGATCGCCCGGCTCCCGCGGCTCGGGGAGCTCAACGCCGAGCGCCTCGGCAACGCAGGCGCGAAAGGCCTCGCGATCGGCGCCCTCGGGCGGCTCGGGCCGCTCGACGTCTTCGAAGTCATCGGCCGAGATGACGCCATCGCCATTGCGATCGCGACGCAGGAAGCGGCTCTCCGCCCGCGCGAGTCGCGCATCGACGAATTCCGCCTCGGAGATCACCCCATCGCCGTCGAGATCGATCTGCGCCAGCGCCTGGCCGGCCTGGCGCCCCCCGCGATCACCACGATCCTGGGCCCAGGCCGCGTCCGCTGCGGCCATCAGCATGGCCGCCGAGGCCACGGGAATCATCCACTGTTTCAGGTCCATCGTTGTCTCTCCTTGTGCCCGTATTGGCAGGGAGAAGAACGCAGGGCCTGCATCGTCGTTGACGGCGCGGTCGTTCTTTACATCCGTTTACGTGGGCGCGGGAGAGGGCATGGGCGCACCCGACGATTCACAGCGGCAGTCAGCCTTCGGCCAGCCGGTGCGGCCATGATCGGATCGCCGCGGTCAGGCTTCGGGTTCACTGTTCGTTCTCCTCTGCCCGGATCGACCGAATCCTGCGGCGAAGACCTTCCAGCGGCGTCTGCAGCTCGTTGGCGCAGGCAAGGGGATCCATACCGACCCTGTCCATCGCTGCGAGTATCTCTGTCCGACTGATGGCGTGGATGTTCCTGACGCGCTCCGAGCGAGCAATGAGGTTGTAGATGGACGGCCTCGAGATGCCGAGGTCACTCGCCGCGTGCTTTACGCACCAGTCCGCCCGTTCGAGCGCAGCGACCAAGGCCGCGTCGGTAATCGTCGAGGGCTTGACCTTCTTCGCGGGTTCTCCCGCCCCATGGCCTTCAGGGGAGCTCTGCTCTTCCGCCGGAGCGTAGGCGAGCCATGCATCGATGTCGGGCGTGGCGCCAGCCGCGAGTTCCAACTCGGCTCGAACGACAAGTTGAGCAAGTTGGCGCACGTTGCCTGGCAGATCGCTTCGCGCCAGATGGGCAACGATCCATGCCGGAAATCGATCGGCGCTTGTGGAGGTTCTCGATTCCAGAAAATGCCGGATCAGCAAGCCAACATCCTCACGGCGCTCGGCCAGCTCGGGCATGCGGATGACGAAACCTTCGAGCCGCCGCAGCAGAGGCTGATTGAATCCACTCGCGAGATCCCTGTCGGTAGCGGCGATGAACCGGACATCCACGTGCCTGTCCCTGGACGCGCCGACCGCTCGCACGGCCCCCGTTTCCAGAGCGCGCAAGAGCAAAGGCTGAACGCCTGCTGGCATGTCGCCGATCTCGTCGAGGAACAGCGTGCCCCGATCCGCCTCGACCAGCAGTCCGGGACGGGCGTCCGTGGCCCCGGTATAGGCCCCCTTCAGTGCGCCGAACAGTTCCGCCGCCGCGAGCCCCTCAGATAAACCTGCTGAGTTGATGCTGACCAGTGGCCCCTCGGCCCTTCGACCTCCCGCATGGATCGCCTGCGCCACCAGTTCCTTGCCCGTACCACTCGCCCCGAGAATGAGAACCGGCAGGTCCGTCCGCGCCACCTGGAGAATCTGTGCGCGCACCGCATCGATGCAACGGCTGACACCCAGCAACCCCGCGACGCTGCGGGCCTTCACCGGCCGAAAGCATCGGTGAAGGCACAGCACGACGTGCGATCCCAGTGAAATGACAACACCGCGTCGAAGGTCCGGTTCAGCCAACCGCGCGACGGTCGTGGGCTCGCCGTCGATAGCGACCTTCATTCTCGATCGTGGCGCGGTGAGGGTGACCGAAACCTCTGCCGATCCGGCATCCCATTCGATTGTCAGGGGCTTCCTCGAAACCGTCGACAATCCGAGCGGCCTGCTCTCGCTACCCGACGCCAGTCTGAACAACGGCTCGAGGCGACCGACCTCTAACCGCTCGTCGACCAGCCCCGCACGGGCGCCGATCAGCTCCGGATCCGCGTGCCAGAGGACGGTTACGCCGGGCAGCCAGTCCTCCGCTTGGCTGCCGTCCAGGCCAGGGCCGGAGATCGTGTCTTCAGCAGCGTGGTCTTCCCGTTTGGCCATGGTGCACCGAATTGCTCGGACTTCGGGAAACCGCATTGTCAACTGACATGTCATGACACGTCAAAACCAGGGGAAACGCAGCAAGACATCAGCATTTGCCTGGCTTTTGCGCTGGCACGCTTCTTGATCAAGGTTAGTCGGGTCGCCTTTTTGGCACCCAATGACAAACCCATTAATCCAATGCGGAGAAGACATCATGAAACGCACCATCATCGCAACGATCCTGCTCAGCGCCCTGACCCCCACCTTCGCTGGAGTCGGCGGGCAGGCCACGGCTAGCATCTGCAACACGAGCTCGGACACAGTCCTCTTTGCCTTCTACCAGAAGGCAAGCTCACGGGTTATCGCCGGCCATGGCAGCGCCGACGCGGGCTATGCCTACGTCAATCCCGGCGACTGCCAGTCCACGAACCTCGTTCTGAGCACGCTGGGCGATCTGCCGATGGCTCAGGTCCAGCAGGTCGTCATGGAGACGCGCAGCGGCGAATCGTCCAACGAAATCAAAGCCTGTCTGACGGCATCGGGCTCGGTCGAGGGCGGCATCGATCTCGAGGAGCTTGCAAAGATCACGGGCAAAACGACGGTCAGTGCCGATATCTGCGACACCTACAAGAACAGCACCGCTTGGGTGGACAGCGCAGCCATGAACGCTGCATCAACCACGTACAACTCGCTCAATGCCAATCTGCCTGCGCAGTCCCATGGATCTTGCCAACAGAAGGGAAACCGTTGGGCGCGTTGCGCCAACGCCCAGCTCCGTTGGACCTATCAGTAGTTTGCGCTTATCCAGCCGCGCGCGGGCAACCGCGCGCGGCAACAGGAGTAGGACCATGAAACAAAGCACACTTCTTCTTGCAGTATCGTTGACCGCCGGCTGCGCCACGACGATCGAGGACGTTCACCACTTCGAAGATCAGTCTCTGCAGCGCGATCTGACGATGATCACCTCGAGCACGCAGCTGATCATACGCAACCCGAACGGCACCGTTTGTGTCGGTCCGCCGCCCGATGCAGGCTCCGACCTGGCATACGGGGCGAGCGTTAGCATCGTTTCGTCGGGATCGGGCGGCGGTTCGGCGGGCGATGACGAAATGTCGCTTGGCGGTCGGAACCCGAACGTCCTGATCACGCGCGATATTTTCTTCCAGGGGTGCCTCGCCGAAGCACGGCTGGAACTGTCGAAGGCGGAACGTCGGAAACTGTTCGGCCAGATCCTGGACGCCGTGACGAAGATCAACGCCCAATCGCTCGAGGGGGCGGGAATTTCCTCGGATGTCGACGTTGGCGCCTCGCAAACGGGCCTGGCAATCCCGCAGGACGGTGCGTCAGGGAGCTAGGGAACCCGGCAGAGCTGAGCACGCAAATGCAGCGCCTAGCCCGGATCGGTGCCGGTGCCGACCTGAGCTTCGGGGTCGAAGAAAAAGACCCTGCGAACAACGTCGCCCTCGGATCCGATCATGAGAATCGTCACTGTCAGGCTCAGATCCCAGAGCCCGGTCTCGTGAATCACGGTCAGCGAATCTGTCGAGAACACCTCATAGGCCTTGGTGTGCTCGGGACCATCGAGTTGGCCGTGGTGAGGGTGATGGTGGAAGGCACCTGGCACCTGGACATTTTCAGCTTGCGACCAGTCGGAGAACAGGTGTGTAGCGCAGGTGTCCGAAAAGGGAGAAGCCTTGGATTCATGGGGAGAGGAACGATGCGGCAACGTCACCAGGCTGCAGTCGGCAATCTCGAAATGCTTGAGGTGATTCTCTCTTCCTATGCCGAGAATCCTGATCCCGAAGGTCGCTCCGTGCGCAAGGTAAATCGAGCCGGAGTTGATTCCGCCCATCGCCAGCGCACTCTTGCCATTTTCATCAAACACCCAGACCAGGCGTCGCCCCACTTGGTGCGTGTCAAAGGCGACCTTCAGCTCCACACGGTTTTCCACCGTCAATCCCTCGCTGCAAGCAATGTGTGATACCGACGGTCTCGCCGAAGCTCCATGAGCAAAGGCTCTGATTCGACAATCGCCAAGGAAAACCCGAGACCAAGCGCCTTCCGCAAATAATCTAGCGCCCGCTCCCGCATGCCGCAAATCTCGTAAACCTGCACGGCGCGGAATAACAGATGAACATCGTCCGCGGCGAGATCCAACGCGCGATCGATCCGTCGCTCTGCGGCAGCCAGCTCGCCAACCTTCGCCGAGAGCAATGCAGAGCGGCTCAACTCCGTCGGGCTCTCGTCCTTCGACGCCATGTCGCGATCGAGCAATTGAAGCGCACGCCGATAGGCAGTGCGTGAATCAGATTTCCTGCCCGGAATCCACGAAAGCGCGTCTCCGAGATTCGCCCAGTTGAGGTAATGCCCGGGATTGCCCCACCTGTCGGAAACCGCCTGCTCGAAGGCAGCGGCAGCCCCTGCGTAATCAGCCTTGTTGAATAGCGCGACTCCCAGGTTGCTGTACAGGCGCACGTGAGGTCGTAGCTGAAGGCCGCGTTGGAGAACGGAAATCCCCTCATCCGTTCGACCCAGATGGGTGAGAACAGCGTTGAGGTTGGCGTACGCGTAAACGCTGTTCGGCTTCAACTCGATGCTCTTTCGGAAAGCGATTTCGGCCTCCTCATAACGGGATTGCCAATACAACAAGGTTCCTTTCGCATCGAGGAAGAGTCGTTCTTCGGGGTGTATGGCAAGCGCTCGTTCCAGCACCTGCTCGGCTTCGGTGTATTGCTTGCGCGCCATGAGAAATCGCGCATAGCCTTCCAGCGCGTGAATCTCGCCGGGGTCCAGTCTGAGCGCCTCATGGTAGGACGCCTCGGCGCCCTGCGATTCACCGCGATACTCGGCAACCCAGGCTCGTGCAGTGTGCGCGAGGGCCAGCTGCGGGTCCAGCGCAACAGCCGCTTCAGCGGCCAATTCCGCCCGCTCGAGCCAGACGAGATCGCGCCCCATATTCGCGTACGTAAGGCAGTAAACCAATGCCAGCGAAGCGTTTCCCGCCGCGTGGCTCGGGTCTTTCTCGAGCAGCGCGGTCAGTTCCGTCCGCGCCGCCTCGATTTCGCCTTTCTCGTCGAAGCGAAGTATGCGTTCGTGCGAAGACGCCCAGCTTGTTAGAGGCAGCGGATCCACCCAATGTCGAGCCACGACGGCAGCCCCGACCGCCACGATGAACAGCATTGCTGCGATCGGCGGGATCCATGTACGTCGCGAGGCGTTGGACACGATTCGGGAGACAGCACCGAGCTCCTCACATTTCGCCGCGACAGACTGCATGGAAGGCCGATCCTCGGGATCCGCCTGAACCATCTCCTCGAGAAGGTCGGCCAGTTCCCGAGACACCGATGTCGTCACAGACGGCGGCGACCCGTAGGCAATTCGATGCGCCTGCGCAACCGGCGTGAGGCCATCCCAGGGCAACGAGCCATTGATGCAGCGTATGAACGCAATTCCCAGGGAATAAACGTCGGATGCTGCGGACGGACTCTCACCCAGGACGAGTTCCGGTGCCTGATAGCCCGGGGTGCCCCCAGTTTCCGCGACGCCACCAGTGGTTGCTTCAACATCAACGTCGATGCGTTTGGCCAGTCCAAAATCGACAACTCGGATTCCCGAAGCGTCGACGAGCACATTCGCAGGTTTCAGGTCGCCGTGAACGATTCCGCGGGCATGAACGGTCGCCAATCCATTCGACGCCTGATAGAGCCACTCGAGAACACGCTGGGAATCGGAGAACGGCGCGCTGGATAGCTGCGAACCATCGACGTACTCCATGACCATGCCTGGCCTGTCATCAAGACGAATCCGCTCGTAGACCTGAACGATATGGGGGTGTCGAATTGCGGCGAGTTTGCGCGCCTCTCGGGACAATTCCGCCTCGTGCCCCTGCCGATGGAGGAGCTTGATTGCGACTTCTCGTCCCAGGTCGGTATCGGTCGCCCGAATGACCTCACCGAAACCACCGGAGCCCAGAACCTCGCGATACGAGAATCGGGGCCTAAGGAGCTCCGCCAGGTCACCACTCATGCTCGCCTGCACCATCCGGATGGTGAATCGAGGATAGCAGCTTCAGGTCGCTTCCTTATCGTGCATGGGAGCAAACAGCAATGCGTCAAATCGCGGCGCGAGGCGCTGACTCCTGGCACCGCTTAGCGCCCGACCCGCCTGTGGCGGCAACGGGGATCTCCGGAGGGGAATAGCAGCTGACGGCTGATCAATCGCCGAGGCGGCTGCGCGATCTTCCTGCGCTGCTGATGGACGGAATCCATCTTTGCTGGATCGCTGCGCGAAAAGCAGACGCTTCCGCTCGATGAACGGACGGTTTTCCGCGTTCGGGACGACCGTTCGTCACGCTGCAGTCATAGGGTTTCATCTTTCAGCTGACTGCTCGGTCATGCCCGATCGATCAGGGGATACGGCGTCTCATTGGTGAATACCGCACTCCCGGAGCAGTCCGTCGAAGCGAACCTCGTCGACGTTGTCGACCTCCGCCAGCGACTTCGTGCTGTGCACGTCACCGATGGAGACGTAGCCCTCGCTCCAGAGCGGGTGGTAGGGGAGATCGTGCTTCTGGAGGTACAGGTACACGTCGCGGTCCGTCCAGTCGATCAGCGGCAGGACCTTGCTGCGTCCGTCCTGCTCCTCGAGGACCGCGAGATCGCGGCGTGTGCTCGCCTGGACCCGGCGCAGACCGCTAAACCAGGTGCGCACACCCAGCTCCTCGAAGGCGCGTTGGAGTGGCTCGACCTTGTTGATGCGATTGTAGGTCTGGATACCGTCGACGCCCTGCTCCCAGAGCCGGCCGTAGCGCGCTTCCTGCCAGGCAGGGCTCATTGCTGCGCGAAAGACGTGGAGGTTCAACGACAGGCGTTCGGTCAGCTGATCCACGAACGCGTAGGTCTCGGGAAACAGGTGACCCGTGTCGAGCAGGATCACCGGCACGTCCGGTGTCTGACGGGTCACCAGGTGAAGCATCACGGCCGCCTGGGCGCCAAAGCTCGAGGTCAGCGCGAAGGGCCCGGGCAGGTGCTCCAGGGCCCAGCCAACCCGCGCCTCCGCGTCCATGGTCTCCAGCGCGACGCGCTGACGAGGTGTCGGGCAGAAATCTGCGAGTCTCACGACGCTCATGCGGCTTCCTCCACGATTCCGGTGCGGCGAACCCAGGTACCGAAGCGCTCGCCGTTCTCGCGCTCCGCCGCCCAGCGTTCGATGACCGGACGAAGACCGTCGAGGATTTCTGCCTCGTCCCGGTTCTCCGCCCACAGGGTATTCAGGGCCTGGCCGCGGCCGTCGCCGCCCAGGTGAACGTTGTAGCGGCCCGGCGCCTTGCCGACGAAGCCGATCTCGGCCACGTAGGGTCGGGCGCAGCCGTTGGGGCAGCCGGTCATCCGGATGACCGTGTCCGACTCCGGTACGCCTGCCTCAGCGAACACCGCCTCCAGATGGTCGACGAGCGTCGGCAGGTAGCGCTCCGCCTCCGCCATGCCGAGCCCGCAGGTCGGCATGGAAACGCACGCGATCGAGGCCGCGCGCAGCGGCGTGACCGATCCCATGAGCCCGGCCGCCTCCAGCTGAGCCTCGACGATCGCCCTGCCGTCCGCCGGGACGTTGGCGACTGCGAGGTTCTGGTTCGGTGTGAGAATCCAGGACACGTCGGGCAGCGCCGTCGCGATGCCCTCGAGGGCGTCGAGCTGGTCGGCGTGGAGCCGGCCGTTCTGCACGTAGACGGTGTGATGCCAGAGACCGTCATCACCCTCGACCCAGCCGTAGCGGTCCGTGTGCCGCCCGAAGCGGAAGGACCGGGCCGGAGCCAGCGGCTCGCGGAGGCGACTGTTCAGCTCCGCAACGAACCAGTCGAGGCCGCGGTCGTCGATCGTGTACTTCATGCGGGCCCGCTTGCGGACCTCGCGATTGCCGAAATCGCGCTGGACGCCCACGACGTGCTCAGCGACGTGGTTCACATCTTCCGGCCGGCAGAAGCCAATGACGTCTGCGAGGCGCGGATAGGTCTGCGGATCGCCATGGGTCGCGCCCATGCCACCGCCCACGGTGACGTTGAAGCCAATGAGCTCCTCATCCTCGACAATGCCGATGAAACCGAGGTCCTGGGCAAACACGTCGACGTCGTTGTCGGGCGGAATCGCCAGCGAGATCTTGAACTTGCGCGGGAGATAGGCCGGTCCATAGATCGGCTCCTCCTCGGGCTCGTCACGCGCGAGCTTCTCGCCATCGAGCCAGATCTCGTGATACGCCCCGGTCCGTGGCGTGAGGTGCTGACTCAGCGACAGCGTGACCTCGTGGAGCTTGGCGTGCAGCTTCGAGCGATGCGGGTTCGGCGAAGCCATCACGTTGCGGTTGACGTCACCGCACGCCGCCAGCGTGTCCATCAGCACGCTGTCGATCGTCTGGATCAGCGGCTTGAGACCGGCTTTCAGGACGCCGTGCCACTGGAACGCCTGGCGGGTCGTGAGTCGCAGCGTCCCGTCCGAGATCTCTCGGCTGATCCGCGTCATGGCCAGCCACTGCTCCGTGGTGCAGATGCCGCCCGGGACCCGCGCGCGGATCATGAACTGGAAGGCCGGCTCGAGCTTCTGGCGCTGGCGCTCAAGCCTCAGATCACGGTCGTCCTGCTGATAGATGCCGTGAAACTTCGACAGGGTCGTATCGTCCGCCCGGATCGCACCCGTCAGCGGATCGACGAGGCTCTCGGAAAGCGTTCCCCGGAGCCCGCGGCTGGCCTGCTTGATGCGCTCGACGTCAGTAGACATCGCGGTGAAGCCTCCGCTCGGCCTTCAGTTCACTGACCACGGCTTCGCCGTCGCCGCCCGACGCGTCCACCGCGGCCACGAGCGCGGCCTCCACAGCCTTGCCCATGGCGATCGCGCCGCAGATGTAGATGTGCGCACCGCGGTCGAGCCACGCCATCAGTTCGGCGGCCTGATCGGCGACCACGTGCTGGACGTAGCGACGCTCGTCACCGTCGCGGGAGAAGGCGACATCCAGACGGGCAAGATCACCGCCCTTCAGCGCTCGCTGCCACTCGAGCTGATACAGGAAGTCGGTACGGAAGTTTCGGTGCCCGAAGATAAGCCAGTTGTCGCCAGGTGCACCCGCCTCGGATCGTGCCTGCACGAAGGCGCGGAACGGGGCGACGCCCGTCCCGGCCCCGATCATGATGACGGGCGTCGCGGGGTCTTCGGGAAGATGGAAAGCGGCGTTGGGCTCGACGAAGAGCTGCACGGCGGCACCGGCGTCCAGATCACCAAGCCAGTTCGACGCCGCACCGACACGCGGCTCGCCATCACGCTCGTAGCTGACGCGGGAGACGGTCAGATGGACCTCGTCGCCGCCCAGGGCGGAGGCGATCGAGTAGAGCCGCGGCTTCAACGGCGCGAGGAGATCGACCAGCGCCTGCGCGCTGACTTCGCCCGGGTAGGCCTTGGCCAGATCCGCGAACTGCCAGCCGTCGAGGATTTCGGCCTGCTCGGCTCGCTCGAGGCCGCCAAACCACGCCTCGAGGGCATCGTTTCGCGTCACCGCCACGTAGCGTTCGATGACGGCGCGCGACAAGCCGGTCAGCTCGCGCTTGCTGGTGAGGGCGAGAGCCAGCGTCGTCTCCTCGTCGCCGACGCGAACCACCGCGTCGCCGGCAAGGCCGGTCGCCGCCAGCACCTGCTCGACGACGAGAACCGGGTTGTCGTGCCAAACGCCCACCGAATCGCCCGGCTCGTAGGCCAGACCATCCGCTGCGATTTCGACATGGAAGGTGTCGCTCGTCGACCCCCGGCCGGTGATGTCCTGCACCTCGAGAACCTCGCCGGTCAGCGGTGCGTCGCGGGTGATCCGGGGCGCCGCCGGCAGGGCTGCACGCATGGGCACGACGTTCGACGGCTGACTCAGATCCAGATCCGCCTCGAGCTGGTCGATCCACCGCGCCGCGGCGTCCTCGAATTCGACGTCGCAGTCGACGCGGTCGACAAGCGGCTGACCGCCAAGCTCGGCCAGACGCTCATCGAGCACCCGACCGACCTCGCAGAACTTCTCGTAGCTCGAATCGCCGAGCGACAACACGGCGTAGCGGACGTCCTCCAGCTTCGGCGCACGCTTGGACAGCAGTCGCTCGAAGAACGGCACGGCGTCGTCGGGCGGATCGCCCTCACCGTGCGTGCTGACGACGAAGACGATCTGCCGCTCCTTGGGCAGATCGGCCAGGCGGTAGTCCCCGGCACTCACGAGTCGAACGTCCTGACCCGCGAGCCGGTCCGCCAGCTGCTCCGCGATACGCCGGCTATTGCCGGTCTGCGTCGCGTACACAATGGTCGCCGCGGCCAGTTCACTCGCCGCCGGAATGGCCTGCGGCGCCTGGACGCCCGATTGCGCAAGCCCGGCCAGGTAGCCGCTCGTCCACCACAGCTGCTCGGGGCGCAGGGCGGCCGCCAGCTGCTGGAGCTCGTGAAACTGGGTGTCGGGCAACGGGGCGAACGCAGCGGGGTCAGGTGTGGCCATCAGCAGATCTCCTTGGGTTCGTACAGTCTCCGGAAACCGGGTCGACGACGGAACGAGTGATCCGTTATGGCGCTATAACCGCAGCACAGGACTTCGTGACACAACGCTCACATTTGGAGGCACGCGCCGGCGAATGCGCAAGCGGCGGCACACGGGCGCAGGCGCCGAGGAGACGGTTCATGCGCGTTCCACGCACGTCGAGCGAGACCCGCGATCCACCGTCGCCGTCGGCTTCAATGAAAAATTGTGAACACGGTCACAGACTGTTGCGGGATCGCTGTGCATCCTCGATCCTGTAACAGAGGGTGAGCCAAAGGGTGTGACGGATTCTCCGATGACAGGACCGGACCTCGGATCTATCAGCGCAGTCCAGTCGTTCATACGGGGCGGCCGGTTCAGCTACGCAACCGATCCGATCCAATCGACGACTGCAGCGACGCGACAGCCCTGGCTGGCGTGGATCGCGCAGCCGCGTGTCGACAAATCCGTCGACCAGATCATCTTCGACGAAGCCGTCGAAAGCCTCGGCCTGTCGCTGGCGCTCGATCGCCGCTCCACCGCCGACGCCCTGCGCTGGCTCCGGGACGATCGCAGCAATTCAAGACTGAGCCTCCGCGTCTCCGGCGCCTCGCTCACCGACCCGGCGCTGGCCAGCGAGATGCTCGCGCGCATCGACGAGTATCGGATCGAGCCGGACCGGCTCTGCTTCGACATCGCCGTGCACGCCGCCCTCTCCGATCTGACGGGCGCCACACGCTTCGTCAAGGCGCTCCGCCGCGCCGGCTCCCTGATCGCGCTGAGCAATGGCATCCCCGGGAACCCGGTGCTTGGCCTCTACGGCCCGCTCGGATTCGTGAATTACCTCAAGGTGGACCGCCGCTGGATCCGTTCAGCCCCCGACTCGACCTCACACCGGCAGACCCTCGAGAGCATCGTGGACTACGCGAAACGCCTCGGTCTGCAGGTCATCGGCGAAGGCGTGGACACCAACCGCCATCTCGAGCTGGTCACCCGCCTGGGCGTCGACTTCTACGCCGGCAAGATCAACGGCGGCGCGAGCCTGGTCGCAGAAAGCAGCAGCGACGGCGAGCCGCTGGTTCGGATCGAGCGCAGCGCCTAGGTCTTTCGACTTAGATTTTGCGGTCGCCGGACTCGTTGTAGCCCACGCCCGCTTTGTTTATCCGCATCTTGAGCTGTTCATGCCTCGACGGAGTTCGCGCACGTTTTCCTGGTAAATCGTCCCCATCGAGAGCTTCTCATGGCGTACTTCAGCCATCCTGAGGAGTACCTGAGCGATCACTTTGGGTGGTCTCGCGCCGCTCTCAAGTATTGCAAGGCTCTCGAGGAAATAGGCCCATGCGTCGCCCTTGCGTGTTGCTTCGATGAGCTCGATTAGCCTCAGGGCAAGGACACTGCACCTTTGCACTACATCAGGTGCTTCATAGAAGAACGAGGCTTCTTCATAAAGCGCGTTGTTGACCGAATGATACTCCCCCTGCAAATCGCCGATGAAGCTCCAGTAGTCCAAGGCCGGCTGCCGGTGCTGGTCCTGAATTTCGCGAGCGTGTTGCCTACTGTCGAGAGAAATTCCTTGCTCCGCGAACAGCAACTTGATCTTCGTATGGCAGACGTTCTCCCGCAGTTTCGCGATTTCGACGTACAGGCCACGCCGGTTCGCAATCTCCAAGGCACGCTCACTCTGCCTGACAGACGCTCGTAGCTCAGAAATATCGAAAATATTCCCCGGCTTCATCGCCAGCCAATAATGACCATTGGCGATATTCATCATTATGCTGCACCGCTCTTGGTCCAGTGCGAATGCAGACTTTTCGTCTGGCGCGACTTGAATCTCAACCTGCCTCAACATCTGCCGACGCTCACCAATTGCCGCCTCGACTTGCGCTGAATACTCCATGGCATAGCAACGTAGCGACGAAAATCTGCACTTAAGGTGGAAAGCACCCGAGGTCGCCGCTTCCAGCTCTGCCAAGGATTCCGAGGCGAGACTCTCCAATTGGGAAATACTGGAATCGTCATGTTGCCTCGACAGGGAGTCACCAATGAGCGCCCTCGTCTCCAGTCGATCGAGAGTGTCCATTTCAGCAAGCGTAGGTATCGAGGTGAGAATATCTCTCGCCGGTCTCCAGTGCCCGAGCCATAGCATGACCTCGGCCAAGGCACAGGTACGCCGGTAAGGCGGGGCTCGCTTCACCATATCAGCGAACGCACCCAGGCTCCCTGGCGCCTCGCCAGCGCGCGACTCGTGAAGATCAATCCTTAGCGTTGCCGCAACATCGGACAGGAACGAAGTGGGGTCCCCGACGATCGTTGTGCAACGCGGATGCTTGGCAACTAGGGCGTTGAGAGGTCTCGACTCTTCCTCGATATGCCCGGGGTTCCAACCGCTCACCCTCGGCGCGTACTGCAGCCACAGGATTTCGCCACGAAAGTGGTGAATCGCAGGCATGATGTCGCGGTCGATTCCCCGATAGCCAATGAAGAGCAGCAACCCGTCTTCCGGCAGCTCGCGGAATAGCCGGTCGTAGCGG
The DNA here is from genome assembly GCA_039188505.1 of Pseudomonadota bacterium. Taxonomy (GTDB): domain Bacteria; phylum Pseudomonadota; class Gammaproteobacteria; order Xanthomonadales; family SZUA-38; genus JBCCZC01. Next base: position 11,253 of record JBCCZC010000015.1, on the reverse strand, counting down.
TTGTTTGCCAGACCCTGACCGATCGTATTGAGCGTCATCGCGACACTTTGGGGTGCAGATGAGCAGCCATGCAGCTTGATCAACGTCGGCGGCGCACCAAGCGGCATCGAAAACGAACTGTTTCGATCGCCTGTGTAGCTGGAAAGGCAGGCACGATCCGTCGCAGCAGATTCGATCGCGACGTCGATGTTGGTTGTGAACGAGATCCCGACGCGCTCGGTAACGTGCGCCTGAAAGCTGTGGAGACGCGAGAATGCGCGATACGTACGGAGGCTCGAAAGAAATTCGGCGATCGTTCCTGGGGCGTGTTTCTCCGCAATCTGGAGTACGCTTTCCAGAGCTATCTTCCCGATTGGCGCATTGTCTCCTTGCGCGACGAGGGCTCCGACATGGTTAGATTCACCTTCGGTCGTCGGCAATGCGTTGAGTAAATTCCGCTTCAAGCCCTCCGCACCGGGAATCCCGCACGGCGCGCTCATCGACGCCCCCGCCCCTGAGAAGCAGAAGAGGCGGCGTTTCCGGTAGGCGTCAGCAACGCACTCGAGTAGGGCATGCTGTTTGTTGGTTATCACTGCCCTCAGGTTCCTGATGGACGAAACGTCAACAGGCCAGTAGCCTACACTTGCAAGTCGCAGACAGATACGAGACAGGTGCCACCGAGGGTGGCCGTTGTTGCTCAAGATCTTGTGGCTTCCGGTGAAATTTGCCGCGGTCGTCGAAAAGGAGAGGTGCGCATGTCGAACGGACAGGGGGACGAGCATTTGGCCCAGGAAGCGTCACGGGAAGGCGCCGAACAGGCAGCCGCGCCTCCTGACGACAGCCACCCACTGATCTTCATTAGCCACAAGCATGACGATTCGGTGCTGGCGGAGAAGCTGGTCCAGTGGATCAACGACGTCACCGGGGGGCACGTCCACGTCTTTTCGTCGTCGGACGCATGGGCGGAAAAACCCACGATTGGGGAAAACCTCCACAACGAACTCGCGCAAACCCTCTCGCGTGCCGGAATCGTCCTGTTGCTCTACACCTATTACGATCACGACTGGTCATATTGCACATGGGAGTGCGGGGTCGCGCTGAATCCACTAGAGCCCGATACCAGAATCATTTGCCTTCAGTGCCTGGAACATGGCCCGCGATTCCAGAAAGACCGCGTTAGGGCGATAGTCGGCGACGAGCAAAGCATGATCGACTTTGCGAGGGAATTTGGAAACCCGGAGTTCTACCCAGGTCACTCGAAGCCGTTGTCAGGCCTCAAAGAACCCTTGCTTGTCGAAAAAGGGCAGCAACTGCACCAAGCACTGGTCGGCGAGCTACCGACCGAGCCGCTGGAGAATTGGTCCGCATGGCCCTTCATCCGACTCGAAGTTCCACTAATGGCGGTCCGTGAGCTCGAAGCGATTAAGGACAACACGCTCCGAGTCGAAAAGGGCAAGGAAGTGCTGGAGAATTACTGTGGCATCAAGGATGCCTCGGAATCCGCCTTGCGACTGTTCGGAAAGAACATGATGCCGCCGGACTCAAGCTTCAGCTCGCTCCTGGCCGCGTGGAAGGATCGGGACCTCACTGGCGATGACGCATGGCTGTACACGCTCGCGCAGCAGCTGGTTGACGCAGCCATGCAAGACGTCCCCAACATCAAGGAATGGGCGCGCTTTCGACAGGTGAACGGCGGCGGTGAACACGTGTTGATCATCGGTCGAGTGAAACGTCGTGTTGCCGGACTCATTGTGGATTGCTACTTCTGCCGTATCGTCGATGTACTGCCAGTAAGCTCGATCATGAATCGAGAGCAATACATGTATTACAAGGATCTCGACGACCTTGACCCGAGTGCCGTTAGGCTCAAGGACCTCTTGGCAGAGATGGGAAATCTACGCCGTACCCGCCTACCAATCCTGGCGGAAGGCAAGGCGAAGATGATCATTCACGCGAGCATGATCGACCGTTTCGTCCGGACCCGCGCGTTCGAGGGAATTGACGTCGAAACACTAACAATGGAGGACCTGCTGAACGACGAAAGCATGCGCGACGTCTTCGAGAAGTCCTACATCTTCGTGGACAAGGACACGACCGTGCACGCAGCCACGGCCTTACTCAATGCCGCGAAAGGTTGTCAGGATATCTTTGTCACGTCATCCGGCACCGAATCTGACCCTGTGCTGGGCTGGGTCTGCGACAGAGACCTGATCCTTGAAAACTGAGCTTAGACCCCGTCCGGTGGCTTGGGACGGTGATGTAGCGAGGCGGTCACAGCCCGCGACAGAATTTACTCCACCGTGACCTGCATCGCCTGATAGCCAGCATCCTCGATCGCCTTGACCACCTTGTCGCCGTTCTCGGGGCACAGGGCGATGACCGATCCACCGCCGCCGGCACCGGTCAGTTTGGCGCCGAGCGCGCCGCTCTCGCGGGCGATCTGGACCATCTCTTCGACCTCCCAGCTCGACACCTGAAGGGAATTGAGGAGCCCCTGGCAGACGTTCATCAAGCCGCCGAGTTCCTCGAGGCGGCTGCCCTTCAGGGCGTCGAGGGCGCGGATCGTGAGCTGATCGATCTCGTTGAAGAGGCGGTCGTAGATGGTCCGGTTCTTCTCCCTGCCCTCGCGGACCCGCGCAACCATCCGGGCGGTCATGCTCTCGATGCCGGTCATGCCGATCACCAGCTTGAGCGGCTGGGCGAGCTGGATCGGCTCGACCAGCGGCTTCTCGCCTCGGCGGAACAGGATGACCTCGCCGTACGTGGCGACTGCGTTATCGATTCCCGACGGATTCCCGTGGGCGAGCTTCTCGGCGTCGAAGGCCAGGTCGCTGACCTCGTCCTCGCTCAGGCCCAGCTCATAGTGCATGTCGAGCGCGCGAATAATCGCCACGGCGACGGCGGCGGAACCGCCCAGGCCCTGGGCCCGCGGGAGATTCGGGAAGACCTCGATCCGCATCCGGTTCTGGATGAGGCCGAGCTTCTCGAGAATCGTGGCCGCCGGCTTCTCGAAGGAAACGCGCTTCTCCGGATCCATCTGCATCCGGTGCTCGAGGCCCCAGCGCGGGATCGAGAGATGCAGACCCTCGTCGACCGGCAGGATGCGGGCCTCAACGGCCAGCGGAACCGGGGCGGCGATGGCGTGCGAGCCGTAGACGACGGCGTGCTCGCCCATGATGATGGCCTTGCCGTGGCCGTGGGCAAGCTGCGGTCCCGGAACCTCCGGCGGCACGTCTTCGTCCAGCTCCGCATGGGACTGGGCATGGACCGTGCGCACGATCTCGCGGGCCTTCCAGATCTTGATCTCGTCGCTCTCGATCAGGCGCTTCACGACCGTATCGAAGATCTCCGGCGTCGCGCCAGCGGCCTGCGCGACGCTGCGCGCATGCAGCGTCATGTGGCCCTTCTGGATGCCGTCGGTCGCGAGCGCTCGCAGGGCGGAGAAGTTCTGGCCCAGACCCACGGCACCCATGACGCCGGCGAGCTCGCGGGCCGTGCTCACGCCCATCATGCGCAGGTTGACTGCGACCGTGGGGTTGGACTCAAGCGGTCCACCGACGATGCCGACCTTGATCGGCACCTCGATGTCACCCACGAGGTCGCCGTTCGAGCCGACGCTCCAGCGGGTGAGCGACGTGTAGCGGCCACCGCGGGCCGCATACGCGTGAGCACCGGCCTCGATCGCACGCCAGTCGTTGCCGGTCGCCAGTGCCACTGCGTCGATCCCGTTCATGACGCCCTTGTTATGGGTCGCCGCGCGGTACGGATCGATGCGCGCGAACTCGCTGGCGATCACGATGCCATCGCGGACCTGCTCGCCGTCGTGCCCCTTGCCCGCAAGATGATCCGGCGAGATGTGCGTCCGCGCCCGAACGATCGCCCGGTCGGTCAGGTTCGACAGGATCCGGAGAAACACCTTGCCGCCGGTGATGCGCTCGACGAGCGGCGCCACGCCCTCGCACATGGTGTTGACCAGGTTGGCCCCCATGGCATCGCAGGTGTTGACGATCAGATGAAGCACGAGGAAGTCACCCAGCTCGTTCTGGGTGGGGTGCACGAAGACTTCCAGATCCATCGCGCCACCGCCGCGGGCCACGAGCTTGGCCTGGAGACTGTTCGCGAGATTCAGGATCTGGTCCCGGCGCTGCAGCAAGCGAGCGCGCGCCTGGGGCACGTGGGGACAGTTGACGACCTGGATCTGGCCGATCAGCTGCGGTTCGTCGGTCTCGACGGTGTAGCCACCGGAAGCTCGCGAGAGTTTCGCGGCGGAGCTGAGGGCTGCGACGATCGAAGGCTCTTCCACGACCAGGGGAACGACGTACTCCTTGTCGTTCACGAGAAAGTTCAGTCCGAGTCCGACCGGCAGGCCCATGACGCCGATGACATTCTCGATCATCTTGTCGGCGCGCTGGATGGTCAGCGTGTGCGAGCCCTCGTTGAGGATCTCGAAGTCTTCTTCGGAGAGCCAGCCCTTGCTCTTGACGGCGGCCACGCGATCCGGAACGGAAAGCTTGTAGAAATTGGGAATGCGGGACTTGTCGGATGTCGCCATCGCTGTTCGCGGGTCCTTCAGATCTGCGGGGGATTGCCCGTCGGCCGGCTATTGTAGGCCATGGGAAGCCGGACCGTCTTCACGCTGCCCGGCAGGTGCAGAATCAGCGTGGCCCGTAGGCTCGCATGAAGAGATCGACGCAGTCGTCGACGTAGGCGTACACGGCTTCCTCGGGCGGGCGATCAGTGGTGTTCATGAGGGCGCAGTTGTGCCCCTCGCCGTGAAGCATGTACAGCAGCTGCCTCGCAGCGGTCTCGGGATTCTCGACCTCGAGCTCGCCGTCCGCCGCCTTGCTGTCGAGGTAGTTCGACAGGACCGCGACCATGTTTCGAGGGCCCGCCTCAAAGAAGAGGTCGGAGAGCTGGGGCGATTGCTCCGCGGTCGCGCACAGGATGCGCTTCATGCGAACGACCTCCGGCGCCAGCAGCATGCTGCTGAACTTGTGCGCGATGCGCTCCAGCATATCGCGGACCGGCAGTTCGTGATCGAAGAACTCCCTGGACAGCTCGTAGCTCACGCATTTCTGTTCGATGCAGGACGAGAACAGCTCTTCCTTGTTATTGAAGTGGCTGTAGACCGTCTGCTTCGAAACACCGGCGCGGACGGCAATCTCGTCCATGCTCGCGCCGTCGAAGCCCTTGTCGAGGAACAGCTCGACGGCAGCCTCCAGGATCTGGCGCTGCTTGGTCTTGCTCTTCGGGCGCCCGCGGGCGCTGACATCTGTTGCTGCTATTGCCATCGGCCTAGTTTAGCTAAATCTTCTCGTTCGCGTGGCCAGCGGCGCCCGTGCAGGCTCCGCTCACCGCTGTTTCACGCCATTTCCATGGCCCAACCATTTACATACTGGACTGTCTAGTCTAGATAGGCTAGCCTACATAAACTGGACCGACCAGTATGGTAATTAACTAAGGACAGCCGCCATGCAGTTCAAGACCACCGCCACCGCGCTCGCCGCCTTCCTCGCCGCCGCCTGCGCGCGTCCGCCCGCCGACCAGGACGTCGGCACGGTCGTGACCCACGTCGCCGAGTCGGTCACCGTCGAAGCCCTTGACGAATTCCGCATCGAGCGGCAGTTCGCTGGCCTGATCCTGCCGCGCCAGAGCACGGACATCGGTTTCGAGCGCGACGGCGAGGTCCTCGAGCTGCTCACCGACGAGGGGGATCGCGTAGGCGCCGGCGATGTCATCGCCCGGCTCGACACGGAACTCCTCGACGCAGAGCGGGACGACCTGAACGCCCAGCTCGACGAGCTCGCGGCGCGACTGAAGCTCAACGCGGCGAACCTCGAGCGTTCGCTGTCGCTGCGGGACCGCGGTGGTTTCGCGGCGGACCAGCAGATCGACGAATTGAGTGCCGAACGCGACACGCTGACGGCCAACCGGGGGCGGGTCAACGCCGCGCTGGCGGCCAACGCCGAGCGGCTGGACCAATCCGTGCTGGTGGCTCCTTTCGGTGGCACCGTCAGTCGCCGCTTCGTGGACGACGGCGCCGTTGTCGGCGCCGGTGCGCCGGTGCTGCGCATCATCGAGAGCGCCGCGCTGGAGGCTCGCGTTGGTATTCCCGTGCGGCTCGCAGCCCAGGTTGCACCCGGCGACGCCGTCCGTGTGCTGGCAGCGAAGCGTGAGCTCGCCGGACGCGTGATCACGGTCGGCAACGACGTTACCCGCGCGACGCTGACCCTGCCCGTTCGGATTGCCATCGATGATGCCGGTGACGCGGTGCCCGGCGACCAGGCCTGGCTCCAGCTCGAGGAATCGGTTGACCAGGCGGGCTCCTGGGTGCCCGTCACCGCGTTGACCGACGGCCTGCGCGGACTCTGGAACGTCTACGCTTTGCTGCCCGAGGAGGGCGCGGGGTACCGCCTCGAGGCGCGCGATGTCCGCATTCTGTACGCGACCGAGGAGCAGGCCTACGTCGCCGGAGCGATCGCCGACGGTGAGCAGATCGTCGCCAACGGTCTGGCCCGTCTGGTGCCCGGCCAGCGGGTCGAGCTGGCCACCATGCCGGCACCCGCCACCGCGGAGGAGACCGGGCCATGATGGGCGACTACCTGCGTAACGGGCGTTTCCTCGCCCTGTCGATCGTCCTGCTGATCGTCGCGGGGCTGTCGGCCCTGGCCACCCTGCCCCGCACCGAGGATCCGCGCGTCCTGAACCGCGTGGCCCTGATCCTGACACCGTTCCCCGGCGCGACCGCCGAGCGGGTCGAGGCACTGGTGTCAGAGCCGATCGAAAGCGAGATGCGGCGCATCCCCGAGGTGAAGATGACCTCGTCCACCTCGCGTCCGGGACTTTCGGTCGTCCGTGTCGAGCTCAAGGACAGCGTGACATCGACCGAAGAGCTCTGGTCGGAGGCGCGCGACAACCTCGCCGACATCGTCCCCGAGCTTCCCGCCGGCGCCCTCGAGCCGACCATGGACGACGATCGCGGCTATGCCTACACAACCCTGGTCGCGCTGACCTGGAACGGTCCCGGCGAGCTCGACCTCGGTGTCCTCAACCGCTACGCCCGTGAGCTCCAGACGCGGGCCCGCGGCGTTGCCGGTACGGATCTCGTCGAGATCTACGGCGGGGTCGAAGAGGAAATCCTCGTCGAGATCGATCCTGATCGCCTGACTTCCCTCGGCCTGTCCGTCGACGACGTCGCCTCCGCGCTGCGCCGGGCGGACGCCAAGGTCGCGGCCGGGGAGCTGAACAACGACCGGTCCCGGCTCCAGATCGAGGTGGCGGGTGAGCTCGACTCCCTCGAGCGGATCCGCAGCGTACCTGTCTTCGTCGATCCGCTCGGGGAAACCGTGACCGTGGGCGACCTCGCTGCGGTCGACAACGCTTTCGCCGATCCACCCGACGATATCGCCATCATCGACGGTGCGCGCGGCATGGTGGTCGCGATCCGCATGCTGCCGGACCTGCGTATCGACGCCTGGACCGCGAGAATCGAAACCATGCTCGCGGAGTTCGAGGGGATCACGTCCTCGAACATCGGCATGGAGACGATCTTCGATCAGAACGGCTACACCAACGACCGCCTTGGCGGCCTGGCCATGAACGTGCTCGTCGGCTTCCTGATCATCCTTGCCGTCCTGTTCGTGACGCTCGGCGTGCGGGCTGCCGTCATCGTGGCCCTTGCGCTGCCGCTCACCGCGCTGTTCACGCTGGCCTGCATGAAGTACTTCGGTCTGCCGATCCACCAGATGTCGGTCACCGGGCTGGTCGTGGCGCTCGGCATCATGGTCGACAACGCGATCGTCATGGTCGACACCATTCAGCAGCGCCGCCAGGAAGGTCACCGACCCCTGCGCGCCGTGGTCGAGTCGATCTCACACCTCTGGCTGCCCCTGCTCGGCTCGACGCTGACGACGATTCTGGCATTCGCCCCGATCGCCCTGATGCCTGGCCCGGCCGGCGAGTTTGTCGGCGGTATCGCCCTCTCGGTGATGTTCTCGCTGGTCGGCTCCTACCTGATCTCCCACACCATCATCGCGGGCCTCGGCGCTCGGTTCATGCGGCCTTGCCGCGCGGCCGATCGCACGGCCTTCGGGCAGGGGATCCAGGTCGAATGGCTCAGCAGCCGCTTCCGGAAGGTGCTGCGCCGTGCTCTCGACCGCCCCCTCACCACCATGGCGATCGTGCTCATGTTCCCGCTGGCCGGCTTCTTCGCCGCGGGCCAGATGACCGAGCAGTTCTTCCCGCCGTCCGACCGAGACATGTTCACCGTCGAGGTGCGCCTGCCGCCGCAGACGTCGATCCGCGGCACGGAGCAGGTCATCGCCGAAATCCGCAAGCGCCTGGCCGGAGAGGAAACGCTGGTCACCCAGCACTGGTTCGCCGGTCGCAACGCGCCGTCGTTCTACTACAACATGATGCAGCGCAATGACGGCGCCGCGAATTTCGCCCAGGGCATGATCAAGGTCACAGACTTCCGCGCGGCCAACCAGCTCATCCCGGTGCTGCAGCGCGACCTCGACCGGTCCTTCCCCGAGGCCCAGATCCTCGTGCGCAAACTCGAGCAGGGCCCGCCGTTCAACGCGCCCGTCGAACTGCGCATCTATGGCCCGAGCCTCGATCGGTTGGCCGTGCTGGGCGACGAGCTGCGCCGAATCATGTCCGAGGTGCCGGACGTGGTGCACACCCGAGCGACGCTGGAGGACGCGCGTCCCAAGGTTTTCCTGCGAACCCGTGAGGAAGTCGCACGGCAGACGGGGCTCGAGCTGACCGACATCGCCTCCCAGCTCGAGGCCACGCTCGACGGCCGCGTCGGCGGCTCGGTGCTAGAGGGCACCGAGGAACTGCCGGTCCGGGTTCGCATCGCCGCGGACGCTCGACAGACGCTCGCCGACCTGGGCTCGACGTATATCGCACCGCGGGCAAGCTCCCGCGAAGTGGACTTCAGCGGCATGCCCGTGGCCGCCCTGGTCGAGGCCGACCTACGGCCGGCTCGCGGCGCGATTCCGCGCCGGGACGGCCAGCGGGTCAACACGATCGAGGGCTACCTGCGGGCCGACGTTCTGCCGGCCACGGTTCTGAACCGGACTATTGAGCGCCTCGAGTCTGACGGCTTCGTCCTCCCGGCGGGCTACCGGCTGGAAATCGGTGGCGAATCCTCGAGCCGGGACGACGCCGTCGGCAACCTGCTGGCCAACGTGGGCGTGATCGCGACGCTGCTCGTCCTCGTCGTCGTGCTGTCCTTCAACTCGTTCCGCCTGAGCGGCATCATCTTCGCCGTCGCCATTCAGGCAGCGGGCCTCGGCCTGCTGAGCGTCTTCACCTTCGGCTATCCCTTCGGCTTTACGGTCATCATCGGCGTGCTCGGCCTCATCGGCCTGGCCATCAACGCCGCGATCGTGATCCTCGCCGAGCTGAAGACCAGTCGGGCGGCCGTCAACGGCGACGCGGATGCCATCGTGACCGGCGTCATGTCCTGCACGCGGCACATCACGTCCACCACGATCACCACGCTCGGTGGCTTCATGCCGCTGATCCTCGAAGGCGGCGGGTTCTGGCCGCCCTTCGCCGTCACGATCGCTGGCGGTACCGTGCTGACGACCATGGTCTCCTTCTTCTTCGCCCCGGCAGCGTTCCGCTGGCTCGCCACGCGGCGCGCCTTCGAGGCGAAGATCGAGGAAACGGATGTGCGGCTGTTCCCGGGCACCGGGGACGGGCAGACTGACGGCATGGATGATCTCGAACTGACTCGCCGCTCGGCCTGATGGCAGCCGATCTCGCTTCACCGCTGCAGCTCCGCTGCGGCGCCACGCTGCCGAACCGCATCGCGAAAGCCGCCATGACCGAGGGTCTTGCCGGGGCCGATGATCGCCCCGACGAGGCGTTGGCGACGCTCTACCGCCGCTGGGCCGAGGGCGGCGCTGGCCTCCTGATCAGCGGCAACATCATGGTCGACCGGCGCTACCTCGAGCGCCCCGGGAATGTGGCGATCGAGCACGACGGCGACCTCCCTTCGCTGCGGGCCTGGGCCGAAGCCGGAACCGCGACCGGCAATCAATTCTGGCTGCAGATCAACCACCCAGGACGCCAGTGCCACCGCTTCATCAGCGCGCGTCCGCCGGCGCCCTCCGCGGTCCGGCTGGACCTCGGCGCCGTCTTCGGCAACCCGATCGCCATGAGCGAGGCGCAGATCGAGGACGCGATCGAGCGCTACGCCAACGCGGCCGCCCTGGCGCAGACCGCTGGCTTCACCGGCGTTCAGATCCACGGCGCCCACGGCTATCTCATCAGTCAGTTCCTGTCGCCGCTGGCGAACCAGCGCATGGACCGCTGGGGCGGCACCGTCGCCAACCGCGCCCGCTTTCTCCGCGAGGTGGTCCGGGCCACCCGCGATGCCGTCGGGGCCGCGTTTCCGATCGGGGTTAAGCTCAACTCCGCAGACTTCCAGCGCGGCGGTTTCGCCGCCGAGGACAGCGTCAAGGTGGCGCGCTGGCTCGACCAGGCCGGGATCGACCTGCTCGAGGTTTCCGGCGGCACCTATGAACAGCTCCAGTTCCTCGGCCAGGCGGGCAAGGCCACCGACGCGGCCCCACCGAAGCGTGCATCGACAGTCGCCCGCGAGGCGTACTTCCTTGACTACGCGCGGACCATTCGTGATTCGGTCGAGGTGCCCATCATGCTGACCGGGGGCTTTCAGACGCCGGACGCCATGCGCGAGGTCATCGGCGCGGGCGAGGTCGACGTCATCGGCCTCGGCCGACCCTTCGCGCTCGACCCCGACTTTCCGCAGCGCCTCCTCGCCGCAGAGGCGGACGACGCACCGCTGCCTCGGGCCGAGCTGTCGTTCGGTTCGCGTCTACCGCGGTGGCTGCGCGAATCGCTCCCGATCCGTCTGATCAACGCCCAGGGTGAAGCCGCCTGGTACTACCGGCAGATCCTCGCGCTCGCCCGTGGCGAGCAGCCGAACCGCGGCCTCGGGCTGCTGACGGCGCTGCAGCGTCACTACCGCGACGAGATGCGGATCCTGCGCCGACGCCACGCCTGATCATTGACGCGCGTCAATGCGCCGCAGCCTGTCGATTACCTAGTCTCGATCCTGCCGGCTCGTCCCATTGGCGAATCCGGTAGGTCGGACGGCAGACCGACGCGCGGCGAGAACGGACCACGTTGGGACCGCGCCGGGCGATAGATCCGCGGGCGGTCGGGGATTCCCCCGCGCGACCTCGCCCGAAGATAACGCCGATCCGACAAGGCCCGGAGCCCACCGCTCCGGGCCTT
>JBCCZC010000014.1:0-29831 GCA_039188505.1 Pseudomonadota bacterium | reverse complement strand
CGCAGGGCCAGCTCGGCCTTCTGCTCCCAGTCGATCTGTTCCTGCTCGAGATAGCGCAGGCTACGTTGCTTCTCCTTCCGGTCGGCGATGGCCTTCGCGGCGGTGGAGCGGACCTCGACGAGCGTATCCTCCATCTCCTGGATCATCAGCCGCACGAGCTTTTCCGGATCCTCGGCGCGCTCGAGCACGGCATTGATGTTGGCGTTGATGATTTCGGTCATGCGGGAAAAGATGCCCACTATGGTTCTCCTGCTTGCGGATCGTAGTTGATCGGACTCAAGCAGGGTTCGTGCCAACTTCCGATTCGCCTGTTTTCGCGGGCTTCCTGGCCGACCGCAGGGGGCGGGACTGTGGGATTCGCCAACATCTGGTGGGATTACCCAGTTGACGGTCCTTGCTTCAACGGAAGCTCGCCGGGATCTTTCGCGCCGCAGTGCTGTCTACCGGCCGAATGCGGCACCGTGGCAATGCGCGACGCCATCAATCCCTGATACACTTGAGGGCTTTGGGTCGTGCGGCTTTCGCGCGAACCGCTCCGATAATCGAATAATCAGGAGGCATCCCGGATGCGACTCACTACGTTGGCGGCAGTCTGCCTGCTGGGCACGGCAACCGTGTCGGCGCAGGACCTGGACACCGACAAGGACAAGCTCAGCTACGCGCTCGGCTACCAGATCGGCACGGACTTCAAGTTCCGGAATATCGACGTCAACATGGAAACGCTGATCCAGGCGCTCCGCGACGCGGTCAACGAGACCGATCCCCAGGTGCCCGAGCAGGAGATGGCGCTGCTCCTGAAGGCCATGCAGGAAGAGATGCAGGCCGAGCAGATCGAGAAGTTCCGGGAGCTGGCCGAGGAGAACAAGCGCAAGAGCGAGGAATTCCTCACTTCCAACCGCGCTAAGACCAACGTGGTGGAGCTGCCGTCCGGCGTGCAGTACCGCATCATCGACGAAGGCGACGGCAACCGGCCGACCCTCGAGAGCGAGGTGATCGTCCACTACCGCAGCTCGACCATGAACGGTCTCGAGTTCGACAGCTCCTTCGCCCGCGGCGAGCCCGTGACCTTCAAGGTGAATCAGGTGCTCAAGGGCTGGCAAGAAGTGCTGCCGCTCATGAAGCCGGGCGCCCTGTGGCAGGTCTTCGTGCCGCCCGAGCTCGCCTACGGTCTGCGCGGTCAGCGTCCGGTAGGCCCGAACGAGGCACTGGTGTTCGACATCAGCCTCGTCGAGGTGAAGTCCTGACGTCCCCGCACGCCAACATCGCCGGCCGCGTTCGCGGCCGGCGCCAGCGCGGATGAAGATCGACATGAAATTCGAGTGGCTCGCACCGGCGCCGCCGCCGGTGGAATCTCCCTGCATTGGCGTCTGCACGCTGGACGACGACGGCAACTGCATGGGCTGCCATCGCAGCACCGATGAGATCGCCGGCTGGACGTCGATGACCGACGACGAGCGTCGAGCCGTGATGGAGCGCGTCGAAGCGCGAGCCCTGGGCCAGTGATCCCGGGGCCGTGAGCACCCCCAGCTACCCGATTCTTCGCGCTGCGGCCCGCCTGGGCACTCGCCTGGGTCTGTCCAATTCCATGGTGCTCCTCGGCGCGATCCACGAGGCCGACGATCCCGGCGCCGCTGGCATCGGCGAGGCCAACAGGCTCTATCGCGCGGCCGCGGCGAAGGGCAACACCCAGGCCATGTGGTCGCTCGGGGTGAACTACCTGAGCAGCAAGGGCGGGGAAACCGACCACAAGCAGGCCGTGGAGTGGATCGGCCGCGCCGCCGCGGGCGGTCATGGCATGGCCGCCTGGGCCATGGGAAAGATGCATCTCTCCGGCCGCGTGGTCGACAAGAACATCGAGCTCGGCCTCAATCTGCTGAAGCAGTCGGCAGCGTCCGGCTTTCGCGATTCCGGACTGCTCCTGGCCGAGATCTACCGCACGGGCCAGTACGGCGTCGAGGTCAGCGAGGAGGCCGCGAGGAATTGGCTCTACGTGAGCCTGCCGCTGGGCGAACGCCTGCTGATCCGTGCCGGCCTTGCCCGGCTGGAGACGGCCTGATGCCTCCCCGGGTGCCCTGGGCCGAAGTGCTCGATCCCCTGGGGGCCGGCGAGGGGGAGATTCGCCCGCCCGCCGATCTGCCCTACCAGGACCTGCTGCCGGAGACGCTCCGCGACGCGGCGGTGCTCGTGCCCGTGCGTCCGGCAGCGGGCGGTCTCGAGCTGATCCTGACGCGACGCACCGAGAAGCTCCGGCACCACGCCGGGCAGATCAGCTTTCCGGGCGGGCGGGTCGACGCCTCTGACGCTGGCCGGCTAGACGCCGCGCTGCGTGAGACGCACGAAGAGATCGGTCTGCGTCCCGAGCAAGTGGAGCCCCTCGGTTGCCTGGCACCGGTCATGACGATCACCGGCTACGCCATGGTGCCGTTCGTCGGCCTCGTCGAGCCCGATTCGGCCATCGCCGCCAGCCCGCACGAGGTCGAAGAGGTCTTCACGGCGCCGCTCGAGTTCATGCTCGACGAGGCGAACCACGAGCGGCGAAGGCGCTTCTTCAACGGCCGGATGCGCGAGTTCTTCGTGATCCAGTACGGTGACTACTTCGTTTGGGGCGCTACGGCCCAGGTGATCGTCGACCTCGCCGCGCGCGTCCGCCGGGGTGGCATCGCCATCGCGGTCACCGGATGAGGATCACTGCCGACGCGGCGAGAGCGCTGCTGGCGGCTGGAAACGCCGTCGCGCTCGACTGCCGCTTCGACCTCGCCGACCCCGGAGCCGGCGCCCGGGGCTTCATCGAAGGACACCTGCCGCAATCGATCCATGCCGATCTCGACCGACACCTCTCGGACCTGACGATCTCCGGCCACGGGCGCCATCCACTACCGACCGCGAAGGCCTTCCACCGGTGGCTGGGTGAGGTCGGGCTTAGGACCGACCAGACGATCATCGTCTACGACGGTGGTATCGGCATGATGGCAGCTCGTGCGTGGTGGCTGCTGCGCCACGTCGGTCACCCGGACGTGCGCCTGCTCGATGGGGGCCTCGATGCCTGGGGGGATGCTGACCTCGAGGCGGGTGCGGTCGCGGCGCTAGGCCCGGCCACTACGGTCCCCTGGGCTTGGGGACGGATGCCGACTTTAGGCACGCCGGACCTTGCCACGGCGCTGCGGACGGGTGAGATCCTGCTTGTCGATGCTCGCGCGGCGCCCCGCTTCGAGGGCGCCGAGGAGCCCCTGGATCGGGTCGCCGGTCACGTGCCAGGGGCCGTGAACCATCCCCTGACCGCTAACGTTTCCGGAGGGCGTTTCCTGGAGCGCGGCGCGCTGGCGGCGAGCTGGCAGGACCGGCTGGGCGCCACCGACCCTGCCCGCGTCGTGCACATGTGCGGATCCGGCGTGACGGCCTGCTTCAATCTGTTCGCGATGGAGCATGCGGGCCTGACCGGTTCGGCGCTTTACTGGCCATCCTGGAGTGGCTGGATCGAGGACGAGATGAGACCGGTTGCTGTCGGCCCGGCATGAGCCCGTTCAGCCGCGACCGGAACCCGCGGTCGTCGAGAAAACTGCCACAAAGTTTAGTAATTGCAGGGGCTCCGTCGGTGGCCGGTCGGTCTCGGATCTGCTAAAAATGAAGGGTCCGTCAACGCGCCGGCCCACACTGGACGCCCGATGATCACCGACGCTGTTCTCAAGCTGGCCCGCACGAACGTGCAGGCACGTTTCGAAATGCGGGACCAGGAGCTGCACAAGGAGCTCGACCAGGTCGTGGCCATCGCTGCGCGTGAATCCTACGGCGAGGACGAGGGGCGCGTCAGCGTCAAGGTTCGCCTGCTCTGCGAGAGCGACCTCAACCAGCGGGCCTCGACGGCGTGGATCGCGCTCCGCAAGTCCCACCACGATACCGATGGCGTGCAGTTTCCGGGCTTGCAGCGTGAGCTGCTGACCATCATGGAAGGCTACATGCGCGACGGCGCGCTCCGGCTCGCCTCGCAGCTGCGCGGCCGCGCGGAGGATCTGAAGCAGGCGTTCACGGGGGCGGGCGCGATCGACGCGGAGTGGATCGCGAAGCGCCGCCGCTCGGCGATCGAGCAGCAGGCGCAGAGCATCGACGACTATGTTCGCCAGCTCCCCAAGGAAAGCGTCGTTAAGGGCCTCATCAGGCGCTGAGGTCCAGCGCTCCCGGATCCCATCTATTTCGGCTCTCGCCCACGCAGGCGGCCGAGCCGCGCCGACGCCCGACGCTTGCGTCCGGCCCGTTGCCCGAGCCGCGCGAAACAGTTCCCGAGCACGTCGGTGCGCGAGCCGGAATCGTCGTGGTGCCTCGCTGCCGGCTCACCGATCGCCCTCCAGCGCCACCGACGTTACCGCCCGCCGCTGACGTGCGGATGCGCGGTCAGCTGGCGTGGCGGGCCAGCCGCAGCCAGGTATCGATGACCGTATCGGGGTTCAGCGACACGCTTTCGATCCCCTGATCCATCAGCCATTCCGCCAGGTCAGGGTGGTCCGACGGACCCTGGCCGCAGATGCCGATGTACTTGCCCTGCTTGCGGCAGGCCTGGATGGCCATCGAGAGCAGCGTCTTGACCGCCTCATTGCGCTCGTCGAAGAGATCGGCGACGAGACCTGAATCGCGGTCGAGGCCCAACGTCAGCTGGGTGAGGTCATTGGAACCGATCGAGAAGCCGTCGAAGTATTCGAGGAACTGGTCGGCAAGCAGCGCGTTCGAGGGAATCTCGCACATCATGATGATCTTGAGATCGTTCTCACCGCGCTCGAGGCCGAAGGCCGCCATCTGCTCAACGACCTGGCGCGCCTCGTCGACGGTCCGGACGAACGGCGTCATGGCCCACACGTTGGCCAAGCCCTGCTCCTCGCGGACCTTCTTCAGCGCCTTGCACTCGAGCTCGAAGCAGTCGCGAAAGGAGTCGTCAATGTAGCGGGAAGCGCCGCGGAACCCAATCATCGGGTTCTCCTCGTCCGGTTCGTAGCGGGCGCCGCCGATCAGGTTCGCGTACTCGTTGGACTTGAAATCCGACAGTCGCACGATCACCGGGTTCGGCGAGAAGGCCGAGGCCAGCGTCGCCATGCCTTCGGCGAGCTTGTCCACGTAGAAGTCGACGGGGCCATCGTAGCCGGCGATGCGGTCGTCGATCAGGGACCGCGTCTCCTCGTCCTGGCGCTCGTATTCGAGGAGCGCCCGCGGGTGGATGCCGATCATGCGGTTGATGATGAACTCCAGCCGCGCCAGGCCGATTCCAGCATTCGGGATCTGAGCGAAATCGAAGGCGCGGTCGGGGTTGCCGACGTTCATCATAATCTTCAGGTCGACGTCCGGCATCTCGTGCATGTCGGAGCGCTGGATCTCGAAGGGCAGGTCCCCTTCATAGATGTAGCCGGTGTCTCCCTCGGCGCAGGAGACCGTTACATCGACGCCATCCGTCACGTCATCGGTGGCGTGGCCGCAGCCGACGACGGCCGGGATGCCAAGCTCACGTGCGATGATCGCGGCGTGGCAGGTCCGGCCGCCGCGATTGGTTACGATGGCCGCTGCCCGCTTCATGATCGGCTCCCAGTCAGGATCCGTCATGTCCGTGATGAGGACGTCGCCCTCCCGCACCCGGTCCATCTCGGTGATGCTGCTGAGCACCTTCGCCTTGCCGGAGCCGATGCGCTGACCGATGCTGCGGCCCTCGGTGAGGACATTGCCACGGCGCTCGAGCTTGTAGCGCTCGATGACGTTGCCGCTGCGGCTCTTCACCGTTTCCGGTCGGGCCTGGACGATGAACAGCTCGCCAGTCAGACCGTCCTTCGCCCACTCGATGTCCATCGGGCGACCGTAGTGCTCCTCGATCGTCACCGCCTGACGCGCGAGGGATTGAACGTCCTCGTCGGTGAGCGAGAACTGCTGGCGGCGCTGCATGTCCACCGACAGCGTCTCGACGCCGCTGCCGTCTTCCGTGAAGACCATTTCGAGGGCCTTCGCACCCAGCTGGCGACGGACGGTGGCGGGCTTGCCCTGGGCAAGGGTGCCCTTGTGGACAAAAAACTCATCCGGATTCACCGCGCCCTGCACGACGGTCTCGCCGAGGCCGTAGGCGCTGGTGATGAAGACGACATCGCGGAATCCGGACTCGGTGTCGAGAGTGAAGATGACGCCGGATGCGCCGCGGTCGGAACGCACCATCTGCTGGATACCGGCCGACAGGGCGACCTCTTCGTGGTTGAAGCCGTGGTGCACGCGGTAGGCAATCGCGCGATCGTTGTAGAGCGACGCGAACACCTCGTGGACGTGCTTGAGGACGTCGTCGAGGCCCTGCACGTTCAGGAAGGTCTCCTGCTGTCCCGCGAAGGAAGCGTCGGGAAGGTCTTCCGCCGTGGCCGAGGACCTGACGGCAACCGAGAGGTCGTCGCCCATCTCGGCGGTCATCTCGGCAAAGGCGTCGGTGATGGCCTCGCGCAGGGCGCCGGTGAACGGCGTATCCACGATCCAACGCCGGATCTCGGCCCCGGCGCGCTGCAGTTCGGGCACGTCGCTGACGTCGAGGTCCCTGAGGCGTTCTGCGATCTTCGCGTCCAGGCCGGACTGGGCCAGAAACTCGCGATACGCGTCCGCGGTCGTCGCAAAACCTGTTGGCACGGTAACGCCGGCTTCTGCGAGTTGGGCGATCATCTCACCGAGCGACGCGTTCTTGCCTCCGACCTGAGGAATGTCGTCGATGCCAAGACCCTTGAACCAGATTACGTAGTTGTCCACAACAATCACTCCTGGTGATGGCGCGCCGCGAGGATGGCGCGCAGCGGCCGGACGTGCCCGTGCGCCCGACCGTGATGAAACCATGAGGGCGCAGACCGGGTTCCCGAGTCTGCCACCTTGAAAGCGCTGGTATCTTAGGGAATTATGGCCACGCTTCAACCATGTCAATTGATTTGAGACAGGATGAGTCGGCCCGGCTTGAGGGGGCGGTCGCGTCACCTGCCCGGGACGAGGATTCCGCGCCATGAGCCGAACCATCTTCTTCGTGTCCGACGGTACGGGAATCACGTCCGAGACCATCGGTAAGAGCCTCCTCACGCAGTTCGAAGGCATCGACTTCCGATTGGTGCGCGTCCCCTTCATCGATAACTCCGAGAAGGCGATCGCCGCGCGTGAGCGCGTCAACCGAGCCGCGGAGCGGGATCGCGAACGGCCCATCGTCATCAACACGCTGGTCAATCCGCATCTGTCGGAGATCATGTCCGACTGCAACGGCCTGGTGCTCGACGTGTTCCACACCTTCGTCAAGCAGATCGAGGCGGAGCTCGGCGTGCGCCGCAGCCCCCGTGTAGGCATCTCGCACGGCATGTCCAACCTCCAGTCCTATGAGCAGCGCATGGGCGCGACCAACTACGCGCTCAAGCACGACGACGGTGCGGACGTGAACTACCAGGAGGCGGATGTCATCCTGGTCGGGGTTTCCCGCTCCGGCAAGACACCGACGTGCCTCTATCTGGCGCTTCACTACGGCATCAAGGCGGGCAACTACCCGCTGACGCCGGATGACCTCGACGCGCTGAAGCTGCCGAAGATGCTCACGCCTTACAAGCGCAAGCTCTTCGGTCTCACGATCGAGCCGGAGCGCCTGCGGCAGATTCGCGAGATCCGCCGTCCCAACAGTCGTTACGCCGACGCTCGGCAGGTCCAGCGCGAGGTCGAGGAGGCCGAGAGCCTGTTCCGGATCCACGGTCTGCCGTCCCTGAACACCACCTACGCGTCGGTCGAGGAAATCGCGAGCAAGGTGCTCGTTTCCCTGGGGCTCGAGCGCAGCATGCTCTGATCGGTTCCGTGAACGAGACCGGCACGGTGATCTGCTATGATCCCCGGCCATGACGGAGCGCAGGACACTGCCGAACAAGATGCCGGATTTCGCCCGGCTCATGGCGCTGTACGAGGAGAACTATCGGCAGCTCACGCTGCTCGTGGACGATCACGATCTTGCCGAGGATCGGTACATCTCGCGCGTCGACGGTGAGCTACCGCTCTACCTCGAAGTGCTCGAACGGCACCGCTACACGACCTTTGCACGGCTGACCTACGTGATCGACGACGGGGCAGGGCTCCGCTCCCTCGACCCGGACGCGCACATCCGCATCTACCACGATGCGCAGGTGGCCGAAGCGACCCACTGCTACCCCGGGCAGATCAATCAGCCGCTCTTCGGTGCGCTGGTGCCGGTGAACGATGTCTACGAGCACCGCTGGCGAGTGAATCGGTTCCTTGATCGCTGGCTCGAATACCTCATTCAGCGGGGGCACGGGCTCAATACGTTGTCGGTGGCGGACGAGATCGACTGGGTGCTGAGTCACGTCGACGGATCGGACGACGATGCGCCGCCGGCGGGCCGCCCGGACACCGCGAAACGCGAGTCCTGAGCGCTTGACAGGGTGGGGTCCGATCCCTAGAATGCCGCGCTCTCCGTGGGGCTATAGCTCAGCTGGGAGAGCGCTACAATGGCATTGTAGAGGTCGGCGGTTCGATCCCGCCTAGCTCCACCAGAGTTGAAAAGGCGCCGCATCTGCGGCACCTTGCGAAGAACAAGAAGAACGACAACAAGAAGATTTCGGTCCCGTTCGTCTAGAGGCCTAGGACTCCGCCCTTTCACGGCGGCAACAGGGGTTCGACTCCCCTACGGGACGCCAACATCGAAAGGCTCGGCAGCAATGCCGGGCCTTTTCTTTTTGCACCGTCGATCACGCGTCGCGTAACCCTCGATGATGATGCATTGACGGTACGCGCACGCTCGGCCCGTACGCTTCCGGCAGCCTCCCGGAGAACTGCCATGCCGAAGCGTCTCGTTACGTTCCTCGTCCCTCTCCTGATCCTCGCTACCGCACGCGCGAATGCCTTCGATCCCGACTTGCTGACCGGCATGGCCGCGCGCGAGATCGGGCCCGCGGCCGTCAGTGGCCGGGTGACCGACATCGGTGCGGAGGTCGGGGACCCCAATCGTATCCTCGTGGGTACCGCGACCGGCGGCGCGTGGCAGTCGGACAACGGCGGTCTCACCTGGACGGCGGTCTTCGACGATGAGGCCGTCGCCTCGATTGGCGCCGTTGCGATCTTCCAGCCCAATCCCTCGATTCGCTGGATCGGCACCGGCGAGGGCAACGTCCGTAACTCGACCTCGATCGGGGCGGGGATCTGGAAGTCGGTCGACGGTGGCGAGAACTGGGAGCGAGTCGGCCTGGAGAAGACCGAGCGCATCCATCGCATCGCGGTTCATCCCGCGAACCCCGACGTCGTCTACGTCGCCGCCCTTGGCGAGCTCTGGGGTGGGAACTCGGAACGCGGCATCTACCGCACCTCCGACGGCGGCCAAACCTGGGAAAAGGTGCTCTACGTCGACGAGAAGACCGGCGGGACCGAAGTCCATGTCGACCCCTTCAACCCGGACAAGATCTACGCGGCCCTCTGGCAGTTCCGCCGGTGGCCCTCGTTCTTCCGCTCGGGCGGCGCCGGGTCCGGCCTCTACATCTCCCATGACGGCGGCGAGACCTGGGAGCAGCGCACCGAAGAGGATGGTCTGCCGAAGGGTGAGCTCGGCCGGATCGGCATCTCCCCCTCGGCCGCACAGCGGGACCGCGTGTACGCGCTGGTCGAGGCGAAGAAAAGCGCCTTCATGCGTTCGGATGATGGCGGGCGGACCTGGCAGCAGACGAACACGGAGCCCAACGTCGCGACGCGGCCGTTCTACTACACGGAGATCCAGGCGGATCCCGCAGATGCCAACCGGGTCTACAACATCTACACCCGCCTTGGCGTCTCTATCGACGGCGGTAAGACCTTCGAGCGGAACGCCGTCGTCGACTGCTGTCGTCCGGCCAACACGATCCACATCGACAACCACGCGCTGTGGGTCAATCCGGCCGATGCCAACCACGTCATCCTCGGCAACGACGGTGGCATCGCGATCACCCGCGACCGGGGCGAGACGTGGCGCTTCGTGCGCAACCTGCCGCTGGCGCAGTTCTACCACGTCGCTGTCGACGATGCAGTGCCTTACAACGTCTACGGCGGGCTGCAGGACAACGGCTCCTGGCGCGGGCCCTCGGAAATCTGGCAGGTCGGCGGCATCCGCAACCTGCACTGGCAGGAGGTCGGCTTCGGCGATGGCTTCGATACGGTGCCGGATCCCGATAATCCGCGCGCCGGCTACGCCATGTCCCAGGGCGGCAACCTCACGCGCTGGAACCTCGACAGTGGTGAGCAGCGGCTGATCAAGCCCAATCCGCCGGAGCCGGGTGTCGACCTGCGCTTCAACTGGAGCGCGGGCCTTGCGATCGATCCGTTCGATCCCGACGTCGTCTACTACGGCAGCCAGTTCCTCCATCGTTCCGGCGATCGCGGTCGGACCTGGACCGTGATCAGCCCCGATCTCACGTCCAACGATCCCGAGCGACAGAAGTTTCGGGAGACCGGCGGCATCACGCCGGACGTGACGGCCGCCGAGAACAACACGACCATCGTGGCCGTCGCGCCGAGCACGCTCGAGCGCGGCGTGATCTGGGTCGGCACCGACGACGGCCGGGTCCACGTCACGCGCGACGGCGGCGAGAACTGGAGCCGCGTGGACACGCGTGCCCGGGGCTTCGAGCCCGGCGCCTGGGTCCCCATGATCGAGCCCTCGCGGCACGATCCGGCCGAGGCGTTCGTGGTGGTGGACGACCACCGGCGCTCCGACATGGCGCCCTACGTCTATCGGCTGGAGAACTACGGCCAGCGCTGGCGGAGCCTGGTGACGGAGAACCTCTCCGGCTACGCCCTCTCGATCCGCCAGGACTTCGAGGATCCAAACCTCCTGTTCCTGGGCACGGAGTTCGGTCTCTGGTTCTCGACCAACGGCGGTGAGGACTGGACGAAGTTCACAGCGGGCGTGCCGACCGTCTCCGTTATGGACCTCGCGCTCCAGCAGCGGGAAACGGACCTCGTGCTCGGCACGCACGGCCGCGGCATCTTCGTCATCGACGACTATCGCGCGCTCCGTGGACTCGAACCGGACGACATGGAGCAGCGCCTGGCGCTCCGCGGCGTTACCGACGGCCAGCAGTACCGGCCGCTGGCGACGACATCGACCCGCTTCACGGGCTCGGGGGAGTTCCGGGGAGAGAACGAGCCCTACGGCGCCACGGTCACCTTCATTGCTTCCGGCAACGACCTGACGCATCCCGACGCCGACCGCGAGCGCGAGCGCAAGACTGCCCGTCGGGAGGCCCAGGAGTCCGAGGCCGGCGAGGGGGATGACGAGGAATCCAAGGACAAGAAGAAAGAGAGCAAGCCCAGGAAGATCGAGCTGACGGTCTTCGATACCGACGGCGAGGCCATCCGCACCCGGAAGTTGCCGGTTCACCAGGGCATCAACCGCATCACCTGGAACCTCCGCCGAGACGGCGTCCGGCCGCCGCCTGCGCCAAACCGGCGTCCGATGGACGACGGGCTGCCGGCAGGTCCGGAAGTGCCGCCGGGCGACTATCCTTTCCGGCTGACACTGGGCGGCGAGGGCGAGGACGTGGAGGAGACCGTGATCGAAGGCGCCTTCCGCGTCGTCCCCGATCCGCGCGTGCCCCACGACGCTGGCGCGCAGCAGGCCGCCTTCGAGCTACGGGTCGAGATCCTGGGGCTCCGGGAGCAGGCCGTCGAGGCGCTGGAGACGATCGATACGGCCCGCAGCGACACGAAGACCGTGCTGGCGCTGCTGGAGCGCTCGAAGGATGACGCGACCGCGGAAGACGAGGACGGCGACGACCTGGCGAAGCAGGGCAAGGCGCTGGTCAAGGCGCTGGACGAGCTCGAGCAGCGCTTCCGCGTGCCCCCGGGCACGAGGGGCAATGTCTACGACGACGACCGCGTCTTCAACCGCATCGGTCTTGCCGACCGTATGGTGAGCAGCTCCTTCGACGCGCCGTCAGAGGCTGCTCGCGGCTGGCTCACCGAGGCCGAGCAGACGTTGGCGTCGGCGAAGGCGTCTCTCGACGAGCTGCTGGAAGGTGACGTGGCGGCCTACCGGGCGGCGGTGGAGGCGGCGGGCATTGGCTTGCTGACACCCTGAGGACGCGACGGACTTCCACCAGACCGGGTTACGACGACGGTGGGAGTTCAAGGTCCTGGTCCAGGTTGAACTGCCTCACCGCCGGAATGGCAAGCGTCGTGCCGAGGGCGTTGATCGCTTCCTCGATGCTGAGGAGGAGTGATTTCTGGATTTCCAGGAACTCCGGGGTGCCGGTCGTATCGATGTACGCGAAGAGCTCGATGTCCTTCGAGTGCTCGCTGTAGCCGACGAAACGGACGCGTAGACCGTCCTCGAGCACCTTCGGATGGTCTGCGAGGTGGCCATGAACCGCGTCGAGCATGGCCCGCATCTGCATCACCGTCGTATCGAACCGCAGCGGCAGCGTGGTCTTCAGCAGCCGGTGATCGCGCGCGCTGTAGTTCTCGAGCTGCAGCTCCGAGAACGATGCGTTAGGAACGGTGACCTGGGTGCGCTCGAGCGTTCGGATGCGGGTGGCGTGCAGCCCGATGGCTTCGACGGTGCCGATCCTGTCGCCGAAGCCGACAAGATCGCCTTCGCGAATGGGCTTGTTTGCCAGCAGCGTCAGGCTACCGAGGTAGTTGGCGATGCTCTTCTGGGCGGCCAGCGCGACGGCCAGACCGCCGATGCCGAGCCCGGCGAGCAGCGGCACGACATCGGCCCCAAGTTCGCGGGCGCCGGCAACCAGGACCCACGCCGCGGCAAGAAAGCCGAAGATCTGTGATCCCACCCGCAGCCGACTGCCGTCGACGCTGAGGGCGCGGGTTCGTCGCCACACCAGCACCGATTCCGCCAGCGCCCGTGTGACCAGGTAGGTGACGCCGGCCAGCAGCAGGACCGTCGCCGCGCCGCCGGCTGTCACCAGCAGCTCCAGGGCAGGCCCGGTGACGTTGATGACGTCGTTGGCGAAATCGACGACGAGGTCGAGGAAGGCGCTCAGCAGCACGAGAAGTCCAGCTCGGATCCAGTCATCGAGCGGATCGGCAAAGTTCCGCGCCCGGAAGACGATCGCCCAGAAGGTGAACACGACCGCGGCGAGGGCTGTGAGAAGGCCAAGCCAGAGCCCGACCCATTGAAAGACCGCCTGTCCTCCCCGCACCTCGGTCAGCCAGCCGGGCAAATCCGCGACGACGTCGCCGAGCAACGTGGCGCTGGGTACGAGGTGTCCCGGGGTGGCCACGTAGTAGTCGTAGAACCCTGGGGATGTGGCCGGCGACAGGTATCCGAGGGAAACGTCCGCGCTTTCCTGCCGATAGGGCAGGTCGGCGATTCGCGCGTGGAAGTCGGCGGCTCGTCCGACCGACTGCGTGCTGAAGAGCAGGCGGCCGCTGTTGTCGCCGCTGCGCAGCTCGACGATCTCCAGCTCGGTGTTCGGCACCTGCCAGCGAAACGGCACTTCGTTGCGCCGGGAGTCGCGATAGGCGTCGACCGTCCGAACACCCGGAATGGTCTCCGCTGGGTTGAGCGGCAGGCGGTCGAGGATCTCCTTGATCAGCAGGGCAGACTCGATGCCGACGTCCTCGCGGAGCGCTGGCGGCACGCGGCCCAGGTCGAGCGTCGCGGCAGCGCGCATGAGCAGCGTGTGTGCCTGCCTCTCGACCTCCTGCGCCTCACGTCGGGTCATCGGCAGGCGGTTCGGCATTCGAGGCGGCCTCGGCCGCCATGACGAGCGCGTAGGCCTCGTTGACGCTCGCTATGAGCTGTTCGAGCGTGGCCCGCGGGCTGGCGGTGTTCACGGGCTGCAGGCGATCCCGCACGCGCTCCTCGACTACAAAAATGGATTCATCGGCCTGCGTGACGGCGTCGTAGAGTCCGCGCATGGCGCCGGGCCGATAGGGCAGGCTACGCCCAAGTCGATAGAGCCGGTCGAGCTGTTCGACGGTCCCCGCGCTGAACAGGAAGCGGCCGGCGGCTCTTCCCGTGGTCACCTGGGCGATGCGGATCCGGGTTCCCGGGACGAACCACTCGGTCACCCCGCCTCCCGCGACGGCCTCCGAACCTGGAATCGCCAGCTCTTCGGGTATGGCGATCCGGTCAAAGAGTTCCTTCAGCAGGGCGACCCGCTCGATCTGCATCGTGATCGACTGCTCGCGCGGCATGGCGCTGAAATCCAGGGTCTCGGCGGCCCGGCGCAGGGCCTGGTAGTCCCGCAGTTCGACCCCGTCCTGTCCCGGCTCAAAGGCCAGGGAGACGTTGGTTTGAAAGGTTTCCAGCGTTGCGCGCGGGCTCGACGTATCTGCATGCGCGAGCACCGAGATCTCGGGCTGCTCCTGGCCGAACGAGGCGTTGGCAAGGAGCAGCGTTGCGAAGCCAAGGAGTCTGCGCATGAATGGTTTGAGGTATCGCGCGAACATCACTCGTCCGCCAGCGACCTTGCGTCGGCCGTCGCGTCGACGCCATGCCTGACCATCGGCCGCCGCAGGTCTCCGATGACGCCCTCGGCCAGCGGGATGGGGAAGATTTCGCTGCCCTGGAGTTTCCCGGTCGCCACGCCCAGGACGAACTGACCGCCGACGCTGTAGCGCTGGTTGGACGTGTAGACCTGGGAGTGCCGCCAGAACACCTCGCGGTCGGCCGTACGCCCCTCGATCTGCAGATTGAGCTTGGGCCTGACGGTGATGCTACTCCGGTTCGCGGCTTCGACACCGAAGCTGGTTGCGGTCGGGTCGCCGTAGTAGATATTGCCGACGAGCGTCATGGTCGCACCGGTCGTTCTCGGGTACTCGTAGTTGATGCCCACCAGCCGGCCGCCTCGTCGTAGGAGGGCTGGATCAGTACGTTCTCCAACGCCACCAGCGGGACGCCGGAGGCATCGCGGACTCCCTCAAACAGGATGCGCGCAAACTCCCGCAGCTGCTGGTCCAGCAGCCGCTGCTGCTTCTCGTCCATCATCTCCTCGAGCCGCCGCCAGGTACGCTGGGCCTGGGTGACCTTCGCAAAGGTGCCGCCCGCCTCATTCTCCGGCAGCTCGAGCGTGTCGATCCTGATCTCCAGCCAGCGCAGGTGGACGTCTCCCTCGTAGCTGTATTCGAGCGGTTGGCTGGCGCAGCCGTCGAGGAGGAGTGGTATCAGCGCGAGGATCGGGAATCGCATCCGTTTCATGGGTCGATGAGCCTGCTGTGTCGCCGATACCTCGTTTCCCGGATATTCCTCAGGCCGAGAAGACCTGCCTCCCATCCATCCAGGTCTCGCTGACCTTGATATCCGAGATCTTCGTCGGCTCGACCTCGCGCGGATCCTCCTCGAGGATCACCAGGTCGGCCAGCTTCTCGGGTTCGAGCGAGCCGATCTCGTGCTCGGAGTGGCACTGGTAGGCGGCGTTGCTCGTGACGGCGCGAATGGCAGTCTCGACCGGCACCCGCTCCTGTGGGGCCAGGATCGTCTCGGGTTCCCTCCAGAGATCACGTACTACGGCGACGCGGATCTTGTGCAGCGAACCCAGCGGTGAGACCGGTGCGTCCGTGTGGTTCACCCAGGTCAGGCCGGCCTCCTCGACGGCTGCGCAGCGGTCCAGGAGCTGCACCTTCTCCGGTCCGAAGACCTCGTCGCGCATGACGTGGCCCCAGTAGTGGACGTGGTTGATGAGGAAGCTGGGGCACATGCCCAGCGGCCTCATGCGCTCGATCTGGTCGTCGTGGAGGATCGAGCAGTGCTCGATGCGCACGCGGAGCGCGTTGACGTCAACGCCTTCGGCAGCGGCGTTTTCCACCGCGTCCAGGATGCTGTCGATCGCGGCGTCGCCGTTCCCGTGGAGTGCCAGGGGCCAGCCTCGCTGGCCGAGCTTCAGTACCATCTCCTGTAGCTCGTCCGGCTCCACGTAGTAAATGCCGCGCGTGTCGCGTGTGTGGTAGGGCTCGCGCTGGCGACCCGTGAAGCCCTGGTTCGAGCCGTCCGTGACGACCTTCCACCCCGCCACGCGCATGAGCGCGTCGCCGTCGCCGGGCTTCACGTCCGACTGGATCCAGCCGATGTGCTGGCCGTAGAGATACGCGCGGATTCGCGCCTTCATGCGCCCGCCTTCGTACATGGCACGATAGGCCTCGAGCTCCGGCGGGCCGTTGACGACGCCGGTCGCCTGGTCGCACAGGGTCGTGATGCCCATCTCGGCGGATAGGTCGCCGAGCTCACGCCCGGCCTGGACAAAACCCGAATCCATACGTTCCTTGACGCCCGGATTGAGCAGCAGCACGGGCATATGCGCGGTCGGACCGTAGAGCACGCCGTTCGGTGAACCGTCTTCGTAGCGACCGAATTCCGAGCCTTCCGGGTCGGGCGTGTCCTTCGTGATTCCCGCGAGCTCGAGGGCCTTGCTGTTGACGTAGCCAATGTGTCCCGATGCGTTGAGGAAAAATGCGGGGCGGTCGGGAATGATCGGGTCCAGATCCTGGATCGTGAGATCCCGGGGCGGTTCCAGCAGCACGGGGTCGAACTGGCGTCCGGTGACCCACTCGTCGGGGACGGCAGCCTCGGCGGCGGCGCGTATCTGCTTGATCGCGTCGAGCGTGTCGTCGAAGGTCGCGTTCTGGAAGGCGCCGATGTCCTCGAAGTGGCCCAGCCCCGCCATCAGGGCGAAGTGCATATGCGGCTCGATGAAGCCCGGCAGCACACAGCGTCCGGCGAGGTCGACCACCCGCGCACCACTGCCGGCCACCGCAGCGACCTCGTCATCGGCACCGACAGCAAGAATCCGGTTGCCGCGGAGCGCGATCGCCGAATGCTCGGAAAATGCGGCGTCCACCGGCAGGATCGTTCCGCCGCGAAAAACCACGGTGGGTGCGTGGGCATCGGCCAGAAGCTGGCGGGAAAACGCAAGACCCGCAAGGCCGGCGGCACCGATCTGAAGGAAGCGGCGGCGTGTGACGGTCATCGTCGAACTCCTGTTCGTGAGCGGGTGTCGAGCGGTATCCGGAGAAACGTACGGCCAAGATCGAACCGGCTTCGCTTTCAAATGCCAACAAAGATGTTCATCAAGTTCTTATCGGATCAGGTTAATGGTCCAACGAGTGCCCGGACAAGTCCCAATGAGCGCGTCCGCCGTCAGTTTTTCCTTGTTCGCCGACCATCCACTCTGACCTCCGGGTCCTGCAGCCACCACACGGTGAGAAGCCCCCAACTGGCTTCTCTCATGTGCCCGGTCGCCTCCCCGAGTTCGCGTTCTATGGCAATGACTCGGATCCGGCGTATCGGCATCGATGTCGGG
Organism: Pseudomonadota bacterium; assembly: GCA_039188505.1. Classification (GTDB taxonomy): domain Bacteria; phylum Pseudomonadota; class Gammaproteobacteria; order Xanthomonadales; family SZUA-38; genus JBCCZC01. The sequence goes on along the minus strand of JBCCZC010000014.1, from coordinate 12,576 downwards.
CAGCGCCGTCGTGGGCGTATCGACGACCTTGAGAAGGTCGCTGACGGCCGGCCCGGCTCGGCGATGGCACGCCGGTCGGAGGCTCGATACAGCTTGTCCGGGCGACGCGGCTTTGGACAAGTCTCTGGCCAGAGGGGGCAAAAGTCCGGCCGCTCGCCTGGCGTAGCGTAGGTGTTCGACGGGTCACTGCCACAGTCGGCAGCAGCTCATGCAAGCATTTGAACTGGAGGCAACGCTGATGCAAGACCAACATCTGCAACACACCCTTGCCCGTTCCGTGGATTGCATCGGCCCCGGCCTGCATTCAGGCCGCAAGGCTGCGATGACCATTCGTCCCGCGTGGCCGAGCCACGGCATCATATTCGCGCGCCGCGACGTTTCGTCGGAGCGGCGCCATGTCCGCGCGATCTGGCACGCGGTGACGGACACCGCGCTCTGCACGACCATCAGCAACGATCACGGCGTGTCGGTCTCGACCGTGGAACATCTGCTCGCCGCCCTGGCGGTCTGTGGCGTGGACAACGCGCTGATCGAGCTGGACGGGCCGGAAGTGCCCATCATGGACGGTAGCGCGGAGCCCTTCGTCGACCTGATCAGTTCGGTCGGGACGGTGTCTCAGTCCGCGCACCGCCAGGCGATCTGGATGCAACGGTCGATCGAGGTCCGCCTGGGCGACCGTCATGCGACGCTCGTACCGGCGCTGCGCCGGTGCCTCTCGGTGACCATCGACTTCGCCGACCGGACCGTCGGGAAGCAGGCGCTGACGCTCGACCTCGGTGACGGCACTGCCGCCCGGGACATCGCCGGCGCCCGTACCTTCGGATTCAAGGCGGATCTTGACGCGCTGCGTTCCCGCGGGCTCGCCCGTGGCGGTTCGCTCAACAACGCGGTGCTGGTCGACGAGCGCGGTGTCGTCAACGAAGGCGGACTCCGCTTCGATAACGAATTCGTGCGCCACAAGGCGCTGGATTCCCTTGGCGATCTCACCCTGGCCGGCGCGCCCATCGTGGGGCACTTCTACGCCTACAAGCCAGGTCACGAGCTGCACCTGGCGCTGCTGGACGCGCTCTTCGAGAACCGTGATGCGTGGAGCTACGCCCCGACCTCGCGCTTCCCGGGCATCTGGTCCGGCACCCCGGCCGAAGAGGGAGTAGTCCGGTCGCAAACGGCCTGATCGCAGGACCTTTCGTCGCTCCGCGCTGCACTTCGGGCAGCGTGGAGCAACTCACCGACTTGATCCTCAAGTAGAGCTAACGCCGCACCTCGGTTTGAAGCACCCGGATGTCGATGGTCGCGGGGGCGATGGAGAAGCCGGCGCCGGTGATGCTGTAGCGACTGCGCCCTGCCGTATTCCGGCCCCAGTAGCCGGCCGCTTCGTCGTCCTGTTCGAACTGGTAGACGAAGCCCCGACCGTCCTCCCGGAAGGAGACGCGGCGCAGGGTGGTGGTCGCGCTGTTGTCGAGGAGGGCTTCACCGAGAAGTCGTGCGAGGCGGGGCTGGGGGAGGGCCATGCCGCCACCGCCCGGCCGGGCCTCGTCAAAGTACTCATCGCCGACCGTCGGCTTGCGGGACTCGTCGATGGTCGTCTCGCCGTTGGCCAGCATGTAGCGGTCGCCTGCTGTCAGCACGGACAGGCGGGCGTCCAGCACTGCGAACTGTCCCTGGACCGCTGCGAAGGTGGCCCTGCGGCCATCAATCACGGTGATGTTGCCGGCGCCGGCGACGGCAAGGGTCCCGTTCTCGAGGTCGGCGACCAGGGCCGTATCTTCGTCGATGCCGAAGCCTAGGCGCTCGGCTTCCGGGCGGGTCGCGAGGGCGAGCGTCAGCCGCCCGAGACGGGCCCGTTCGCCGAAGTGCTGATCGACCGTCAAGCCGAGGAGCAGGCCGAAGCCGGGGCCGAGACCGAGCACGCGATCGTCCGCCGGCTCGCCGGCGCGGCGCGTCAGCGAGAGGAGCGGATCGCCCCCGGTGATCATGGGGTCGCTCATGACCGCCGCACCGGCACTGGTGCCACCGACGACCGCGCCTTCTTCGAGACGCTTGCGTAGCGCCTTCAGCATCGGGGCGTCCTTGCCGTCGGGGCGGAGCAGGGCGGTCAGGCGACGCTGGTCGCCGCCGGTCATCCAGATGCCGCCGGCGCGCTCGATCTTCGCGATCTCCGTGGGGCTGGCGGCATTGCCGGCCCAGGCGGACTCGTCGACGGTGCGGGTCGATTCGTCGTCCCTCACCGCCAGCTTGACGAGGTCGACGCGCTCGGCCGGGACACCGTGCCGGGCCAGCGCCGCCGTGAACGCCTCGGCGGACAGCGCGGGTTCGCCCGACGCCGTCGCCAGCACCGCGATCCGGTCGTTCGCCGGATCGGGCAGGGCGTCGATGAAGGATCGATAGACCGCAGTGTTGGCGGGATCGAGCCCGCCCCCGACGATGACCAGGGTGCCCGGCGCGCCGTGCGCCGTGCCGAGCAGAAGCAGGAAGAGGAATGCGAGTCGGCGCATGGATAGGGTCGTTTCTGTTGAGGAGAAAGCCGGGCCCGGCGCGATGCCGGGCCCGGGCAGGGCTCAGAACGCGTAGGTGTACCGCACCGTGGCGAAGCGGCCCAGGGAGTTGTGGTTGATGTGATCCACGTTCGCGGACAGGCCAAGGACGAGCGGCGGCTCCTCGTCGAAGAGGTTTCGGATGTTGAACTGGACGAAACTCTTGTCCGTGAAGTCGTAGCTCACGTTCAGGTCGAAAACGGTCCAGGAATCGACCTTGACCACAGCGTCGGTGGGCAGGCCGATGGCCTCGAGCGTCCGGTTGGAGGGATCGTCGAGGTAGCTGTCGGTATAACGCATCCGCAGGCTCGCCCGCCAGTCGTCCTTGCGCCAGCGCGCGGTGATATTGGTCAGGAATTCGGGGTAGCGGAACTCGCCGACCTCGTCGATGACCGGCGATGCCGGCGACGCCTGGCGCTCGAAGTCGAGGAGCCAGGTCACGTCCGCCAGCAGGCTGATCTCGTGGCCGTTGGCGAGGTCGAAGTACTGGGTGTAGGCCAGATCGATGCCGCTGACGTCCTCGAAGCCGAGGTTGGTCAGCTCGAAGTGGGCGTCGATGACGAAGCCGCCCTCGACCTCCACGCCGGGCTGGCCGGTCGGGAGCTCACCTTCGCCGACCACCGGGAACTCACCAGCCAGCGCGCGGCGGAGGAAGTCGTCCTCGTCGACGCCGATGATGTTCTCGTAGTCGATGGCCCAGTAATCCAGGTTTAGCTCGATGTTCGAGGTCGGGCGGAACAGCATCCCCAGGCCCCAGGTATCGGCTTCTTCCGCCTCGAGGTTCGGGTTCGAGACGTCCTCGGAGAGCAGCGCCTCGCCATCGGCCGTGGCGTCACCGTCGCAGGCCGCGGGAACGGCCTCGCAATCGACGCGGTAGCTCGAGAGCAGCGTGCCGGCGCCGACCTGCGCCAGCGAGGGCGCGCGGAACGAGGTCGAGTAGTTGCCGCGGAAGATCAGGCTGTCGGTGGCGGCCCAGCGGAACGCCACCTTCGGGTTCAGGTCGCCGTCGAAGCCCTCGAAATCGTCGTAGCGCAGGGCGAACTGCATGTCGAAGGTGTCGGTGAACGGCACGTACAGTTCGCCGTAGGCCGCCCAGATGTTGCGCTCGGCATCGGCTGACGTGGAGCTGAAGCCGAGGATCGGCTCTGGATTCAGGGTCGAGGCGACGGCCACACCGGCCGGGATGTCCTTGACCTCCTCGTTGCGGTATTCGAAGCCGAAGGCACCATTGACCGCGCGGTCGTTGAAGGTGAAGACCTCGCCGTTCGCGGCGATGTCGAAGGACCACATCTCGGACTCGCCGTCCCGGCGCGCGAGCGTGCGGATGGCGTCATCGATGCCGGCCGACTGCTGGCCCTGGCCACCGAACGGGTTGTACCAGAGCGTGGTCAGCCCGCGGTCCTCGCAGGTCTCACCGACGAAGGAGGCGCTCGGCCGGACCAGGTTCACGTCCCAGCGTTCGACCGTCGAGCCGTCGCTGCAGAGGTTGCCGAGGTTGGCGTTGTAGAACGCCTCGGAGATCACCAGGCCGCTGGCGCCGACCTGCTCGGACTCGCTCTTGCCGTAGGTGAAGGCGCCCTCGACTTTCCAGCCGTTGTCGAAGGACGTCTCGAGTCCGGAGACCAGGAGATAGGTGTCGGACTCGACCTCGACCGCGCGCGGCTCGGGGAGCTTGCCCCAGGCGAAGATCGGGAAGCCGAAGAACTCGGAGAAGTCGTCGACCTGGCCTTCCTCGACGATGTCGTCGATCAGGGCCTGCGGGAAGAACGGGTTCTCCGGATCGACCGGCGCGCGGGAGAAATTGGCCGGCGAGCCGGTGCCGCTCGATTCCGTCGACTGGAAGATGAACTCGTTGAACCAGGTGGTCCGGTCCGAGAGCTGGAGGTTGTAGGTGGCCATGCCGCCGAGGCTCTCGAACTCGTCCGTGGTCGAGACGAAGCGGTTGGTGTTCACCTCGCAGAACTCGCCGAAGTTGCCGAAGCCGAACTGGTCGGCCGGGCAGCCACCGTCCTGGGGTTCTTCGGTCTGGTCGAAGAGCTGCAGGACCAGGTCGTTGAAGGACGGGAAGAAGCCCTGCTGGCTCGGGCGCACCGAGTCCTGGCTGATGCTGCGATCGCGGTCGTAGAGCGCATTCCGATCGAAGTAGTCGAGGATGATCATGCCCTGCTGGCGGTCATCGCCGAAGCCCGCGACGAGGTTGAGGTTCGTGCGTCCTTCGTCCGTGCTCTCGGTCGAGTTGGCGTAGGAGACCGAGACCTCGGCGCCCTGGTAGTCGTCGCGCAGCACATAGTTCACCACGCCGGCGACCGCGTCGGCGCCGTAGATGGCCGAGGCGCCGTTCGGCAGGATCTCGACGCGCTCGACGGCGGCCAGCGGAATCGAGTTCACGTCGATGAACGACTCCTGGCCGCGGGCGAAGGAACTGATCGTGGCGCGGCGGCCGTTGATGAGCGTCAGCGTCGAGCTTGTTCCGAGGCCGCGCAGGGAGACGCCGGCCGCGCCCACGGGCGTGTCGCTCGACAGTGGGCCCGCGGTCGAGGTGCTGAACGTACCGGCGCCACCGCCAGTGACCGTCAGGTCGCGCATGAGCTCCCCGAGCGAATCGGCGCCCGACTCGAGGATGGCCTCGCGGTCGATCTGGAGCGCCTGGACGGCGCCCTCGAGGTCGACGCCCTCGATGCGGGTGCCGGTGACCAGCACCTCTTCGAGCGCGGCCGGCTCCTCGCCCGGCGGGGGCGTTTCCTGGGCGAGCGTCGCGAGCGGCGTGGTGGCGAGCGCGAGGATCAGGGCCCGGGCGAGCGGGCGGCGGCGGATCGATTTTCGGGGAGCTTTCATGGCTTGAACCTCATTGGCAGATTTCGCTGTCGCGGAGCAGCCAGCGGCCGCGACCCATGACGTGGATGAGTTGCAGGGATTCGGGGTGGATCAGGAGCACGTCGGCATCGGCGCCGGGGGCAACGTGGCCTTTGCGCTCGAGGCCCAGCGCGCGCGCCGGATTGGCGGTCATGGCGGCCAGCACGGGCTGCAGGCGCGACCGATCGGCGGTGCCGGCCTCCTGGAGGGCTTCCAGGAGCGTGCCCGGCGGGGCGGCCACGAGACCGGCGAGCTCGCCGTTCTCTTACAGCGGGAGCGAGCCGCCGGCGTCGGTCGAGAGCGTCACGCGCTCCGCCGGCACGCCGGCCGCCAGCGCCGTGACGAGGCCATCCAGCGCGGGGATCTCGCCCGCGGCGATGAACTCGTCGGTCGTGGAGACGGTGAAGTCGATCGTGCCGCCGTCGCGTGCGAAGGCAATGGCGTCCTCGAGCAGCGCCGCGTTTCGATTGCAGTGCGTCGGGTAGAACGCGCTGATCGGCAGGTCGCCGACCTCCAGCGCTTCGCGCAGTGGGTCCAGGCGGCTGGCTCCGTCGCCCACGTGGACCATCACGGTGCCGCCCTTGCCAGCGACGATGCCGCCGACGCGGGCGTCCGCGGCGATGCGGGCCAGTTCCGCCGCCGTCGGGGCCGAGGATCGGTGGTCGGAGATGGCGGTTTCACCGATCCCGATCACGGGATCGATGAGGACCAGGTCTCGCGTCACCTGGCCGGTGAGCGTTTCCGGGGGCACGCGATAGGCGCCCGAGTACATGTAGGCGGAGATGCCGCGCGAGCGCAGGGCCAGGGTCTTGCCGAACAGGACTTCGAGGCTGCGGCCCACCCAGTCGGTGCCCAATGCGCCGATGGGGCTGGTGATGCCGGCGCAGATGAAGTCGTCGGCCTCGATCTCGCCGGTCCGGTTGCCAAACCCACCTTCGCCGCCGCCGCCGGCCGGGTGGGTGAGCGCGTCGACAAAGCCTGGTACCAGGAGGCGGCCCGATGCATCGATCACCTCGACATGGGCGCCGGCGAGATCGATTTCGGGCTCGACGGCCGTGATCCGAGGGCCCTCGACGAGGACGTCGGCGCGGCCGAGCGCCGCAGGCGCCAGGATGTCGGCGTTGCGGATGAGTGTGGGCATGTCAGCTGTATCCGAGTAGCGTCGCGCCGACGACGAAGGCCGAGGACAGCGCGAAGAGGATTCCGAAGAGAACGAGGGCCACCCGGAGCCAGGCCAGCCAGTCGAGCTTCGCGGCGCCCAGGCAGCCCATGAGGGAGGCGGAGGTCGGCACCACGAGATTCGCGAAGCCGTCGCCGAGCTGGAAGGCGAGGACGGCGACCTGGCGGGTCACGCCCAGCAGGTCGGCCAACGGCGCCATGAGCGGCATGGTCAGCGCGGCTTGGCCGGAGCCGGAGGTCACGAAGAAATTGAACACGCTCTGGGCCGCGTACATGCTCCAGGCCGCGAGCCAGTCGGGCAGGCCCGCGAGGCCGCTGGCGGCGAGGTGGAGCAGGCTGTTGAGCATGCTGGGCGAGGCCGGGTCGTCTCCGCCCATGAGGTAGACGATGCCCTTCGCGAAGCCGACGACCAGCGCCGCCGGCAGCAGGTCCTGGGCGCCCCGGCGGAAGGCCGCCACCGCACCGTTCGCGGTCATCGTATCGAGGCGGAAGATGCAGCCGATGACACCGGCCGCGATGCCGAGCACGACGAACTGCGTGGCGATCTCGGGGAGGTAGTAGCCGGCGAAGACGACGCCGCCGATGATCCAGGCAACGGTCGCCGCAAGAGCGGCTAGCATCAGCCAGTCACCGGCGCCCAGCGGTGCCGTCTCGGCCTCGACCGGCGCATCGTCAGCCGGCGCTGTCCGGATGCGGGCGGCGTAGCGCAGGGTGAAGAGGAGCCCGACGATCGTGAAGACCAACCACATCAGGATCCGCAGCGGCATGCCGCTCAGTACGGGCACCTGGGCGATGCCTTGGGCAATTGCAACGCTGAAGGGATTCATCCACGACGTCGCGAAGCCGATCTGCGTGGCGACGTAGGTCACCAGTACGACGACCACGCCGTCGTAGCCCAGCCGTGTGAGCACCGGAAGCAGCATCAGGACGAAGGGAATCGCCTCCTCGCCCATGCCGAAGACGGCGCCGCCAAGGGAGAACAGAACGAACAGGCTTGCGAGCAGAAAGCCACCCGCATCGCTGGCGGCGTCGGCTACACGGCTGATGCCCCGGTGGATCGCGCCCGTCGCCATGACGATGCCGAAGGCGCCGCCGGTCAGCAGAATGAACGCCATGATGCCGACGGCGCCGCCGGTCCGGCTCCCGCTCGTCAGCCCTTCGAAGATCGCGTTGAAGAGGCCCGGCTGCTCGCTGGTCGAGAAGAGCGCCGTCCCGGTCGCCTCGCCGCTGAAGCGGAAGCTCTCGGGATCGACGACAGTCACCGTGGAACCGTCGCGGATCTCTTCGACCATCGAGAACTGCCCGGGCGGCAGCAGCCAGCCGAGCAGGAAGACGAGCAGGGCGATGGCGCCGATCACCAGGTAGGTGTCGGGCATCTCCCTCGTCGGTGTGCTGTGATTAGCTGACGTCATCGACGGCGTCGCTCCGGTCGCGGAAGATCCGGTTGAGGCCCTGGATGGCCTCGACCGTCTCGCCGCGGTGGCGGGAGGCGATTTCGACGACCAGCGCGTGGAGGAGCACGTTCACCGAGGACGTCGCGTTGGTGAGCATCATCCCGTGGCTCGAGACGCTCAGCGCCGAATCCGCCAGCTCCGCCGCCGGCGCGATGGCGCTGTTGGTGATCGACAGCGTCGGAATGCCGCGCTGGCGCGCCTCGCCCAGCAGTTCCAGCGTGGGCTTGGAGTAAGGCGGGAACGAGAACACCACGATGAGGTCTGTCGGGCGCAGCACGACGAGCTGCTCGAGGGGCGTGGTGTAGCCGGTCGCCAGGCTGCTCGAGCGCATGCCGTGCTCGGTGAACATGTAGGTCGCGAAATCGGCGAGGTGCGCGGAGATGCCCATGCCGAAGGTGAAGATGTGATCCGCGCGGAAGAGCCGTGCGGCGGCGTCCCGGAAGGCGGCCGGATCGATCGCATCGATCGTCCGCTCGATGTTGGTCTGCTCGAGCCGGGCGACGGCGGTCAGCACATCGTCGCCGGTCTCCGGGCCGTCCTGGGCGTCAGGCGCCCCGAGTCCCTCGCGCAGGCCGTCGACCAGCGCCATCTTCAGATCGCTGTAGCCCGTGAAGCCGATGCGCTGGCAGAAGCGCACGACCGTGGCGTCCGACGTGCCGGTCCGGTCGGCCAGCTGGGGCACGGAGAGGAAGGGGATCTCGGAGAGGTGTTCCAGCACGTACTCCCCGATGACCCGCTGCTGCGGCGTCAGATCGCCGGCGTGGGAAAGGATCCGTTCCTGGAGCGAGTCGTGGGGCGTGGCTGTCTTGGTCATCTCTGAATGAAAAGATTAATTTCATATGGAAGCTACATGAAAATTTCACTTCATTCAAAGCCGACACCGTGAAACGAATAATTTCAATCACTTGAGGCGAGGCATCATGAAATGAATAGTTTCAGTGCCGACTCGCGTGGCGCAGAATCATTTCAGAAACCCGAAAAAACGGTGGTGGGAAACGTCAGAAGCTGACGTCCCACTGGAGCCGGAAGCGCGTGTCGGCGGCCGTGGGTATGCCAGTCTCCCGGACCGTCAGGCGACCGAATTCAGCGGTGATCTTGCTGTCGTGGCCGTTGAGGAAGAGGTTGGTCACGACGGTGAACTCGCGCTGCTCGCGGTCCCGGGGCGTGTCTTCCCAGTCGACGCGGGCGCCGCGAATGGCCACTTCGAAGGCGGCCGCGCGCTCGCCAAGCTGGATGGGCCATGCCTTGCCCGCCTGCGCGTAGCCGCCACGGAGCGTCGAGTCGAGCCCGGTCTCATGGTCCTCGATGCGTTTCCCGTGGAGTTCCTGCTGGAACGAGAAGCCGCGGTACTGCCAGGCGAAACCCTGCTGCCACTGGCGCAGCGTGTAGCGATCGTCGCCTCCGGACTCGAAGCCATCGAGCTGGCCGCCGCCACTGCTGGAGAAGCGAGTGTAGGGCCCGCGGACGTGGGACGCCGCGAGGGACACGGTCGCGGCCGGCCGCTCGCGCTGGCGGAAATCGCTCTGGGCGAACGGCAGGGCCTCGCGGAGGAACTGCCACTGCCAGCGGGCAAGGACGAGCGGATCGTCGCCCTTCTGGTCCGGATCGATCCCGTCGCCCTCGTAGACGCCGGCCATGAACCAGCTGTCGCCGCGCGTCCCTTCGGCCACATGCCACGCCGCGGCTGCGCCACGCTGGCGATCGAGGGTGAACGGGTAGGTCGAGATCGAGCGCTCCACGAACTGCTGCTTGCCCGAAGAGTCCACCCGCTCACGGTTGTAGAGCACCTTGTACTGGCCGATCCTGAACAACAGATTCTCGGTGGCGGCAACGTCGAGGCGCAGGTCAAGGAGCGGACGATCGCCGGAGAGCTCGTGCTCGAAGTAGTAGCCGACTCTCTGACTGAAGAGCTGCCCGTCGACCTTGATCCGCGCCCGTCGGACCTCGCTGTCCGCGCCGGGCGGGTCGTTCGTCGTCTCCGGGGTCCGCGGATCGCTGTCGAAGGGCGTCGAATAGCGCAGCTGGGCCCGCAGCCAGGCGTGGATCTCGAAGCCGTTGTCCGCTTCGTAGGACAGTCCCTTGCCGTCGCGCCGCCAGCCGCCGACATCGGGATCGAGGCTGTTGAGCTCGGTTGGGCGCGGCGCGGGGGGCTCGCTCTGCTCCGCCGAGTCGGCAGTTCCGTCGGCGAGCGAGAGGAGCAGGGGGAGTAGCAGAATCTGCACGGCTCAACCGCGCTCTGCAATGCCGGAGTGCGTTCCGCCCGTCACGGGGCCAGGGCAGCGTAGCCGGGGAGTTCGCGGAGGGATTCGAGGCGTGGATCGATTTCCGCAAACGCCCAGGTGTAGCCGCCGGCTCGCTCCATGGCGTCGGCGAGGTAGGTGAGGGCGCGCTCCGAATCGCCGAGCATTGCGTAGAAGGTCGCCGAATCGGCCGCCATTTCGGCTTCCACCAGCACGTCTCGCCTGGCATGCCGATCCGTCTCGGCGCGGGCCTCGAGTGCTCCCTCGCGATCTCCGGCGAGCAGTCGCGCCCACGACAGGTGAGACCAGCTCACGGGGTCCGTCGGTGCGCTCTCGAGGTAGGCGTCAAGCAGGGCGATAGCTTGCTCGACCTCGGTGGCGAGCTGCTCGGACCGCCCCGCAAGCTGCAGCGCCGTCAGGCGAAAGATGCCGGCATCGGGACGCGCGAGGCCCTCGCCCGATCGGGGTGCGGGCAAATGCTCGACCGCCTGGCTGGGGTCTCCGCGGAAGAAGTGGAACAGGCCCCGGCAGGGCCACAGGGCGTTGCCCCAGGTCCGGCAGGTGCCGTCCAGGTCCAGGCGACCGGTTTCGCCCAGACGCAGATCGAGTTGAGCCATCCGGCTGACGTACCGGTCACGATCCCCGGAGACGTCGAAGCCCTGCTCGATGTACGCCCTGGCGCGTTCGAAGTTGCCCAGGTTCTGGTGGAAGTTGCCGAGCTCGAAAAACAGAAATGAATTTCGTGGATCGAGCCGGGTCGCTGCCTCGAGATCGGCCACGGCCTGGTCCCAGCGGCCGTAGCGTCGGTTGAACCAGCCCCGGGCGGCGACGTAGTCGGCATTGAACGGCTGGGCATCGATGAGCGGCTGGACGAGGGCCAGCGCGGTCGGATAGTCGGCCTCGAACCAGTAGTGGTAGTGGGCCTCGGCGTAGTCGGCCTCGGCGAGGCCGGGTTTCAGGGCGCGCGCCTGCTCGACCGCCTCCAGGCCCTCGGCAGCGATCGCCCGTCCCTCGGCTGATACGCCCTCGCTCCAGCCGAGGAGGAAACGCGAGAAGCCCAGCCAGGCCCAGGCCTCGGCAAACTCCGGGTCGAGCGTGACTGCCAGTTCGAATTCCGCGACCGACTGTCGGTTGAAATCCATGTCGATGCCGTAGGTGCGGATGCGCCCGCGCAGGAAGGCCTCGTAGGCCGCCTGGCTCGTCGTCGGTACCTCGGCCAGCAGCTGCCGGTCGCCGTCGCTGAGGCTGGCGTTCATCGCGTTGGCAATGGCGCCCGCGATCTCGGCCTGGATGCGGAAGATGTTCTCCGGATTGAGCTCACGCTCGAAGGTCTCGGACCAGAGGTGCGTGTCGGACGTCGTATCGATGAGCTGCGCGTTGATACGCACGCGGCCGGCGGCCTGCTGTACGCCGCCCTCGAGGATGGCCGTGGCGCCGAGTTCGCGACCGATCTCCGGAATCGTCTTGGTGGTCCCGCGGTACTGGTTAACCGAAGTGCGTGACACGACCTGGAAGGCGCCAAGGCGGGAGAGCTGCGTGAGCAGATCATCGTGAATGCCGTCAGCGAGGAAGCTGCCGTCGCCGTCGAGGCTGCGCGCCGTGAGTGGCAGGACCGCGATCACGGGGCGCTCGGCCTTGACGGGCGCGGTCGGCGTCTCGGGCTCGCTCGCTGGCTCCGCTTCGACAGTCTCGGCCTCGTCGGGCGCGCTGCTCTCGATTCGCGGTGCGAAGCGGTCGATCAGGACGATGCCGGCGACCGCGATCAGCAGCACGATGGTCATCACGTTGACGCGCTGGCCGGTCTCGGGCGTGATCGAGGCTGATCGATCGATCTCGCTCTCGCGCTTCACGCCCTCGGGGGTCACCTCGTAGATCCAGGCGACCCCGAGCACGATCGGCAGCCCGAGCACGAGCAGGCCGAGCACGAGCTTGAGCGTCCAGGACGGAAGCTCGAGGACGTCGAAGAGGATGTCGCCGACCTGCAGGATCAGCCAGCTGGCGACGAGATAAAGAACGCCGAGGCGAATGACATTTCGCCGCTTGAGTTCCTCGAATAGGCTGCTCATGGGACCCCAAACCACCCGGTAGCGGCCAGTTTACCAAGATGGCGTGGGGAAGCTCATGCTGACCTGTAGCACGTGTGCTGTCGCTCCGGATCCTTACAATGGAAGGGCTTGGGAAAAAGGGAGCTTTGTTGCCTATGAGTATGGAAATCTGGGCGTTGATCGGTGTCGTTCTCATCGTCGCCGAGTTCGCATTGCCCGGACTGATCCTGGTCTTCCTCGGCCTTGCGGCGCTGACCGTCGCACTGCTGAT
>JBCCZC010000013.1:0-31498 GCA_039188505.1 Pseudomonadota bacterium | reverse complement strand
TCAACGTCGGACGAGGCCTCGCCGGACAGGTAGCGGATCGGCATCGGCTGCAATCCCATATTGCCGAGATTGAGATCTTCCCCTGGATCCTTGACGGCCTGCGTCACCTCTGAGCGCAGCAATGCGATGAGCGCAACCACGAGCGCGACGCCGATGCCGTTCGCAACAAGATCGGGCAGCGACATTGCGTGATGGGGAAGGAAGCCCTGCACAAGTTCTCCGGCGATGCCCATTCCGAACGCGACCACGGCCGAAATCCTGAGGCGGCAACAAAAGAGCGCATGAATGGACAGTGTCAGCAATGCGAAGAAGCCGATATGGATGACCTTGTCGTAGGGATGTCCGACCCCGGTCTCGAATACCAGCCCAACAAGGACGCCAAACGTCATCAGCGCGACGAGCGGAACAACACGGCTCAGGGAGATATCGAGGCATACGCGAGCCCGTCTCTCGCCGCACGCGCCAGCGGCGCGCGCGTCTGGCACATCAACGCTGCCTATCCGGCGTGGCTCGACTACAACCTCGAGGGGAAACCCGGAGAGATCGGTCGTGAGCTCTACACCCCGTCGGCCGTTCGTTCCTCCGATCACGACCCGCTCGTCGTCGGCCTCCGATGACACTCGCGTTCGCCGGCACCGTCGATTGGGCCGGCGCCGCCGCAACGCTGGTCGAGCAGGGTCGGGTCCAGGTGCGCAACGTCCTCGAATCGGCTGCGGCGGAATCCCTGGCGACGGCGCTCGCAGCCATTCCGCACTGGGATTTCGCGCTCACGGACGCGCGCCAGGGACCCTTCAAGCTGCCCCATGACGAGCTCGCCCGCATGCCCCCGCAGGCCCGCGCCCGCATGGCGGAGGACTTGAGGCGCCAATCCCGTGCCGGCTTTGCCTTCGCGTACTACCGTCGGGACGTCGTTCCCGGAGACCAACCGGTGCTCCCCGAGGTGGCGAGCTGGATCGCGTCGCCCGGTTTTCTCGAGCCCATGCGCCGCTTGACCGGCAACGGGCAGCTCACCTATTCGGACGCCCACGCGACGCGCTACGAGGTCGGGTCGTTCCTGAAGCGGCATGATGACACCTATGCCGGCCGCCAGCGGCGCTATGCCTGGGTGCTCAACCTGACGCGACGCTGGGACCCGGACTGGGGTGGCCTGCTGCACTTCGAAGCCGACGGCGAGGTGACGGCCTGCTTCATGCCGCGCTTCAACAGCCTGTCCGTCTTCGCAGTGCCCCAGGCCCACCACGTGTCCCAGGTCGCCAGCTATGCCCTCCACCCTCGGGACGCCGTCACCGGCTGGCTTTTCGAGGAGTAGTCGGGCCCGAGCACGCCGCCGCCGGTAGGTCTCGCTGGCGCTGATCGCTCGGGCTGCACCTGTGTGACCGATCTACGCCGCGCAAAGACCTGCTCGCGCTTACGCGGCTTGCCTGCGGTCAAGCGTTGGTCGCCTTCGCCCGGGCGCGTTCCTCGAGATCGGCGACGGTTGCGTCGATCCAGCCCTTGACGCGCTCGTTCAGCGCTTCGGGCGTGAGCCCCGTCGGGTTGATCGGTTCTCCGATGACGATGTCGACCGTTCCCGCGCGCTCGATGAGTAGCCGGCGGGCCGGCCAGAACGAGCCCGAGTTGTGGGCGATGGGCACCACGGGGTAGCCGGATTCCGTGGCAAGCACTGCGCCGCCCAGGCCGAACCGGCGCGTCTTTCCGGGCGGCATGCGCGTGCTCTCGGGAAAGATGAGGACGCTCAGCCCGGCGTCGAGGCGCTCGATGCCCTGGTCGCGTATCTGGCGTACGGCAGCGCCCCGAGCGGACCGGTCGATGGCGATCGGTCGAAGCGCCGACAGCCCCCAGCCGAAGAACGGAATCCACAGAGCCTCCCGCTTCAGGATCCAGACGTACGGTGGCAGCAGCGCCTGGAAGGCCAGCGTTTCCCACGCGGACTGGTGTTTCGAGAAGAAGATGCAGGGACCACCGGGGAGTCGCTCGATACCGTCGATGCGGCAGTCCACACCGCCGATGGTCCGCGAAAACCAGACGAAGAACCGCGTCCAGACGTTGCTGGCGCGATGCGCCACATGAAAGGGCAGGGGAAACAGCAGCGCCACCAGCGGCGCATAGACCAGCAGGCTCAGCGCGAGGACGATGAAGAAGGCGAAGCTGCGCAACCGCATAGGATCAGGCGATCCGACCGGGACCGCTGCGCCTCATGCGCCGAGCAGGGCGTCAACCGCAGCCGCGAGGTCGCTGTGGATGGTGACGCCGTCGAAATCCGCCAGTTCGCCCAGTACCTCCCGGCCGTGACCGGTCTGGACCAGCACGGAGCGCGCGCCGACCGCTGCAGCGGCATCGAGATCTTCGCGCGAATCGCCGATGACGACCATGTCGGGAAAATCCACCTGGTACCGCGCCTGCACCTGCTCGAGCAGCTGCACCTTCGGCTGCTGCTTTCCATGCCCGCGAGGATTGCCCGTGGACGCGAAGAACACCGCGTCGATGGCGCCGCCAGCTTCCTGGGCCATCTGGTGCATCTTGTCGTGGACGTCGTGGACGTCCTCCACATCGAGGGTGCCCTCACGAACACCCTGCTGGTTCGTCGCGACGACCACCCGGATACCGGAGCGCGTCAGCATCGCGATGGCCTCCATGCTCCCCGGCAGCGTGGACCAGTTGGTAGCCGTCACCGAGCTGCCGTCTTCGAGCGACTCGTTGATGACGCCGTCGCGGCCGAGAACGACGAGTTTCATCGGGCGCGCGCCAGCAGGGAGATGTCGGCGATGCCGTCGAAGAGACCCTTGAGCTGCGCCAGGAGGGCCAGGCGATTGCGGCGGACTATCGGGTTGTCGGCCATCACCAGCACCTCATCGAAGAAGCGGTCGACGGTCGGCGCCAGCTCGGCGAGCCGCGCCAGCGCGTCGCCGTACGCCCCGGCGGCAATCTGCGGCAGGACCGCGCCGGCCGCCTCCGCGATCTCCGCGGCGAGCGCCTGTTCGCTTGCGTCCGTCAGGGCGCCGGCGTCCGGCTCGCCGGGAATGGCGTCCTCGGCCTTCCGGAGGATGTTGCCGATCCGCTTGTTCGCGGCCGCCAGGGATTCGGCGGCCGGCAGGGCCGCGAAGGTCCGGCAGGCCTGGATCCGGCGGTCGAAGTCCAGGGGGCGGGTCGGGCGCCGGGCCACCACCGCGTTGAAGATCTCCGTGTCCACGCCCTGCTCGTGATACCAGGCGCGCATGCGCTCGAGCACGAAGTCGACGACCTCGTCGCGAACCTCTACCGCTTCCGGAACGTGCTCGGCGACCGCGGCCAGGGCGCCGTCGAACAGGGCCTCGAGATCGATGT
This sequence comes from Pseudomonadota bacterium, assembly GCA_039188505.1. Taxonomy (GTDB): domain Bacteria; phylum Pseudomonadota; class Gammaproteobacteria; order Xanthomonadales; family SZUA-38; genus JBCCZC01. Next base: position 28,174 of record JBCCZC010000013.1, on the reverse strand, counting down.
CCACGCCGCCCTCGATCAGGATGCGGCCGAGACCGAGTGCGGCGCGGCGCAGGGCGTAGGGATCCTTGTTTCCCGTGGGCTTGAGTCCGACCGCGAAGATTCCGGCCAGCGTATCCACCCGGTCGGCAACGGCCAGCAGGCGGCCTACCGGACGTGTCGGCAGCGTATCGCCGGCGAAGCGCGGGAGGTAGTGCTCCTCGATCGCCCACGCCACGGCTTCGCTCTCACCCTGCTCCAGCGCGCAGTAGCGCCCCATGATGCCCTGCAGGTCCGGAAACTCACCGACCATCTCCGCCATCAGATCGCACTTGGCGAGCGACGCGGCACGGCGGACCGCGTCGACGTCGGCGCCGAGCTGGTCGGCCAGCGTGGCGGCCAGGTTGGCAACGCGCTGGGCCTTCTCATCGAGGCTGCCGAGCCGCTTCTGATAGACCATCTTCGCCAGCGCGTCGCGGTGCTCTTCCAGCGGACGCTTGCGATCCAGATCCCAGAAGAAGCGGGCATCCGCGAGACGCGGGCGAATAACACGCTCGTAGCCGCGGATGACCTCCTCGGGGTCGGTGCTCTCGATGTTCGACACGCCGACGAAGCGCGGCATCAACTCACCGTTGGCATCGACAACCGGGAAGAATTTCTGGTGCTTCTCCATACTCGAGACGAGCGCTTCGGCGGGCACCGCCAGGAAGTCGTCGTCGAAGCGGCCCGCGAGCGCCACGGGCCATTCGACGAGGTTCGTGACCTCCTCGAGCAGCTCCTCCCGGATGACGGCACTGCCGCCGGTGGCGGTGCCGGCGGCCTCGACCGACGCGCGGACCCGTTCGCGGCGCTCGGCCGGATCGACGAGCACGAAGCCGCCGCGTAGTGCTTCCGGGTAGGCAGCCGGCTCGGCGATGTGGATCGCGTCGGCATGGTGAAAGCGGTGGCCGCGGCTGATCCGGCCGATCGGCTGGCCCAGCAGCTCACCGTCGATCACGTCCTCGCCGAGCAGCATCACGACCCAGTGGACGGGACGCACGAAGGCGAAATCATGATCGCCCCAGCGCATCGGTTTCGGTACCGGCAGTCGGTGTAGGGCCCGTTCCACCGCCCCGACCAGCAGCGTGGCTGATGCCTCGCCGGGCACGTGCCGAACGTATCCGAGGCGCAGACCCTTGTCCGTGTCGACATGGTCGAGCTGATCGACGGTCGTGCCGCAGCTCGCGGCGAAGCCCTGGGCTGCGCGCGTCGGGTTGCCGTCGGCGTCCGTCGCGGCCGCAACCGGTGGGCCCAGCCGTTCCTCGTTCCGGTCCGGCTGCCGCAGCGGCACGTCGCGGACCAGCAGCGCGAGCCGGCGCGGGGACGCGAGGCGCGTGATCGCGTCGCCGGCGACGACCACGTTCAGTTCGGCCAGCTCGTGGGCGAGGCCGTCGGCGAAGGCGTCGAGGAGTCGATCGAGGCTACCTGGCGGCAGCTCCTCTGTCCCGATCTCGACGAGGAAGTCGGCGACGTCAGCCATGGGCCACCTCCGCGGTAGCGGCCTCGCAGCCGGGGAAGCCCAGCGCCTCGCGCTTGGCGTAGTACGCCTCCGCCACGGCCTTCGCAAGCGCCCGAACGCGCAGGATGAAGCGCTGCCGCTCGGTGACCGAGATCGCGCTGCGCGCATCGAGGAGGTTGAAGCTGTGCGACGCTTTCAGCACCTGGTCGTAAGCCGGCAGCGGGAGGCCGGCTTCGATGAGCTGGTTGCACTGGGCTTCGGCCTGATCGAAGGCCACGAAGAGCGCATCGGTGTTGGCGTGCTCGAAGTTGTAGGCCGACTGCTCGACTTCATTCTGGTGAAAGACCTCGCCGTAGGTGACGGCGCGGCCCTCGGACCGCGTCCAGACGAGGTCGTAGACGTTGTCGACCTCCTGCAGATACATCGCCAGGCGCTCGAGTCCGTAGGTGATCTCGCCCATGACGGGCTTGCAGTCGAGGCCGCCCACCTGCTGGAAATAGGTGAACTGGGTCACCTCCATACCGTTGAGCCAGACTTCCCAGCCGAGGCCCCAGGCACCGAGCGTCGGGGACTCCCAGTTGTCCTCGACGAAGCGGATGTCGTGCACCGAGGGATCGATACCGACCGCGCGCAGGGAATCGAGGTAGAGCTCCTGGATCTCGAGGGGCGAGGGCTTGAGCACAACCTGGTACTGGTAGTAGTGCTGCAACCGGTTCGGGTTCTCACCGTAGCGCCCGTCCGTCGGCCGCCGCGACGGCTGAACATAGGCCGAGCGCCAGGGCTCTGGCCCGATGGCGCGCAGGAAGGTCGCGGGGTGAAAGGTCCCGGCGCCGACTTCGATATCGAGGGGTTGAACGAGGACGCAGCCCCGTTCCGCCCAGAAGGCATTGAGCCGCCCGATGAAATCCTGGAAATCCCGGGGGCGTGCGGCGGATTCAAGCATGATGGCCGATCGTCGTGGCAAAACGCCCTAGTATAGCGCCGGAACGCGTCCGATTTGCAGCGCAGGAGCGCTCCCGCAGGCCCGACCCGCCGGTCGTGGCATAATCGGAAGCGTCATGAACGTGAACAGTGCCGACACGGATCGCCCGCGTCTCTCGTCCGGTGGACCTATCTCCCTCGACGCGGTCATCGATGCGCTCATCAGCGATGGTCTCGTCCCCCGCGATCACGTCGGTCGCGTCCGCTCGCTGCGGGAGAGTGGCGTTGACCGACAGCTGCACCCGCTGATCCAGGTCGCCAAGCTCAAGCTACCGCACCCGACCCTGAACGGTCGGCTCCTCGACATCCACGTGCTGACCGAGTGGCTGGCGGCCGAATGCGGCCTGCCGCACTATCGCATCGATCCGATGGAAGTCGAGGTCGAGGCCGTTACCGGCATCATTTCCCAGGCCTACGCGCGGCGCTACGGCATCCTGCCGGTGGAGATCCAGCCCAATACGCTGATCGTCGCCACCTCCGAACCCTTCGACCTGCGCTGGATGAACGATCTCAGCCAGATCGTCCGGCGGCAGATCAAGGTGGTCGTCGCCTCTCCGCTCGATATCGATCGTTTCATCGAGGAGTTCTACGGCGTCTCGCGTTCGGTTCGCCGGGCGACGGATCTTCGCATCGGCACCGGCGGCATCGCCGGCATCCCGAATTTCGAGCAGCTCCTCGAGCTCGGCCGGTCGGGGAATCTGAACGCCGATGATCAGCATGTCGTCTTCATCGTCGACTGGTTGCTCCAATACGCCTTCGACCAGCGCGCGAGTGACATTCATCTCGAGCCGCGGCGGGAGCTCTCGAACGTCCGCTTCCGCATCGACGGGCGTCTCCATACCGTTTACCAGATGCCGACGCCGGTGATGGGCGCCGTCAACGCGCGCATCAAGGTGCTCGGCCGCATGGACGTCGCCGAGAAGCGCCGGCCGCAGGACGGCCGCATCAAGACCCGCGCACCCGACGGCCAGGAGATCGAGCTCCGGATCTCCATCATGCCCACCGCCTTCGGCGAGAAGTGCGTCATGCGGATCTTCGATCCGGTCGTCACGCAGCTCGGCTTCGAAGAGCTGGGCTTCAGCAGCAGCGAACTGGGCATCTGGCGCCAGATGGTCGAGCGTCCGCACGGCATCGTTCTGGTTACCGGGCCGACCGGCTCGGGAAAGACGACGACGCTCTACGCCACGCTGCGACACCTCGCCAGCCCCGACATCAACGTGTGTACCGTCGAGGACCCGATCGAGATGGTCTCGCCGGAATTCAACCAGATGCAGGTGGTCTCGGGCATCGGCGTGACCTTCGCCTCCGGCGTGCGTACCCTGCTGCGGCAGGATCCCGATGTCATCATGGTCGGCGAGATCCGCGACCTGGAAACTGCCCAGATGGCGATCCAGGCCGCGCTCACCGGACACCTCGTGCTGTCGACACTGCACACCAACGATGCGCCCTCGGCGATTACCCGGCTCCTTGACCTCGGCGCGCCCCATTACATGCTGCGCGGCACGGTGTGCGGCATCGTGGCGCAGCGGCTCGTCCGGACGCTCTGCCCTGAGTGCAAAGCCCCAGCCGACCTCGACCCGGCCCACTGGCAGTCGCTGATCGGCCGCTGGAAGATCCCCGAGCCGAAGCAGTTCTATGGCCCTGTCGGCTGCGAATCGTGCCGGAATACCGGCTACCGTGGCCGGACGGCGATCTACGAGATGATGGCCGTCGATAGCCGAATCGACGATCTGATTCTCAAGGACACGGACCTTTCCGCGCTCACTCGCCGGGCGATCAAGATGGGCATGCGCCCCCTTCGCGTCTCCGCGGCGCGCAAGGTCATCGCCGGGCTGACCACGCCAGAGGAAGCCGGCCGCGTCATCCCTCCCGACGCGATCGATCCCGACCGACACGCTTGAAGCGTCGGCTGCTGATCCTGAAAACCGGCTGCGCGCCGGCCGCGATCCGCGAGGCGCGCGGGGATTTCGAGCACTGGTTCACCCGCGGTATCGACCGCCCGGTCCAGGTTCACAACGCCACGACCATGCCGCCCGCCCTGGACGACTTTTCCGGTCTCCTGATCACCGGCTCGCCCGCCATGGTGTCTCACCGGGAACCCTGGGCCGAGGCGCTGCTGCCCTGGCTCCGCGACGCGATCGGTCGCGTACCCGTTCTGGGCGTTTGCTTCGGTCACCAGCTGATCGCCCACGCCCTCGGCGGTGACGTTGGGCCCAATCCGCACGGACGTCAGGCGGGTACGACCACGCTGAGGTTGATGGATGGCGATGCCCTGCTCCAGGGGTTCGGACCCAAGCTACCCGTGCAGGTCGCCCACCGCGAGGTCGTTCTCACCCCGCCGACAGAAGCGGCCATCCTTGGCGCCACGGCCGCGGATCCGCATCACGTCCTCCGCTTCGGGCCGGCCTGCTGGGGCGTCCAGCACCACCCGGAGTTCGATGCCGACATCACGCGCCGCTACGTCGAGGTCCTTGCGGGGGAGCTGCGCTCCGAGGGCCAGGACCCGGCGGCGCTGGCAGCAGCGGTACGGGAAACGCCGGCGGGCCCGGACCTGCTCGCCCGCTTCGGCAGGCTTAGCATGGCTTGAGGGGCGGATTTGCGGGGCTCGGTCATCATCCAGAACCATGCGAGCACGGATGATCTGCCGTATGCGATGACGAACGGATGGCGGCGTCGCGGCATCCGCATGCCCCAGCACGTCGGCCCCGGCGAGGTTCCTGCAGCTGACTTGGGGATCGTTCATGTCGACCTGAGCGTTGTGCGGGAGTCCGACCGAGAGGGGTTCGGCGCCGTGCCTGTTGGGCCTGCCCGGGGATTCGGCCGATCGAACAAGCCGCACTCGCCAGTGACAACGAGCAGTCCGGCCACTGAAGCAACGCTCGGGCTCGAACCCCAGCTGGATCGCAACGGGCGGGCCGGGCTGGCCGCGGTCGAGGGCTATCTCTCCGTTGGCGTCAGGCAGGTGGGCGGTTGAGGTCATGGGCGCATCGGTCGTCATCGTCCAGCATCGCCGGGACACCGATTTTCTGCTCCACACCATGGCGCTCGAGTGGCGCCGCCGAGGAATCGAAACGCGCCTGCACGTCGGGCCGCACGGGATTCCCGAGGCCGATGCGCTCATTCTCCACGTCGACCTCACCGTGGTACCCGGGCCGTTCCGCGCAGCGATTGCGGAACGGCCGCTCGTGATCAATGGCAACGCGATCGACATCCGGCGACGGGGCTACAGCACCCAGCTCCTCGATGACGGCAGCTGCTGGGATGGACCGGTGATCGTCAAGAGCGCCGGCAACTACGGCGGCATACCTGAGGAGATGGATCGCCGGGAACGCGGCGAGCGCGTCGACCGCGGCGGCGGTTGGGCCACCACCCGCTTCGTCGACCCGCGCCGCTATCCGGTGTTCCCGGCCATCGACCAGGTGCCCCGTGAGATCTGGGGCAACCGTCACCTGGTCGTCGAGCGATTTCTGCCCGAGCGCGAAGGCGGTCTCTACTTCGTCCGCTACTGGCTCTTCTTCGGCGACCGGTCGATGACCGGGCGTCTGGGGTCCCGCCGGCACATCGTGAAGTTCAGCACCATGGTCTGCGACACGGGCCCCTGCGAGCCGCCACCCGAGCTGGTCGAGCTGCGCGAGCGGCTCGGCCTCGACTACGGTCGCTTCGACTACGTGGTTCACGATGGGCGAACCTTCGTCTTCGACGCCAACCGCACAATGGGCGGTGGCCCGGTGCTGGGGCGCCATATCGACGCCTATCACCACGTCGGTCGGGGGATCGAAGGATACCTTTCGGGGCGGGTCAGGCCGCTGGGCGCGTGAGCCGATCGAGCGCGTCGCGGAACTCGTCGGCAATCCGGGCCCATTCCAGCTTGAACCACGGCGTAAAGCGTTCCGGATGCTGAGCGAGCTCGCGGTCGAGGTCGGCCGGAGCCACGTAGCGCCAGCTCGCGATCTCGGTTTCGTTGGCCCGCACCTCATCCCGCGTGCGGCCCAGGTAGACCCAGCACAGTTCGTGTTCGGACCCGAGGTCGCCGAACTGCGCCTGATACTCGAACTTGTAGAGAAAATCGAGCTGCGCGGTCATGCCCAGCTCCTGCTCGAGGCGCCGATGGACAGCCTCGTCCATGCGTTCGCCCGCCCGCGGGTGGCTGCAGCAGCTGTTGGACCAGTAGCCCCCCCAGAGCCGCTTGCCTTCCGCGCGCTGCTGCAGGAGCAGCTCACCGTCGTCGTTGAAGATGAAGAGCGAGAAGGCCCGATGCAGGATGCCGTCCCCGTCGTGGGCGTCACCCTTGCTGGCGAACCCGATCGGTTCGTCCTGGGCGTTGACGAGGATCAGCTGCTCGGATTCCGAGGATACGATCCGGGAATTGGCGACGGCCGTGCTCATCGCAGGTCAGCCGTCGACGGTCCCGGCGGGAAGCGTCTCGCGCTCGAGCTCGCGGGTCAGCCGGGCGACGTACTCGTCGTCGAGTGGCAGGCCGGCGGCGGCGAGCTCGAACAACGCGGTGACTCCGGAGTTGCTCCGCGCGACCGCGTTGGCGGACAGCACGGTGGCCTTGAGCATGCGCCGCGAGACCTTCACGTCAGCGCCGGTCATGTAGTCCGGCCGATTGCGGATGTTCCGCAACGTGAGCACGGCGAGGCCGATGGCCCAGAGGCAGAAGCGCCGGATCCCGGTCTCCGACCGTGGAATGAGCTTCACGTAGTCGATCGCGTCGCGCAGGCACGCGTGCGCGATGGCAACGAGCCGGGTCATCGCCTGGGAGAAGCGCTGACGGTTGTGCGGCGCCTCCGCATCGGCGAGGTCCATGCCCTCGGCCTCGAAGACCGAGCGCGGCAGCCAGCAGGCCGCCCGGGTCCGGTCTTCCCAGAAATCCTTGAGAATGTTCGTCATCTGCAGGCCCTGGCCGAAGGACACGGCCAGGCGCATGAGCTCGGACCGGCGCGTCGAGACCTGCCCGTTGTGCTCGCAGAACAGCTCGGTGAGCATCTCGCCGACGCAGCCCGCCACGTAGTAGCAGTACCGCTCCAGGTCCTCGACCGACGGCAGTCCTCGGACGGAGGTCTCGCGCTGGAAGCCCGGCATGCCCTGGCACATCACGCGGATACAGCGGCGCAGCGCCCGGCGCGACAGCTCGGGCAGCGCCTCGGTTACGCGGATGATGGCCGGCAGCTCGCGCACGAGCTCCACCTCTTCCGGGGGCGTACTGCCTTCGAGCACCGGCGCCAGACGTCGCACGAGGTCAGCTGCCTCGAGGTCGCCTTCGACGACGGCAACAAAGTCCGCGTGGAAGGCCGTCTTGCGATCGACATCGAGCCGCGGGTCGTCCTCGATGGTGTCGGCGATCCGGCAGAGCAGATAGGCGTTCGTCACAGCCGTGCGCAGCATGCCCGGCAGCTCCGGAATCGTCAGCGCAAAGGTGCGCGAGACGCCTGGAAGCAGTCGGTCCTGCAGCGCGAGTTCTGCTTGCATCGTGGCCAGCTTGGCCGTCATCGTTCCCAGCTCCTGCGGTTTCGCACGAGGTCGATTCATTGTTGACAGTTCGGATTGCGATGCCGTGAAGAGACCGCCGAACCGGGCGGAAGTGTACCGCAACACGCCGTTCCGTGCCCCGAATCGGCCGTCAGGCCGGTGAAAACGACTTCGAAAGCTTGTTCACCACGTCCTTGCTGAGGACCTGTTCCATCGCCATCTGCAGATCGCGATTCCGTTGTAGCAGGCTGCGCAGATCCTCCTGTGACCAGCAGATGTAGCGCAATGGCGTCGCCGAGCGCACCGTGGCGGTCGCGGGTTCGCCACTCGCGAAGCTCATCTCACCGATGAACTGACCCGCCTTGACCTCGGCGACCTTCTCGTCGCCCTTCAGGATGTCGACGGTGCCGTCGAAGATGAGGAGGAGCTCGGCGACCCGCTCACCCTGGACCGTCAGGCAGGTTGCCGGCGGGACCGAACGCCAGTGGGCCAGGCGCAGGAGCTTCAGGAATTCGAAGCGCGTCATGCCCCGGAAGATGGTCTCGGACAACTCTGATTCCTCTTCCGTGAGCGGTCGCGTGACCCGTTCGCGCGCCAGCAGGATGAGGTGTCCCGCATTGAGCGTGACGAACACACCGTTCCAGAAGATGTAGACCCAGATCGGTTCCTCGGGGACGAGGTAGAAGAAGGCGATCTCGGCCGTACTGCCGATGATGGAGAAGAAGCGCAGCCAGAAGATGTCCCGGAACAGGTAGGAGATGCAGAAGAGCAGCATGGCGAAGTGCGCCAGCAGGTCTCCGTAGGTCAGGCTCAGCCCGAACATGTCCTCAGCTTCGCTGCAGTTGCCGATCTAGTCAGCCGGGTCATGGGCTTGGGCTTCGCTTCAGATACATGGGAAAGCTTCATCAAGTGACGCCGCCGGTCTCTCGCTGCCTCATGCCATACGGCTCGTTCGATCGACCTCAACCGCCGGCGATGAACTCGCTGTACTCGCCGCAAGTCGCCGAGCTTGCGGCAATCGACGAACTCTCCGGGCCCGGGCATTGCCAGCGCGCCTCCCGTCATGGTGAGACGCTTCAGACGCCGCCGAAACGCTCCGGGTCACCGACCCAGCGTCGCACGAGCTCCTCGGCCCGTGCGGGAAAGTCGCTCAGTATACGCTGCGCCGCTGGGCCGACCCGCGCCAGCAGCGGCTGGTCCCGCGCAAGGTCAGCGATCCTGAACTGCACCGCGCCCGTCTGCCGCGTCCCGAGGACCTCGCCCGGCCCGCGCAGCTCGAGATCACGCTGCGCAATGCGGAACCCGTCGGTCGTCTCGCGCATGACCTCGAGGCGCTGGCGCGCGGTGTCCGTCAGGGGCGCGCGGTACAGCAGCAGACAGGTGCTCTCGGCGGTGCCGCGCCCGACGCGGCCGCGGAGCTGGTGCAGCTGGGACAGGCCGAGGCGCTCGGCGTTCTCGATGATCATCAGGCTGGCGTTGGGTACATCGACGCCCACCTCGATGACCGTCGTCGCTACCAGCAGGCGGAGCTTCCCCGCTTTGAAGCGCCCCATGACCTCGTCCTTCTCCACGCCCTTCATTCGTCCGTGGACGAGCCCGACCGCGGCGTGACCGAGTTCGTGTTCGAGCTGCGCGGCCGTATCCGTCGCCGCCTCGGCCTGGAGTACGTCGGACTCCTCGACCAGCGTGCATACCCAGTAGACCTGCCGCCCCTCGGTGAGTGCGAAGGCCACGCGCTCGATCACCTCGCTTCGTCGATCGGCATTGACCACGACCGTGCCGATCGGTTTTCGCCCTGGCGGCAGCTCGTCGATGACCGAGACTTCAAGGTCGGCGTAGGCGGTCATCGCGAGGGTCCGCGGAATTGGCGTGGCGCTCATGATCAGCTGGTGCGGCGTGCTGTCGCCGGGGCCCTTGTCCCGAAGTCGCAGGCGCTGGCGGACGCCGAAGCGATGCTGCTCGTCGATGACGACCAGCGCCAGGGAGCGGAAGCGAACGGCCTCTTCCATGAGTGCGTGCGTGCCGACGGCAATGCCGGCGCCATCGGCCAGCGCCTCGAGGGCAGCGGTGCGCTCCCGGCCCTTGACCCGTCCGGTCAGCCAGACGACATCGACGCCCAGCGGTTCGAACCAGGTGCTGAGGCTGCGGTAATGCTGCTCGGCCAGGATCTCCGTGGGAGCAGTCAGGGCGGCCTGATGTCCGGCGGCCAGCGCCTGGGCAACGGCGATCGCGGCGACCACCGTCTTCCCGGCGCCGACGTCGCCGTGAAGCAGCCGCTGCATCGGCATTTCTCCCGCGAGATCGTTACCGATTTCGTCAACGACGCGGCCCTGGGCGCCAGTCAGTTCGAAGGGCAGCGCGGCGATCAGCTCCGCCGCCAGCGCGGGCCCCGTCGCCAGCGACGGCGCGCGGCGGCTGCGCGTGCGTTCGCGCATGAACAGCATGCTGATCCGGTGGGCCACCAGCTCCTCGAGCGCCAGGCGCTGCTGCGCGGGATGCTCCCCATCGCTCAGCTGCTTGAGATCCGCCTCCGGCGGCGGCCGATGGACGTAGTGAAGGGCGTCGGCAAGGGTCCAGTCCTCGTCCGGCGCGTCGAGTAGTTCGGTGACACCGACCTGCTCCAGAGCCGCGCTCGAGATGCGGCGAAGGATTGCCTGGCCGACGCCCTCGCCGGCGGGGTAGATCGGTGTGAGTCGGTCCTCGACCGGCACCGGCGTGTCGGGATCGGCAACGGTGTACTCCGGATGAACCATCTCGAGCCCATCGTAGCCCGGGCGGACCTCGCCGTAGCAAACCAGATACGGCTTGCGGCGCAGCATCCGGGTCTGGTTGGCATAGAAATGAAAGAACCGGAGGGTAACGCGACCCGTGCCATCACCGAGCGCCACGACCAGGGAGCGTCGAGCGCGGCCAACGCTCGCCGACGACAGCACCTGGCCCGCAACCATCACCCGCATGCCCGGTCGCAGGCTGCCGATCGGCGTGACGCGGGTGCGGTCCTCGTAGCGCAGCGGGAGATGGAACAGCGCGTCTGCGCAGCTCGTGAGTCCGAGCTGGGCAAGCTTCTCCGCGATCTTCGGGCCGACGCCGGGCAGCGCCGTGATGGCCGTCTCCGGCGCGAGCTCGGTCATTCAGTCGACGACGGCGATCGCGTCCATTTCGACGATAGCGCCCTTGGGGAGCTCCTTGACGCCGATCGCGGCGCGCGCCGGATAGGGTTCTTCGAAATAGGTCGCCATGATTCGATTGACCTCGGCGAAGTTGCCCAGATCCGTGAGAAAGATGTTGAGCTTGGCGACATCCGCGAAGCCCGCGCCGCCGGCGGCAAGCACCGCGCCGAGGTTGGCGAAAACCTGGTGACACTGCACGGCGAAATCGCCTTCGACGAGGGTCATTGACTTCGGGTCCAGCGGGATCTGTCCCGACAGGTACAGGGTCCCGTTGCTCTTCACCGCCTGCGAGTAGGTGCCGATGGCGGCAGGCGCGTCGTCGGTATGGATGATCTCTCTGGCCACGGCCGTCTCCCGGAAACTCGAAGCGTCCATGATAGCCGGGGCGGGCTCGCTTGTGGCGCGCCGACCCTCAGGGTTGCCGGGCGCCATCGAGGGGCCGGCGTCGAAGGAACCCGGACTACGGTGCTCTTCGAGAAAGCGCTGCGGTCAATCTCAGACCAGAAAACCCTCGCAGCCGCGGCGCGGACGACAGAGCGCGCGCGTCAGGGTCGCCAGATCCTCCCGGGTCATGCGTCGCAGCGAGGGCGTATCGGTAGGCAGCAGCTGGACCAGCAGTCCGAGGAGCTGCGGCTTCGTGAGCTGGTTGATGGACATCGACACGCGTTCCGTCGCCGGCGGGGGGAACAGGCTCTCGAAGATCCGCTCGTCGGAGGCACCACGGGCCTTCATGGCTTGGTAGCGCGAGACCTCGTCGGTCGTCAACGGCACCGCCACGAGGGCATCGTCCTCGTGATGGCGATGCTGCCAGTTGCGGATCGCGAGAAAGCGACCGTCCGGGACCTGCTGAAAGATGGGCTGATTCATCGAGTGTCTGAGCTTCCTTGTAGGGCTAGGCTTCCTTGCCGTCGTCGCGCGCCAGCCGGATGCCACCGAACTGCCAGCGCATGTGGGGATAGAAGAAATTGCGGTAGCTCGCGCGGATGTGATCGCGTGGCGTGACGCAGGCGCCCCCGCGCAGCACGAGCTGGCTGACCATGAACTTGCCGTTGTACTCGCCGAGCGCGCCCACGGCCGGCCGATAGCCTGGATATGGGTGGTAGGCCGACCGCGTCCACTCCCAGACCTGACCGAAGTGCTGTCCGCGCTCGGGCATGGCGGGGTGGAAGACACCGTCGTCCATGAAGCCGTCGCCAGGCTGGCCCGACCGGGCGGCCGTTTCCCATTCGAACTCGTCGGGAAGGCGGTAGCCGGCCCAGGTCGCGAAGGCGTCGGCCTCGTAGTAGCTCACGTGGCAGACCGGTGCACCCGGGTCGATCGCTTCTCGGCCGTGGAGCGTGAATTCGGTCCAGGCTCCATCGCGCTGCGACCAGTAGAGCGGCGCCCGCCACCCTTTATCCTGGACCGTCGACCATCCGTCGCTCAGCCAAAGTGCCGGATTCCGGTAGGCCCCGTCCTCGATGAACTCGAGGTACTCGCCGTTCGTGACGGGACGGTCCGCGAGCCGGAAGGCCGGTACCTCGCGGTCGTGATCCGGTCGCTCGTTGTCGAAGGCGAAGCCTTCGGCCGGTGCCCCGATGGCGACCCGGGCGTCGCCGAAGCGCTGCCAGCCGAGGGCGGGCACGGCGCTGGGTGCCGGTGATCGCGGCCGGTAGATCGGATCGAGTGGATTCCGCGAGAACACGTGCTTGAGGTCCATGAGCAGCAGTTCCTGGTGCTGCTGCTCGTGGTGCAGCCCGAGTTCGACGATCTCGAGGGTTGCGGCATCGAGCCGGCCGGCGGCGAAGGCGCGACGCATCGCGTCATCGACGTGCGCGCGGTAGGCGAAGATCTCGCGGACCGTCGGTCGAGTCAGCAATCCGCGGTCCGGTCGCGAGAACTGCTCGCCTACAGCGTTGTAGTAGGAATTGAACAGGACCTCGAAGGCCGGATCGAAGGCGGTGTAGCCGCCCAGCGGCTTGAGCACAAAGGTCTCGAAGAACCAGCTTACGTGGGCAAGGTGCCACTTTGCCGGGCTCACGTCCGGCATCGACTGCACCACGAAGTCCTCGGGTTCGAGGGGCTCGCAGAGCGTCTCCGAGACGCCGCGCACCTGGTCATAGCGAGCCGCCAGCGCTGCGGCCGTCGCCGGAGCGACGATGGATGCCATGGACAATTCCTGTTGTCGAAGACAGCTTGAGTGTACCATCCGACGCCCGACCACTACCGGGGCGGAAGTCCCGCCAAGCCGCCATGGACCGCGAACAGGCCCTCCTCGAACGCGAATGGTTCTACCCCTTCGAATTGCCCAGCGGGGCGGTCACGCCGACCTATGGCGGGGGCAAGCTGGATGCCGTGCACGCCACCCGGCTCGCGATGATGGACGCCGTCCTCGAAGGGGAATACGGATCGACGCTCGCCGGTCGCCGCGTCGTCGATCTCGCTTGCCACCAGGGCTACTTCGCCAGTCGGATGGCAGCGCGCGGCGCGGACGAGGTGCTGGGCATCGACGCGCGTGACAGCCACGTGGCCGACACCAACCTGATTGCGGACGTCCTCGGCCATGAGCAGATGAGCGCCGTCCAGAGCGATATCCACGCCGTTGATACCGACGCGCTGGGGACCTTCGACGTGGTGATGATGCTCGGGCTCATCTACCATCTCGAGAACCCGATCGGGGCGATTCGCGTCGCGCACGCCCTCACCTCTCGGGTCTGTTTCCTCGAAACCCAGGTCGTGCCGCACCTTTCCGGTCCGGTCGACTGGGGTAACTACACCTTCGTGAAGGACATGAAGGGGTGCTTCGGCATCATCGATGAGACCGACGAAACCCACGGGCCGGAGGCGAGCACGCTCGGGATCTGCCTCGCGCCGAGCACCCCCGGTCTGCTGTGGATCATGCAGGCCGTCGGCTTCGACCGCGTCGAGCTGCTGCCGCCGCCGCCCGATGCCTATGAGCAGCACCGCTTCGGCAAGCGGGTGATGGTCGCCGCCTGGAAGGACTGACCGGGATCAGTAACGCTGGGAGAACTGAGCGGGGCCATGGCTTCAGGCTCGGGTGCTTGCTAGGCTGAGCGTCGGCTTCTCCTCAGGACTTCCCAAACGCATGGCTGCGCAACAAAAGAAAGTCGCCATCCTCGGTGGCGCCCGGATCCCCTTCTGCCGCAACAACACCGCCTACGCCGATATCGGCAACCGCGAGATGGGCATCAAGGCCCTCGGCGCGACCGTTGAGCGCTTCGGTCTGCAGGACCAGGAGATCGGCGAGGTCGCGTTTGGCGCGGTCATCAAGCATTCGCGCGACTGGAACCTGGCTCGCGAGATCACGCTCTCCAGCGGCCTGGCGCCGCACACGCCCGGCCTGACGCTGCAGCGCGCCTGTGGCACCAGCCTCGACGCCTCGATCGTCATCGCGAACAAGATCGCCGTGGGGCAGATCGACTCGGGCATCGCCGGCGGTTCGGACACCACGTCGGATGTGCCGATCGTCTTCAAGGACGCCTTCGCCCGCCGGCTGCTCGACACGAACCGGGCGCGCACCTTCGGCGATCGCCTGTCCGCTTGGAAGGGCTTCGGCTTCGGGGAACTGGCTCCGGCGCTGCCCGGCGTTTCAGAGCCCCGGACCGGCAAGTCCATGGGCGACCACTGCGAGATCATGGCGCGCGAGTGGGGCATCGAGCGGGGCGCGCAGGATGAGCTTGCCGCAGCGAGCCACCAGAACCTCGCCGCAGCCTACGATGCGGGTTTCATGGACGATCTCGTCGTCCCGTTCCGCGGCCTCAAGCGCGATGGCATCCTCCGACCGGACACGACGGTCGAGAAGCTCTCGACGCTGAAGCCCGCTTTCGATCGGCGCTCGGGGAACGGCACCCTGACGGCCGGTAACAGCACGCCCCTGACCGACGGCGCGAGCTGCGCCATGCTGGCGAACGAGGCCTGGGCGAAGAAGCACAAGCAGGAGGTGCTGGCCTATCTCGTCGACGCGGAAGTCTCGGCCGTGGACTTCGTGGGTGGCGGCGAAGGTCTTCTCATGGCGCCGACCTACGCGGTCGCCCGGCTGCTCAAGCGCAACAAGCTCACCTTCGACGATTTCGATTTCTTCGAGATCCACGAGGCATTCGCCGCGCAGGTCCTGTGTACGCTCGCGGCCTGGGAATCGTCGAAGTACTGCAAGGAAAAGCTGAAGCTGCGCAAGGCCCTGGGCTCGATCGATCGCGAGAAGCTCAACGTTCGCGGCTCCTCGCTAGCGGCCGGCCATCCCTTCGCGGCGACCGGAACGCGGATCCTGCCGGTAGCGGCGAAGCTGCTGGCCGAGAAGGGCAGCGGCCGCTGCCTGATCTCGATCTGCACCGCTGGCGGCATGGGCGTCGCGGCGATCGTCGAGCGATAGAACCGGCGCGACCGACGCATTTGATTCGAGGCGTGTGTGCGGATGTGAGAAACGGCGCGCTCGCGTTCGCTGGGGTCGATGGCATCGAGTTTTTGTTCCGGATCCGAGCACTCCGCGAGGGCGTTCGCCGGGGTCGACGCGATGCGTCGACTTGTCCCGGCTCACCCAACGAAAGAGAGCGCCGGTGGCGCTCTTTCAATGAATCCAGCAGTGAAAGGTGACCCTACGGCTCCCGGAGTACGTCGCCCATCTTGATGGTCTGGGCGCTGCGCACGATCAGCGCATAGCTCACCTGCTCGAAGGTCTTGAACACCATCAGGTGTCCCGTGTACTCCTCGGGGATCGTCACCTGCGCTACCTTGCGGTTGCTGCGTGAGAAGTAGGTGCCGACGTCGTCCTTCGGATACTTGACCTCGTCGCGGAGGGTCCGTGACGGCCGGTTGATCCGCATGACGTGGCCGTTCTCGATACCGTCGCCCCAGCCCTTGTTGATCGCGACCACCTGGTTGCGACCGGCACCGAACAGGGTCTTGCTGATACCGATCACCCGGCCGTCGTCGCCGATGCTCGTCGCGGCGCGCGGGAAATACTCAAGGTCGAAGTCCGACGTGAAGACGGGCACAACCATGGCGCCGGCGACGATCTCGATCTCCGAACTGGTCAGCCGCAGCGTCGCCGGATCGCCCGTGGCGACCACTTCCGCGACGCCCGCGAGCCTGGCTTCATAGCCAAGCGTCCGGATGTGCTTGGTGTACTGGCGCTTCACGAAGTTCTGCCAGAATGCGTCGACATGATCCGAGATCGACCGGCGGCCCGGGTACTCCCAGGGCTCGGCCACAGGCTCGAAGCTTTCCGCCATGTCGAAGGGGAAGGTCGCCGGCACCTCGGAAAACACGACCGTTGGACGGATCACCGAGTAGACGTCGCCGACCTCCGCGTTGAGATCACGCACGTAGATAAGCTGCCCTTCGGTCGCGGCGAGGTAGCCCTCTTCGATGTCGACGACGTAAGGGATCCCGATGAGCTCGTCTGCGGCCAGGATCGTGCGTTTCTCGAGGAACGGCAGGATATCCTGCAGGTCGATCGGCTGGATCGCCTCGCGCAGCGGCGTCCGGCGGACACCCGGCGACATGCGGAGCGTCGGCCGCTCGCCGCGCTCGAGCGTCAGCCGCGGCTGACCGTCCACGAACGACAGGCTGATGATGTCCCCTGGGTAGATCAGGTGTGGATTCTCGATCTGCGGATTGGCCTGCCAGATTTCCGGCCACATCCATGGATTCCGCAGGAAGCGTTCGGAGATATCCCAGAGCGTATCGCCGCGGACCACCTCGTAGCGATCCGGGTGCTCGGGATTCAGTTCCACCTGGGCCAGCGCAGTGCTCGCGTAGAGCGTTACCGCCAACAGCGAAAGCAGTGGTTTAAACATGACGGCCAATTTATTGATTCCCCGACGAAGTTCAGTGTAGCTCAAATCCCCTCAGGCTCAAAACACCCTTGATTTCGGCCGGTGTCGGAGCCACCTAAGACGCCGTTCACGAAGTTCCGCTATCATGGAACGTCCCGTCCGTCCAAGACTTTGAACTGATTCACATGGCGCTGCGCGAAATACTCGAATTTCCCGATCCCCGACTGCGAACGAAGGCAGAGCCCGTCGAGGCGGTCGATGCCGAGGTGCGCCAGCTCGTCGACGATCTGTTCGAAACCATGTACGAAGCGCCGGGAATCGGCCTCGCAGCCTCGCAGATCAACGTCCATCGCCGCGTGCTGGTCCTGGACGTGTCCGAGGACAAGGATCAGCCGCTGTGCTTCATCAACCCGGAGATCGTGGCGGAAGACGGTCACCAGATCTACGAGGAAGGCTGCCTCTCCGTGCCCGGCATCTATGCCAAGGTCGAGCGCGCCAACTCGATCCGGGTCAAGGCCCTGGGCCGGGACGGCGAGCCCTTCGAGCTCGAGGCCGACGGCCTGCTGGCCATCTGCATCCAGCACGAGATGGACCACCTCGAGGGCCGCCTCTTCGTCGACTATCTCTCGCCGCTGAAGCGCCAGCGCGTCGTCAAGAAGCTCGAGAAACGCCGCCGCGTGGCCTGAGCCTCTGCGGTCGACCGCGCCCATGCGGATCATCTTCGCCGGAACCCCGGACTTCGCCGTCGCGGCGCTCGACGCGCTCCTTGCTGCGGATCATGAGGTCCTTGCGGTCTACACCCAGCCCGACCGGCCCGCGGGCCGCGGTCGCAAGCTGACGCCGAGCCCGGTCAAGGTCAGGGCCGAAGCGGCGTGCGTGCCCGTTCGCGAGCCGGCGACGCTGCGCGACCCGGCCGAAGTCGACGCCCTCGCCGCTCTCGACGCGGACCTCATGATCGTCGTCGCCTACGGGCTCATCCTGCCGCAGGCGGTGCTCGATGTGCCGCGGCTGGGCTGCTGGAACATCCACGCGTCGCTGCTGCCGCGCTGGCGCGGCGCGGCGCCGATTCAGCGGGCCATCGAGGCTGGAGATGCCGAGACTGGCGTCTGCCTGATGCAGATGGAAGCCGGGCTGGATACGGGCCCGGTGCTGTCCCGGGCGGTGATGCCGATCGACGATGGCGACACGACGGCGACGCTGCACGACCGGCTCTCCACCCTGGGCGCGGCGCTCCTGGCGGCCGCGCTCAAGGCCCCTGACGCGCTCCACGCCGAACCACAGGCCGACGCGGGCGTGACCTACGCGCACAAGATCGACAAGGCCGAGGCCCAGCTCGACTGGTCCCTGCCCGCGGTGGCCCTGTGGCGGCGGATCCGGGCCTTCAACCCGTTTCCCGGCGCGCGGGGCGCGGTGCACGGCATCGAACTCAAGATCTGGGAGGCCGAGCTGGCGGCCGGATCCACCGGCACCCGGCCGGGGTTGGTCATCCAGGCTGGCCCCGACGGCATCGTCGTGACCACCGGAGAGGGTCTGCTGCGCCTCACCGTGGTCCAGACGCCGGGAAAGCGGCGGATGAGCGCGGGTGATTTCATCAATGCTCACCGGGACCTGCTCCCATGAAGGACCCGCGGCGCCTCGCCCTGCGGGTGCTCGGTGAACTTTTCGATCGCGGCAGGTCCTTTGGTGAAACCCTCGACGCGGCGGCGCTCACAACGCTCGAGCCGCGCGATCGGTCCCTGTGCCGGGCCCTCTGTTTCGGCGTCGCGCGGCACCGGCTCCTCCTGGATCACCTCATCGATGGCCTCCTCGAGCGGCCCCTGAAGGCGAAGCAGCGTGAGCTCCGTCGTGTGCTCCAGCTCGGCATCTTCCAGCTCGGCTGGCTCGATCTGCCGGCCCATGCGGCCGTCAGCACCATGGTCCGACTGCCGCGCCAGCGCTGGGAGCGTGGGCTCGTGAATGCCGTGCTGCGCCGCTATGACCGGGAGCGCCCCGCTCCCGATTTCGGGGAGCTACCCGCCAGCGTTCGCTGGTCCCTGCCGAACTGGTTCGTCGAAGAGGTTGAAGTCGACTGGCCCCGGCACGCCGCAGCGATCTTCACGGCCGGCAATGAACCGGGACCGCTCTGGCTGCGCGTGGATCTCTCGCGCAGCGGGCGGGATACCTGGCTCGAACGCCTGCACGCGGCGGGGATCGAGGGCGAAGCCGGTCCCGGCGCAGCGTCCGTGCGCCTCGCCGAGGCTCGCGACGTGGCCGCCCTACCGGGCTTCGACGAGGGCCTGGTCTCGGTGCAGGATGCCGCGGCGCAGTTTGCCGCCGAGCTCGTGCCTATGGTCGGAGACGGGCGGATCCTCGACGCCTGCGCGGCGCCGGGTGGGAAGACCCTCCACCTCGCTGCACTGCAGCCAGACTCGCGGATCCTGGCCCTGGACATCGCCGAGGCGCGCCTCGGGCGTCTCCGCGATAACCTGGAACGGGCAGGCGCGCGGGTCGAGGTGCGCTGCGCAGACGCCGCCGATGCGGCCGCGCTCGATGACGGCGAGCCGTTCGCGGCAATCCTCGTTGATGCACCATGCTCGGGGACCGGCGTGCTGCGTCGCCATCCCGACGGCAAGTGGTTGAAGCGCGCCGACGATCTGCCCGGCCTGACCACGACCCAGGACCGCATCCTCGATGCGGCCTGGCAGGTGCTCGCCCCCGGCGGAACGCTCGTCTACGCCACGTGCTCGATTCTCCGTGACGAGAACGACCGGCGCTTCGCGGCCTTTCTGGCGCGGCATGATTCGGCCGAAGCCATTCCGGTTTCGCTCCCCGTCGGCCGCGCCAGCGGGTCGGGCTGGCAGGTGCTGCCGGGCGAGTCCGGTCTCGATGGCTTCTTCTACGCCCGGTGCCGCAAGCCGTGAGGGTGCGGGCTTCCCTGGCGCTGCTCGCGCTTTTTCTGGGTGCCGTCCTTCCCGCGCGGGCGGCCATCGAGGTCGCCGCTATCGGCCTGGCGCTGGCGGAGGAACATGCCGATTTCAGCGCCGACGTCTCGGTGAGTCTCGGTCGCGCCGTGGTCGATGCCCTCGAGCACGGCGTGCCGGTGACCTTCGGATGGACCGTCGAGCTGCGCGATGAGCGGGATTTCGCGCCCGATACGCTGCTGTGGGAAGCCTCGGGCACCCTACGCGTGGACTACCGGGCGCTCAGCAAGCGCTACTCGATCACCGCCGGTGACACGGACGATACCCAGAGCTACCCGAACCGGCGGCGGATGCTGGAATCCCTCGGCGCGTTCACCCAGCGTTTTCCGCCGCTGGCGACGGTGCTGAGCGCCGGCCAGCGTCCGATGCTGCGCTTCCGCCTGCGCCTGGAGATCGGTGAGCTGCCGCCAGCGCTGCGGCTGCCGAGCTACCTTGATCCGGACTGGAGACTCGATTCCGGCTGGGTCGAGCGGTCCCTCGAGCTTCCGTGAAACTTGTGCGCGGCCAAGGGGTTGGCTCATGATCGGGGCGGCCGCAATGCCCGTAACCGCCCGCGCTGACTGGACGAACGAAACTTGGTGCAGCTGACCCGCCATTTCCGCCGCTTCCTGCAGAAGATCCTGCCGGCCGTGTCGGTGCTGGTCCTGCTCTTCGCGGCGCTCTACCTCGCCGGCAACGCGACCACGGGGCTGAGCGAGCTCGGCGATCTCTACGTCCCGATCTTCGCGCTGACCGGCCTGGCGATTCTGGTGCTGGTCGTCGCCATCGCCCATCGGGTCTACCGGCTGGTGGTGCAGCTGCGCTCGGGCGCGGCTGGATCCCGGTTGACGTTCCGCCTGGTGGTCCTGTTTGTCGCGCTCGCGGTACCGCCGGCCAGCATCGTCTACTGGTTTTCCGTCGACTTCCTCTCGGGCAGCATCGACCGCTGGTTCGACGTCGACGTCGAGACGGCCCTCGACGATGCCCTGGATATCGGTCAGTCCTTCCTCGCGGTTCAGGAACGCTCGGCGCGGCGGCAGGTGCAGCGGGTCGCATCCGAGCTGTCGGACCTGCCGGACGGTCAGCTCATCGGCAGCATGACCCGCCTGCTCGATCAGTTCGGTGCCCGCGAGATCACCGTGTTCGAGGAGAACGGCCGGGTCGTGCGGACGGTCAACGAGGAACTCGGCCAGATCTTCCCGGACGCGCCGCAGAACCTCGATCTCATCCAGGCCCGGCAGCGCGGCTCCTACGTGGATGCCGAGCCGCTCGACGACGGCGGCCTGCAGATCCGCGCGCTGGCCGAGATTCCCGAGCGCTCCCTGAGCGGTGATGTGCGTATCGTCCAGGCGATCTTTCCCGTGACGCCGGGCTTCGACGACCAGGCGGCGAACGTCGAACGCCAGCTCGATCGTTATCGCATGCTGGCGTTTCTCCGGGCGGACCTGAAGCGCAGTGTGGTCTTCGTGCTGTCGCTCGTGCTGCTGCTCTCGGTGCTGCTGGCCGTCCTGCTGGCCTTCAACACCGCCCGCCGCCTGGTGATGCCTATCGGCCGCCTCGCCGAGGCGACGCGCGCCGTTGCGGCGGGTGATTACGGTCGGCGGATCGACGGCGGCGGTCAGGACGAACTCGGCTTCCTGGTCGAGTCGTTCAACACCATGACCGGTGACATCGAGGCCGCCTCCCGGGACGCCCAGCTGAATCGCCGCGAGGCGGAGCAGCGGCGCGATTACCTCGAGGCCGTGCTCGGACGCCTGTCATCCGCCGTGCTGAGCCTCGACGCGGAGCGGCGCATTCTCACGGCGAATGCCGCGGCCGACGCCGTGCTCGGCGTCCGGCTCGAGGACTGGATCGGCGAACCCATCGACGCCTTGATCACCGAACACCCGGCGCTTGGCCCCCTGCTCCATCACATCGAGGACCACGGGGGCGAGGTCACGCCCTGGCGCGAGGAGCTCACGGTCGATGTGCCCGGCCAGAGCCGGACGCTCGTCTGCCGCGGTGCACCGCTGACCACCGAGGGCAACGTGGGCCAGGTTCTGGTCATCGACGATGTCACCGACCTCGTCGAAGCCCAGCGCGCAGCGGCCTGGGGCGAAGTCGCGCGGCGCCTGGCGCACGAGGTCAAGAACCCCCTCACCCCGATCCAGCTCGCCGCCGAACGCATCCGCCGCCGCTACCTGCCGGCCGAGCCTGATGATGACCATGCGGTGCTCGATCGCGGCACGCGCACGATCGTGAGCCAGGTCGAGGCGCTTAAGACCATGGTCAACGCATTCAGCGAGTACGCCCGGGCGCCGACGCTGAAGCTCGAGCCCGTCAGCCTGGCGACGACCGTCGACGAGGTCTTGGACCTCTACCGTGGCGGTGGCGGTTTCTCCTGTCACAGCGACTGGATGGCGGGGGAGCCGCGCGTGCTGGTCGATCGGGATCGCATCCGGCAGCTGCTCCACAACCTCATCAAGAATTCCCGCGAGGCGGTTGTGGACGGTACGCTCGAGCTCCATGTCGACACGCGGCTCGAGTGGCGCGGCGCAAGCCCGTGGCTGATTCTGAGCCTGCGCGACAATGGCCCCGGTATCCCCGATCAGGTCCTCGACAAGCTGTTCGAGCCCTACGCCACCACCAAGGATCGCGGTACGGGCATCGGCCTTGCGATCGTCAAGAAGATCGCCGAGGAACATGGTGGCGAGATCGGGGCGCGCAACGCCAGTGGCGGCGGCGCCATCTTCGAGCTGCGGCTGCCCGTTGACGCCGCCGAGCTCGGCTCCCAACGCCCGCCAGCCTCGGTCGCCTAGCCAGGCGTCGTTTTCGCGGTTCCCTTCGGGTTCGTCGGCCAGAGACGCGAGCCGTCTTGGGGTATATTGCCGGCTACCAGGCTGGGGCCTCCGGTTACGCGCTGCCTTCGGCGATACCCTGGGTCGTCACGGGCAAGGGCCTGATCGATCGCCAGCGCCGGCCACGGCTCGGGATTTCGGCCGACCTGCACCGGTCAGGAATGCCGAGAGATCTGGAAGCTGACGCCATGTTCGGCTTTGCCCCGCCAGTTCCATACCTGATCAACGGAGAACACCGATGGCCCATATGCAACCGCTACCGCGGGAAACGACGCCCGAGCTCGACGAGGATTTCGCCATCTTCGAGCACATTCTCGGCTTCGTGCCCAACAGCCTGCTGACGATGCAGCGCCGCCCGAAGATGGTGAAGGGTTTTGGCGTGCTGACCAAGGCGGTAATGGATCCCGAGGGCAGCGTGGATCTCGGTTTCAAGCGGCTCATCGCGCACTTCGCCTCGCGCGCCGCCGGCTGCCAGTACTGCGAGGCCCATTCGCTGATCGCCGCCGGCATTCACGGGATCGATGACGCCAAGGTCGCCGCCGTCTGGGAGTACGCCAGCAGCCCGCTGTACTCCGACGCTGAGCGCGTGGCGCTCGACTACGCCCTGGCCGCGGGATCGGTGCCCAATGCCGTCGATGCCGAACTCATGACCCGAATGCGCGAGCACTGGTCGGACGAGCAGATCGTCGAGATCCTCGGCGCCGTCTGCCTCTACGGCTTCCTCAACCGCTGGAACGACTCGATGGCGACGGACCTCGAGGACTCGCCGAAGGCGCTCGGCGACAAGGTGCTGACCCAGGGCGGCTGGACGGGGGGCAAGCACGTCGAGGGCGGCTGATCGAATGACGAAAACGAAAAAGGGGTCAGGTACATTTTCGCCGGACGAAAATGTACCTGACCCCTTTTTCGCCGTTCTCCTGGCCGTGTAACCTTTGACACCGCCATTGCGTATCCCCACCGAAACCACCAACACTGGGGATACGCACGATGACTGTTTCTCGCTCGCTCCGAATCCTGGCCGCCGCCGCCACCCTGCTGCTGCTGCCGCTGACCGCGGCCGCGGATCGTTCCCATCCCGGCTACGTCGATATTTCCCGCCTGACCCACTTCGCTGACGCCGAGGCCGTGGTCGACGTAAAGCTCGATGGCTGGCTGCTCGGGCTGGCCCGCCAGGCCGCCGAGGAATCCGGTGACGACGATGCCCGGATCCTCACCAACATCGACTCGATTCGCGTTCGGGTCTTCGAGACCGATGGCCGCGACCATGAGCTGCGCGACACCGCTGATGATCTGCTGCGCGATCTTCGCCGCGCCGGCTGGGAGGAGTTCACCACCGTCCGCAGCGATGACGGCTATGTCTTCGTTATGGTCATCGGTGACGAGGCCCAGCTCGACGGCATGACCGTGGTGGCGATCGACGACGGCCACGAGGCCGTGTTCGTCAACATCGCCGGCGCGATCCTCGCCCGCGATATCGGACGGCTGCTCGCCAACAGCGACATCATGCACGGGGACCTCGATCTCGACTGGTAGTTACCCGCGCGGGATAACCGCGATGGTCCGATTTGCCTCTCAGCGGGGTTGGCGCTTTCTGGCGGCAACCCCGCTTTCCTGGTTCTTCAGTTGGCGCCCCTGGCAGGGCGCTTATGGGTGTCGGTCTTGCCTCGCCGCACGCGGGGAAGCGCATTCGGTTGCGCTCACTCCGCGGCCCCGGCCATTAGCCCGTGTCTCGAACTAGCGCGATTGAGCGCTCTGCTCCTCGATTCCCCTTCCCAGGTCTTCCAGCAGCGCTTCGACGGCGGCCGAGATCGATTCCGGCGCTTCGCGCGGGATATCGTGGCCGACGTGCTGCTCGATGATCAGTCTGGCATTCGGGATCGAATCAACCAGCGCACGTTGCTGCCGGAGCCACAAGGCCTCGAGTTCGTCGGCGACGGCGTCCGAGCCCCACCGGTGCGCTTCCGAGGTGATCACGACATAGGGCGTGTCGTCATCGACCTCGATGTTCGAAAGCAAGGTACGACTGCGCCCATGCGCCCGATACTCGTCCTGGGTGGATTGCGGTAGCGCCGCGCGAGACCGTTCGAGCGAAGCAGCCCGCGCCGCTCTTTCCGAAGGCGAGAGTAATGCGAGGCGCTCCGCTTCGAAATCCTCGTGGGGGCTATCGATCAGCACGACCCCGGCGACGTTCGCGGGATACCGGTTTGCGAATACGCGAGCGTGCCAGCCGCCGATAGAGTGCCCGACGAGCACCAGTGGCGAGCCAGGCGACAGGGAATTCATGAGCGCCGCCAGCTCGTCGGTAATGGTGTCCGAAGACCGCGGCAGCTTGCCGACGGGGCTCCGACCCGATCCTGCGCGGTCATAGACGACGACCGTCGTCGTGCGAGCGAGCTGGTTCGCGACACGCGTCCAGTACGACGAGCTGTTGCGCATTCCGGATTCGAAAACGACGACCGGGCCACCGGAACCGCTGATGCAGTAGTACAGGCCCGGCGCTGGCGATCCGTGCCCGCAGTTCCGCGTCGCGGTCAGCCCGGACAGCGGAATGATGAGCAGCAGCAACAGATGTTTTCTTGTCCTTGTGGCGATCGCGTTGCCCCCCGATTCGAGCCAAGACGGCAAAAAAAAAACCCCGGCTGGTGCCGGGGTTTCGAGTCCTTATGGACAGTCAGTCAGGGCGCTGACCTCCGATTCCGTATTGTTCGTTGTTCTATCCGTTCTTATTCTTCTTTTAACGAATAATAGCTTAACGGAAAGAGATAATCCAATACATTAAGTAATGTGCCCTAAGCTATTGATTGATATAGACCGTGAGCGGTACAACTGGTCAATTGATGTCCACTGACGGCTTGACCGACGGCAGCTGCGCAGTGCGCTCACCCTGGCTGAGCCAGACGAAATCGCTGATGATTCGGACCGTTTCCTCGAGCAGTACGTCGCGATCGTTCGCCGGATTCTCTTCTTCGGCTTCGCCATCGACATCGCCCGCCTCTTCCATGACGGTCACGTCCTCTTCCATCTCCGGCAGTGGCTCGACGATGGAGATCACCGAGCTCTGAGCCTGCTCGCGCCACGCTTCCCGGGCGGCCTTGCGGGCCTCATCGGCTTCCTTTCTGGCGTCGAGCTCGGAGCGGCGAGCGCTCTCCACCAGCGACACGGTGGTGTCGTCTCGGGCTTCGCGGAACTCCTCGATGTCCTCGAGCAGGAAGCGGAAGTCGGCGTCATTCGACAGGCGCGCCTGGGAGCGCTCGCTGATCAGCGGAACGACCGCCGACAGATCACCGGCGATCTGGTAGCGCGCCGGGCGAATCGAGGTCCACGGCAGCGCATTGTCGTAGGCCGATTCGCCGTACTCGTCCGTCGGATCGAGCGTCGGGAAGACGACGTCAGGGATCACGCCGCGGTGCTGCGTGCTGCCGCCGTTGACTCGGAAGAACTGGGCGATGGTCAGGCGGAGCTGACCGAAGTTCGGGTTGTCGCGCTGGGCATAGCGATCGAGGTTGATCAGGTTCTGGACCGTGCCCTTGCCGAAGGTAGGCTCACCGATGACCAGGCCACGGCCGTAGTCCTGGATTGCCGCGGCAAAGATCTCCGACGCCGAAGCGCTGTGGCGGTTGACGAGCACCGCCAGCGGGCCTTCCCACTCGACGCCTTCCTCGGTGTCGGTTTCGACATCGATGCGGCCGTTCGAATCCTGCACCTGCACCACCGGACCTTCGTCGATGAAGAGCCCGGTAAGCGTCGTCGCTTCTGCCAGAGAGCCGCCACCGTTGTTGCGTAGATCGACCACGACCGCGTCGACCTCGGCCGCTTTCAGCTCCTCGATCAGCCGGCGTACATCGCGGGTCGAGCTCCGGAAATCGGCTTCGCGCCGCGCGCGCGCGGCGAAGTCGAGATAGAAGGCAGGCAGGTCGATGACGCCGATGCGGGTCGACTTGCCGGCTTCGGTCTCGATGTCGTAGATCGCCTTCTGGGCCGCCTGCTCCTCGAGTTTGACCTTGTCGCGGACGATATCGATGGCCACGACCTCTCCGTCGACACCCTGTTCGGCCGGTATCACGCTCAGCCGCACCTGGGATCCGGCCGGGCCGCGGATGAGGTCGACCACGTCATCGAGGCGCCAGCCGACCACGTCGACGGGCTCTTCCCCTTCCTGGCCAACGGAGATGATCCGGTCGCCAACGTTCAGGCGGCCGTCGTCCGACGCCGGTCCCCCGACGACGATCCGCCGGATGACCGTGTACTCGTTCTCGCGCTGCAGCACGGCGCCGATGCCCTCGAGCGAGAGCCGCATGGAGATGTTGAAGTTCTCGCTGGACCGCGGCGCCAGGTACCCGGTGTGCGGTTCGATCGCCGCGGCGAAGGCGTTCATGAAGTACTGGAAGACGTCCTCCGAATCGAGCTCGGAGACGCGGCGCGCAAGGTTGTCGTAGCGCTCGCTCAGCAGCTCCGTGGCCGCGTCGTCCTCCTTGTCCGCCAGGCGCAGGCGCAGGACGTCGTTCTTGACGCGCTTGCGCCAGATCTCGTTGAGTTCCTTCTCGGACTCGGCCCAGGCCTCTTCGGACCGATCGAGCTCGACAGTCTCCTCGATCTCGAAGTTGAAGTTTCGCTCGAGGAGCCGTGACGCGTACTCCGTGCGCTGGAAGACCCGGTGCGAGTAGACGTTGAAGATTTCGAAGGCCGGCGAGAGCTGCTGGTTGTTCAGCGCGTCATCGAGGCTTTCGCGATAGGCCTCGAAGCTGCGGATGTCGCTCGCGAGGAAGAAGATGCGGTTTGGATCGAGGGACTCGACGTAGCGGTCCAGGATCTGCGAGGAAAGTTCGTCATCGAGCCGGGTCTTCTTGTAATGGGCCCGGGTCAGGAATGTGGTCGCCCAGCGACTGGCTTCGGACATCGAGTCCGTTGGCTCGAGCGCGACCGGCCGATATTCCTGAGGTTTCGCGCCGGCGGCCGAAGAAACGGCGACGGCAAAGACGAAGACGAGTGCTTTCCTGGTCATGTGTTCTCCTCACGAGCGCGAACCCGCGTTGCGACTCCGTTGCCACGACAGGTCAACGGGCGTCGATCCACCATACGGCGCGGTTTGTATGGACGCAATAGGAGAAAAGTGAAGGTTCGTGCACGTCCCCGTGCGGCTTCACGCCCAACCTGCGCATCCAGACCAAACGTCCCGGTACGCTGCGATGCGCACCGCAGCATTGGACCGCTGATCGGGCAACAGGTTGCAGTGCCGGCAGTCATGCCGGCGTTGCACATGCAAGGAATTGTCAGGCGTCGGTCTCGACCAGCCCTGACTCGTCGGCCATCACGTCGGCGTGGTAGGAAGAGCGCACCAGCGGACCGCTCGCGACGTGGCTGAAACCCATCGCCTCGCCACGCTCGCGCAGCGCCTCGAATTCGTCCGGTGTCCAGTAGCTGACCACCGGGTGATGGTGGCGCGTGGGCTGGAGGTACTGGCCGACCGTGAGCATGTCGACGTCGTGGGCGCGCAGGTCCTCCATGGTGCCGATGACCTGGTCGAAGT
>JBCCZC010000012.1:0-32538 GCA_039188505.1 Pseudomonadota bacterium | reverse complement strand
GGTGCTGCCCTCGATCACGTCCCCAAGGCGGACATAGGTGCGCTCGGAGCAGAAGCGGAACTCGGCCAGATCGACCGCGAACTCGCTGAAGTTGACGAGTTCGATCCAGTCCGCCTCTGCGGCGCCGCCGTAGACGACCTCGACGATGCGGATGTCACCGTCGGTGGCTGCGGCCTCCTCACCGCAGCGATTGGCCGCGCCACGTGTGCGGACGCCATTGCGGAATTCGCTCGAGCGGTTCTCGGCGGTGGCGAAGTCGCCGCAGTAGCTCACCGATTGGTCCTCCGCGGCCGTGGCCACGAAGTCGAAGTTGTCGCCGTAGATGTCCGACGCGCCCGTCCAGAGACCGGCCGTCACGGCCACGTCGACGCGGCCGACGTCCTGGCCCGTGCCGTACTGGAGGAAGTCGACCATAGCGTTGGCGCTGCTGAAGGCGTTGGTCGAGTAAAGGCCGATATCGGCCGCCGAGTCGTCGAGGTTCAGGCCAGGAAAGATGACGAGGTACTCGCCAGGTTCGATCGTGACGTTACCCCCCTCGATCTGACCGAGACGGAGATACTGAAAGCGGGTGCAGAACCAGTAGTTGGTGAGATCGACCGCTTCAGCGCCGGGGTTGTAGAGCTCGATCCAATCCTCCTGGGCGCTGCCGCCGTAGAAGACCTCGCTGATGACGATCTGGTCCTGCGCCTGCGCCTTGGAGACCGTCAGGGCGGCCAGCGCGAGCAGGATGAACAGGAAGTTCCTTGACGAATGTGACACGACTTGCCCTCCAGGCGTTGATGACACCCGTGAGTACGGGTGGGAGGGCAAGCGGTTCAGTTGGAGTTGTGAGGACCTTGTGGAGATACGGTCACGTTGGTGACCAGCCCCTGCTGTGGTGTCCGGAGCTGCGTCGCCGGCGTGGCGCAGGCGCGGCCCTCGGTCATGATCGCCACCGCCATGCAGGCGTTCAGGGCGCCCTCCGCAGACGCTCCCGCGAGGGCCCGGGCGATCACCTCGGGCCGCGCGGCGGGGGCAAGTTCGAGGAGCAGAGCGATCACGCCCGAGGCGTGGGCAGCGGCCAGGGAGCTGCCGGAGAGAAAGTCGTAGCGGTCATCGGGGATGGTGGTGATCACGTCCCGGGCAGGTGCCGCGATGCCGGCGTCGCTGTCGGGGCGCGGCTCACCGACGGCCAGTACGCCCGGCACGCTCGCGGGGAATCCCCAGCGTTCGGAATGCGCCGTAACGACGAACGTGCCGCTGTCGAGCGCATGCTGGATGAGCCGCTCGAGCAGCGGATCGTGTGGGCCGCCCAGGCTGAGGTTGATCACCTGGGCGTCCTTGCGGATGCCGAGCGTCAAAGCCTGGGCCAGGCTGAAGGAATCGCAGCGCGCGGATCCCGAGCCGCCGGTGGACCGCCAGCACGCCTGCAGCGCCAGTAGCTCCGCGCCAGGCGCCACGCCCGTGATACCGGCCTGATCGTCCTCCGCGGCAATGATTCCGGCAACCGCCGTCCCGTGCACGTCCTCCGGGTCGCCGTCCGACCCATCCGGCGTGAACCGCACGGACGTCGAGACGCGGCGTCGAAGCTCCGGGTGGGATCGATCGACCCAGGAGTCCACGACCGCAACACGAATGTCCCGGCCGCTCGTCCACCGGTGTGCCCGGGGCACGTCCATGTCGTGGAGCGAGTGCTGGATATCCAGGAGCGATGGTTCCGTCTCGGGCTCGGCCAGCGTCTCGAACTCGTGCATGAGCTGGGCGCTTTCAACGCTTGGATCCGCTGCAAGCGCAGCGACGACGGCTGCCGGGGACTGTGTGGCAGGTACCTCGAAGACCTCGCAGTAGACGCCCAAGGGCTCGATCGGCCAGCCCGAGACGCGTTTGAGCCCGTAGCGGCGCGCCAGCCGGTCGAGCTCGCGCTCTTCGCGGGCGGTCAGGTAGCCGCGTTCATTGCCATAGCCACGGTTCCGCTGGCGCACGGCCCGTGCGGGTGCCTGGTGGATGGTAACGAGCACCCGCTGCTCCGTCTTGCCGTCGTGGAGCGCCTGGCCCTGCGGCGTGACGCAGCCGCCGGTCAGCAGGGGCAATAGCAGGCCGATGAGGAGACGGCGCATGGCTCAATCCTCGCTGGCCTGGCCCACGAACCGAACGTCGGAACTGGCCTGGATCCGGTCGAGGGTGACGGCGCTCTCGAGGCGGATTGCCAGCACATCGCCGCTCCCCGGGGCGTCGATCCGGGTCGCGCCCCAGGCCTCGAGCAGGGCGTCCTGCTGCGCCACCGATACGCCGTCGCGGAAGACCAGCCGTACCACCACGCCCGCGGCCGGAGCCGGCGCGTCCGACAGCGTCTCGAACGCCGGTTCGGTGGGCTCCTCGCCCGGCCAGCTGGCGATACCGACGGCGATGGCCAACGTCATGGCCGCGGCCAGACCGGGCAGCCACAGACGCCAGCCCGGCCGGCCTTCGTCGGCAGCGATCCGGGCCTTCGTCCGCATCAGGGCCAGAGCGGCATCGCCCGGTGTCGGGGTGTCGGCCGCAAGCGTCCGGCGCAGCGCGCCGAGCCCTTCCGCCTCCATGCGAGCCTCCGGCCGCGCCGCGAGCCAGCGCTCGACCCGGGCGGTCTCGTCGGGGGCGAGGGTGCCGTTGACATACCACGGGAGCAGCGCCTTGCAGTCCCGGTCTTCTCGTTGTTCAGTCATGTCGTCCTCCGAGGCTCAGCGTCGTCGCGAGCCGGTCGAGTGCCGGTTTCAGGGTCTGCTTGGCCTTGTGCATGCGCGTTTTCACGGTGCCCACCGGACAGCCCACGATCTCGGCGATCTCCGGGTAGGACAGGTCGGCGAAGAAGGTCAGCTCGACGACCGCCCGCTGCTTCGCAGGCAGGCGGTCCAGCGCCTGGTCGACCCACTGGGCCGTTTCGTGTCGCGCCGTGTCGCTGCTCGTATCCGGCGGATCGATCGCGATCGACCGCGCCCGGTCGTGGCGCCGCGCCGCAGACGCCGCTTTAAGCGCTCGCCGGTAGGCAATGCCGAAGATCCAGGTCGACACCCGCGACCGCCCCTCGAACCCTCGCGCCTTGCGCCAGACGGTGAGCAGCGTATCCGAAGTCACCTCGTCGATCGCGTCGTCACTGCAGAAACGCCACAGAAAGCGGCGCAGCAGCGGGTAGTACCGCTGAAACAGTTCGTCGAATGCGGCGGAATCGCCGTCGGCGACGCCACGCAGCAGCGTCGCGTCGAGATCGTCATCCGCACGCGGGGCTTCCAGGTCGATGGCCATCATGGATCGGATTGAGCGCTCCTCGGGATCCGTCTGTTGACCGTGTGTACCGCCAGCTCGGCGCATGGTTCATTTTATTTCCGGCAGCCTGTCGGACTACTGGCATCGTAGCGATCCGCATGCTGCTCGGTGTGAACGGGCGATACGCAACGGTTGACGGATCCGGGCCGGAGCGTTGCAATCCGCCCATGACGACTGAACAGCTCGATCTCCAATTCGTCCGCGGCCGGTTTCCGGCCTTCTCCGAACCGTCGCTCCAAGGCTGGGCGCACTTCGAGAATGCTGGCGGCTCCTATGCCTGCGGACCGGCCATCGATCGCCTGCAGCGCTACTACGTCGCGAACAAGGTGCAGCCCTATGCCTGGTCCGATGCCGCGATCGAGGCCGGGCGGCAGATGGACGCGGCGCGCGAGCGCATGGCCGCCTGGCTGAACGTTGCGACGGACGAGGTCCACTTCGGTCCCTCGACCACGCAGAACACCTACGTGCTCGGGCAGGCGTTTCGCCAGCACTTCGAACTCGGTGACGAGATCATCGTGACGAACCTCGACCACGAGGCGAACATCGGCGCTTTCCGGCGCCTCGCGGATGAGGGCTTCGTCGTCCGTGAATGGCAAATCGATCCCGCCACCGGAGAGCTCGATCCCGAGGGCCTAGAGCGGCTGCTGACAGACCGCACACGGGTCGTCGCCTTCACGCACTGCTCGAACATCGTCGGCGGCTACAACCCCGTGACCGAGGTGGTTCGGCTCGCACGGTCGGCCGGCGCGATCACCGTTGTCGACGGCGTCTCCTTCTGCGGCCACGGGCTGCCCGACGTCGCCGCGCTCGAGGCGGACATCTACCTCTTCTCCCTCTACAAGGTATACGGCCCCCATCTCGGCGTGATGACCATGCGCCGCGCGGTGAACGAGCGCCTGCCGGCCCAATGCCACGATTTCAACGCGGGCAAGGTCGCGGCCCGGTTCACGCCGGCGGGACCCGATCACGGACAGATCGCGGCGACCAACGGCGTCATCGACTACTTCGAGACCGTCCACGACCACCACTTCGGCGCCGCCGTCGACGCCGCGACCATGGCACGGCGCGTCTGCACGCTGTTTCAGGCCCACGAGCATGCGTTGCTGCAGCCGCTCCTGGATCACCTCGACGCGCGCCCGGACGTGCGGCTGCTCGGCCGCCTGGACGCCGCAGCTCGCGCACCGACGATCGCGCTCGACACCCTGCGGCCCCCGGTGGATGTGGCGGCGGCGCTCGCCGAGCATCGTGTTGGCGCCAGCGCCGGGCACTTCTATGCGCCGCGATGCCTCGAAGCGATGGGTATCGATCCGCAGCGCGGTGTGCTGCGGTTGTCCTTCGTGCACTACACCACGCAGGCGGAGATC
The DNA here is from genome assembly GCA_039188505.1 of Pseudomonadota bacterium. Lineage (GTDB taxonomy): Bacteria > Pseudomonadota > Gammaproteobacteria > Xanthomonadales > SZUA-38 > JBCCZC01. The sequence goes on along the minus strand of JBCCZC010000012.1, from coordinate 27,895 downwards.
GACCAGCTGGTGGCGGCGCTCGATCACGCGCTCGCCGCCTAGCTCCCGACCCGGGCGCGGAAGAGCCGCACGAGGACGGCCGTGGTGGCTGCAACCAGGGCCGCGTAGCCGACCAGCGCGGCGTTCTGCCAGGACAGCAGATCGATCTGTTGCTCCTCGCTGTTGATGACGATGACGAATGCGATACCGATCGCGCTCAGGGCATAGAGTACCCAGGGTTCCCACTTGCGCTGCGCCATGGCTGCCTCCCGTAATGCCGTCCCGCCTGCGACAACGCGCACTACGCGCGCGGAATCGATCACGGCCGCGGGCGGATTTCCCGACTGCCGCGGAGAATTCCGTCAACTGACGCTATTCGGGCTATATTGAGCGCCCCATCCCCGGTCACCCAAGGAGAAGACCATGGCGCTCGCATTCGAGCTGGAGCACGCCCCGGACGCCGTGCAGGAAATGCTTGCGGATCCCGAGTTCATCGTCGAGCGCTCGCATGCGCTGGGCGAGCTGTCTGCCGAGTGCGAGGCCGAGGAAGGGGAGACGTCGATCGTCGTCACGGCGCATCGTCGAGTCGAACGTGACCTGCCCGCCGTGCTGGCCAAGGTCTTCGACGCCGTCCAGGACATGACGGTCACCGAGACCTGGACCGCCTATGACGATGGCAGCTGGGCCTGCGAGCAGGTCATCGAGATCCAGGGCCAGCCGGTCACCATCAATGGCGACATCGAACTTCTGCCGACTGATGACGGTGGCTGCGTCTACAAGGCGGCTCTGCGTGCGAAGGCAAGAATTCCCCTCATCGGCGGCACCGTCGAGAAGTTCGTGGTCAAGGAAGTCGAGAAGGCGATCGAGAAGGAGACCGAGTACCTCGCCGAAAAACTCGGCTGACGGTCTCCGCCGACAACGGAGGGGCAGTGTGCGAACCCGACTCGTCCTCCTCGGACTGTTCTGGCTGCTGATCGCGACCGGCTGTGGGCGCGGTCCGAGGCCGGACCTCGAGGCGCTCTACGGCGTGACCCGCGGCGCCCCCGATCAGCCGCCGGTCATCCTGGTCCACGGCATCCTCGGGTCCCGTCTGAAGGCCCCGGATGCGGAACGCGAGGTCTGGATCGGCCCCCTGTCGAAGCTGCTGTTCAGCGACTACGCCGACCTCGCGCTCGCTATTGATCCCGAGACCCTCGAGCCGCGCTCACCTCCCGAGATTCCCTTTGCGATCACCGATCAGGCGGTCGGAACCGATTTCTACGGGCGGATCATCGAAACCCTCGCCGGTCCGGGCGGCTACGTGGCCGGAACACCCGGCGAGCGGGCCGACGACGGCCAGCGGCGCTACTACGTGTTCCTCTACGACTGGCGCCTCGACAACGTCGTCAACGCGCGCCGGCTCGACGCCTTCGTGCGTCAGATCCGCGCCGATCACCGCGATCCCTCCCTGCGCGTCGACATGGTTGCCCACTCGATGGGCGGACTGCTCACGCGCTACTTCCTGCGCTACGGCACCGAGGACGTGCTCGACGACAATCGCCTGCAGCCGAACCTGCACGGCCGGGATCTCGTGCGACGGGTCATTCTGCTGGGAACGCCGAACCTGGGATCGGTCACGTCCGTGCAGGCCTTTATCGAGGGCGTGCCGGTGGGCTTCGGCACGATCCCGACCGAGGTGCTGGTGACGATGCCGAGCAGCTACCAGCTCTTTCCCCATCCGATTGCCGGGAACTGGCTGGCAACGACGGCGGGCGACTACCTCGACCGGGACGTGTTCGAAACGCGGATCTGGCGCGCCTTCGAATGGTCCATCTTCGATCCGGAGGTCCGGGCGCGTATCACCCGGGATGCGGGCGACGAGGCGGCCGGTCGGGAACGGCTGGCGCTGCTGGAGCGGTACTTCGAGAAACACATCGAACGGGGGCGGCGTTTCGTGTGGTCACTGACGGTCGAGCTGGACGAGACGCCCTGGGAACTGGTCGTGCTGGGCGGCGACTGCAACCTGACGCCGAAGACGCTCGTCGTCGAGGAGATCGACGGTGAATCTGTCGTGCGCCTACGGCCGCAGGAGATCGACCGCCCGGCAAGCGGCGTGGACTACGATGCGCTGATGCTCGAACCGGGAGACGGGACGGTGACCAAATCGTCGCTGCTGGCGCGCAATGCGTTGGACCCCGCGGTGCCCCGCCATCCCTACATTTTCTTCCCGCTCGACTTCTCGTTCTTCATCTGCGAAGCGCACGACCAGCTGACCGGCAACATCACCTTCCAGGATAACCTGCTACACCTGCTGCTGAGCCGCTGACCGGATCGCCTGGCTCCTCCAGCACCCGCAGATTCTCCGCCGCCTGGTGGCTGCACACCTGGTTGCCACCGAGGCTGCGCGCGCGGCTGAGGGCACGGTCACTCCGGCTCAGCAGTCGCTCGACGGTGTCGACCTCCGAGAATGGGGGCCAGATCGCAGTCGCACCGATGCTCAGCGTCATGCGGAGCGGCTCACCCTTGACCGGCGCCTCGAATTGCTCGATTGCGAGGCGCAGCGTTTCCCCAAGCGCGAGCGCTTCGGTCAGGCGGGCATCCGGCAGGATGACACCGAAGCGGCCGCCGCCGAGGCGCCCGAGGTATCGATCGGCGCGCAGGGTGTCGGTGAGCTGCCTTGCGACCTCGATGAGAACGTCGTCACCGGTGAGCTGACCGTGAATCCGGTTAATGTCGTCAAGGCCGTCGAGCTGGAGCATGACCAGCGCAAGCGGCGTCTCCGCCCGGACGGCCTCGTTGCGTTCCATCCGCAGGGTCTCGAAGAAGCTGCGGCGGTTCGGCACACCGGTCAGGTGATCGGTCCGGGCCTGCTGCTCGGCGGCAAGGCGAGCTTCCGTCAGCGCCTCGTTGGCGGCAGAGAGGCGCGTCTCGACCTCGGCCCGGCGTCGGATCTCGGCATTCAGGCGCCGATTCCACAGGAGCATCATTCCGGTCAGCCCGCCCAGAACGATCAGGCCAATCGCCAACAAGCGCAGGGCGGATTGCCCGGTGACCGGTGGCGGAATCAGCGACCACTTGAGGTACAGCGCGTCGCGACGACTGGCCGGAATCTCCGCCAGCGCCCGATCGAGCATCGCGGTGAGCTGAGGCCAGTCGGGGCGAACCGCGATCCCGAGGGAATAGCCGTAGTCGATGTCCCCCGCGATCCGCAGGTTCTCGATTTCGAGTTCGTTGATGTAGTGGGTCGCGCGCATGGAGCTCAGGACGCCGGCGTCCCCTCGGCCGCGGGAGAGCTGCCGTAGCAGTTCCCGGGCGCTGCCCACCGTGCGGATCCGGATTGCCGGATGGTACTCCCGCAGGTAGGCATCGACCGCGCTCCCCGCCGTCGTCAGCACCTCGCGCCCACGCAGCAGAGCCAGGTCGACTGCGCTGTCCGTGTCGCTGCGGACGATGATGCGGTTCTCGACCTCGGCATAGGGCGCCGTGAAGTCGAAGCGCTCGCGACGCTCCGCGGTCTCGTGCGCCGCGAAGAGAACGTCGATCTCTCCGCGTCGCGAGGCCTCCAGGAGCTGGGCCCAGTTCGGGTAGGCCCGGTACGCGAACTCGAAGGGCAGGCGCGATGCCAGCTCGTCGTAGATGTCGATGGCGAGCCCCCGCTGGCCGCCGCTTTCGTCGATGATGACGAGCGGCGGCACCTCGGCGATACCCACGCGCACCGGACCCTGCCGCGCCTCCAGCCACGCCTGCTCCGCCGCGTCGAGATCGACGGCCAGGATCGGCGTTGCAGCCAGCGCGGCGAGCAGCGTCAGCACGACAGAGGAGCTGCGGAGTCTTCGCATCGCAGCATCGTAGCAATGCGCCCGGGGGCGGAGATGAAGGCGGCGCCTCGCGTCACAAACGTTATCAGTTGCCCCCGAGGTTCGACACCGTTGCCGGATCGTCGCCGTCCACGGGTCCTTGCGCAGCTTTACAGAGCGGACCCGCGCGGGCGACCCGATCCTCCTGCTAAACTCCCGCGTCGATAGGCAATCCGGAACAACCATGAGAAAGGCAATCACCACCGCCCTGGCGACCCTCCTGACGGTCGCGGCGATCGGTTCGGCCCAGGCCACGCGCGTGCAGGTCGACACGCAGCTTGGCAGCTTCCAGATCGAGCTCTTCGAGGATGTGGCACCGAACACCGTCGCCAACTTCCTCAATTACGTGAACGACGGTCGCTACGACCAGACCTTCTTCCATCGCACGATCAGCGGTTTCGTGATGCAGGGCGGCGGCTTCACCTTCGCGGACGGTGACAGCGCACCGAGCGAGATTCCGCGCGATGGGCCGGTGGTCAACGAGTTCTCGCTCTCGAACGTTAGCGGCACGGTCGCGATGGCCAAGATAACGGGTGACCCGGACAGCGCGACCAGCGAGTGGTTCGTCAACCTCGTCGACAACACGGATCTCGACGAGGCCAATGGCGGCTTCACGGTCTTCGGTGAGGTCGTGGGCGACGGCATGCAGGCCGTCGAGGGCATCGTCGCGCAGTCTAGCGTGTTCAACTTCCAGGGCGCGTTCACCAATCTCCCGCTGGTGAACTACTCGGGCGCGGGTCTGCCGGCCGAAAGCAGCTTCATCTTCACGACCGTCCGGGTCGTCGAGGACCAGCCCTTCGCCATCAATCCGGGCGTTGCGGGTTCCTGGTTCAACGCCGACCAGGCGGGGCAGGGTTTCTTCGTCGACGTGATCGAGGACGCCGACGGCACCCGCCGCCTCTTCGTCTCCTGGTTCACTTTCAACAATGAGGATCCGCCCGCCGAGGAGGACTTCACCTTCGGCGCCACCCAGCAGCGCTGGTTCACCGCGCTCGGACCCATCGACGGCGACACGGCCACGATGGATCTCTTCCGGAGCAGCGGCGGCGTCTTCGACGACCCGCGGGAGGCGGCGACGGATCCGGTCGGCACGCTGACGATGCGCTTCACCGGCTGCGGCAACGCCGTCATCAGCTACAGCTTCAGCGAGGGCGACGGCGGCAGCGGGGAGATCCCGGTCGTGCGCCTGTCGCCGGACGTCTTCTGCGGGGACATCGTGGAGAACACGCTCGTCGACTGAGCGCCGTGACCTGTGACCCGCGACGCCCATGCGCCGCGGGTCCAGCATGAGGTCATGCACCGCAACGCCGCCACGCCGAGCCTTCAGGCGCGATCCATGAGCGAGACGCTCGCGTTCTACCGCGAGCTTCTCGGGTTCGAGATCACGGCCAGCTGGGAGGAGGACGGCACGACGATTTGGGCGGAGGTGTCCCGCGACGGACCCACGGGCAAGGCGCTGCTCTGGTTCTTCGCCCACGGCATCGAAAGCCGCCCCGGGCCGGCTTTTTCCGGCGTCCTCTATCTGTTCCTCGGCAACATCGACGCCTGGGTCGAGCGGCTGGGTGGACGCCTTTCCTTCGCATGGGGCCCCGAGGTGCAGGCCTATGGTCTGAAGGAACTGGCCTTCGAGGACCCCAACGGCTACCTCGTCTGCCTGGCCGAAGACGTCGACTGACCATCAGGCCGAAGTACCCCCGGGTAAAGCCGCGTAAAGCGATGGCATCACGGATTGCCCGGAGCGGTTCCCGGCGCTAGCTTGGGTTCATGGCACGCAGACAGGGCGCCAAACTCATGCTGTTGGTTGTCGTGGCGACCGTGGTCGTCGGCGGCGCCTGGTGGGTCATGCCGCGTGATTCGGGCGGCAGCGAGACCCGCCCTCGAATCGAGACCGTCGCCGTCGACCGCGGAGACATCGAGCGAACGGTGGCGGCATCCGGCGCGGTCCGTCCGCTGATCACGGTCGAGGTGGGCTCGCAGCTCTCGGGACAGATCGCCGAGATCCACGCCGACTTCAATTCGACCGTCGAGCGTGGCCAGGTCATCGCCGTGATCGACCCGCAGACCTTCGAATCCCGGGTGCTGCAGGCCACCGCCGATCTCCAGGTCGCGGAGTCCAACATCGTCGTCCAGCGCGCGAACATCGACCGGGCGCAGGCCAACCTGCGCCGGGCGGAACTGGAGTACGATCGCGCGCAGCCGCTGCGCGAGCGGGGCACGCTCTCGGCCTCGGAGTTCGATGGCGCGCTCGCCGCCTTCGAGTCGGCGAAGGCGGACCTGACGATGGCCGAGGCCCAGCTGCGCAACGCCATGGCGACCCGGGAGCAGCGCGCGGCGTCGCTCGAATCCGCCGAGATCGACCTCGGGCGTACGCAGATCCGGTCACCCATCGACGGCGTCGTCATCGAGCGGGCCGTCGACCAGGGGCAGACGGTCGCGGCGAGCCTGTCCTCGCCGGTGCTGTTCCGGATCGCCCAGGACCTGACGGCCATCCAGATCGAGGCGAACGTCGACGAGGCGGACATCGGCAACGTCCATGCCGGCAACGCGGTGGCGTTCACGGTCGATGCCTATCCCGACGCCGAGTTCGCCGGTACCGTCGAGCAGGTCCGGCTCGCGCCGAACGAGCTGAACAACGTGGTGACCTACACGGTGATCATCACGGCCGCCAACCCGGGCCGAAGGTTGCTGCCCGGCATGACCGCCATTGTCGAGATCGTGACGGGTCGGACGGAGGACGTCCTACGGGTGGTGAACGACGCCGTGCGCTTCGAGCCGCCGGAAGGCTCCGAGCTCATCGTGGCGGTTCCCGCGGTCGCCGGCGCCGGTCCGGGCGGGCTGCGACGGCGCGGCTTCGACGTGGGACAGTTCGCTGAACGGCTCGGCCTAACGGATGCGCAGGTCGAGGCGATCCAGGCAGATACCCGCAGCCTTTTCCAGTCCATGCGCGGGCAGTTCGGCGGCGGACGCGGCGCGGGTGGCCCGGGCGCCGGTGGCGATCCCGACGCGATGCGCGAGCGCATGACCGCGGTCCGCGAGCGCATGCGAGGTGAGGTGGCCGCGATCATGCGCACCCACCTGAGCGACGATCAGTTCGAGACCTATGAGCGGCTCGCGAGGCAGGCGGCGGAGGTTCGGCAGGGGCGAGTTTGGATCCGGGACGAAGACGGCTCCATCAGACCCGTCGACGTGCGCCTCGGCATCAGCGACGACAGCCATACGCAGCTGATCACCCAGGCGCTGGACGAGGGCGAGCAGGCCGTGACGCGGATCCGCCGGTGAGCGCCGCCGGTGCGGTTGCGCGGCGTCCGTTGATCGAGTGCCGGGGGCTCTGCAAGGAGTACCTCCTCGGCGGCGAGACGATCCACGCCCTGCGGGATGTCGATCTCGGGATCGACGCCGGGGACTATGCGGCGATCATGGGACCGTCGGGCTCCGGCAAGTCGACCCTCATGAATCTCATCGGGGCGCTCGACGTGCCGACGCGGGGCGAACTGCTCGTGGGCGGGACCAATCTGGGGACGCGGGACTCGGACCAGCTCGCCGACTTCCGCAACGAGACCATCGGCTTCGTCTTCCAGCAGTTCAATCTGCTCGCGCGCACGAGTGCGGTTGACAACGTGAAGCTCCCGCTGCTCTACCGGCGGGGTGATCGCGGTGGCGATCCGAACGACCGCGCGCGCGCCTGCCTCGAACGGGTCGGGCTCGGCGATCGCATGGACCACGAGCCCAGCCAGCTGTCCGGCGGACAGCAGCAGCGCGTTGCCATCGCTCGGGCGCTGGCGAACGAGCCAACGGTCATCCTCGCCGACGAGCCCACCGGGGCGCTCGATACCCGAACCTCCGAGGAGATCCTCGCGCTCTTCGACGAGCTGAACCGCTCGGGCATTACGCTGATCGTGGTCACCCACGACGAGGAGGTCGCGGCCGCCGCAAGGCGCAACCTGCTGTTCCGGGATGGGCGCCTGGTCGACGACCGGGAACTGCGATGACGCTCTGGAACACCGTTCAGATCGCCCTGATCGCGCTGCGCCTGAACGCCCTGCGCAGCTTTCTGACCATGCTCGGCATCATCATCGGCATCGCTTCGGTCATCATCATGGTGTCCGTGTCGAGCGGCGCGAAAGCGGAGGTCGAGGCCGCGATCGACCGCCTCGGCAGCAACATGCTCACGATCCGGCCGGGCGCGAACATCTTCGGCGGTCGCCGCGGCGGAGCGGGCTCGGCGGCACCGTTCACGGAGCGCGACCTCCTGCGGCTGCGCGAGGAGTTCGCGTTCATCGAGGGCATCTCCGGCAGCGTTGGTGCAACGGCGCCGGTCATCCACGGCAACCAGAACTGGACGACTAGTGTCACCGGCGTTCACGCCGACTACGTCGACGTCCGCCAGTGGGTGATCGAGGACGGTCGCCCCTTCACCGAGCGTGAGATCCGCGCGGGCGGCAAGGTCGCGCTGGTCGGTCAGGATATCGTCGACAAGCTCTTCGATGGCGCATCGCCCATCGGCGCGCGGATGCGGATCCGAAACGTGCCGTTCACGGTGATCGGTACCCTCGCGGCCAAGGGCGAGTCGACCTTCGGACGCAGCCAGGATGACGTGGTCTTCATCCCGATCTCGACGGCCCGGATGCGCGTCGCCGGCCGCAGCGATCGGTCCGTAGCGGACAGCGTCGGCACGATCTTCCTGACCGTGGATCTGGCCGAGGACATGGCCTACGCGGAAGACGAGCTCGAGCGCTTCCTGAAGGAGCTCCGCCGGATCGCGCCGGGTGCCCAGAACGATTTCTCGATCGCCAATTTCTCCGAGTTCATCCGCGCGCGCAGCGAAACATCGAGCACGCTCGGCCTGCTGCTGGCCGCGACCGCCGCGATCGCGCTCGTCGTCGGGGGCATCGGCATCATGAACATCATGCTGGTGTCCGTGACCGAGCGTACCCGCGAGATCGGCCTTCGCCTGGCCGTCGGCGCGCGCCGGCGGGACATCCTGCTGCAGTTCCTCGTCGAGGCCGTGACGCTCTGCCTGATCGGCAGCTTCATCGGCGTCGCCATCGGCGTCGGCGGCGGCGAGCTGGTGCGCCGGTCCTCGGAGCTGCCGGTCCTGCTGAACGTCCCGATTATTTTCGTCGCGATCGGATCGGCGGCTTTCGTGGGTATCTTCTTCGGCTTCTACCCGGCCCGGAAGGCGTCCCGGCTCGAGCCTATCGACGCGCTGCGCTACGAGTAGACGCCGGCAGCTCGAGGCGGCAAGCTGCCCCGATGGCAGCGCGCCCGGGAATCCCCCTCGACACCACGTCCGTCTCCACCGTTGTGATCGCCGGTGAGCAACTGCTGCTCGTCCGCGATCCCGCGGGATTCTGGACGCATCTCGTCACCCGCGTCGAGGCTGACGAGGTGGCCTCGACCGCGGCGCGCCGATCGGTTGCCTCGCAGGGCTTGCTCGACGTCGCCCTCTATGCAGCCGAGTATCTCGAGCAGTATTTCGATCTGGCCTCGGAGCGCATCGTGCTATGTCCGGCCTTCGTCGCCCTGGTGTCGGCGCCGCCGCCAACCGGAGTGGGACGCTGGTGCTCGCTGGCCGAGTCGCTCGAACTGGCGCCATTTCCGAACCAGCACGCGCTCTATCGCCATGTCTTCGACCACTTCGTGACCGCGTCGCCGCCGACCTGGCTGCGCGTTCGACCCACAGGAGAAAAGCCGTGAGCCAGCCCCGTCCGCTTCTGATCATCGGCAATCGCAACTACTCGAGCTGGTCGCTGCGCCCGTGGCTGTGCCTGCGGTGGGCCGGGATCGAGTTCGAGGAGCGGCTGGTGTCGCTGGCCCAGCCCGGCTACGGCAAGGGCGAGATCGCGGAAGTACTCGAGTACTCGCCGACGGGGCGCGTGCCGGCGCTGCTGATCGGCAGCCTTCAGGTCCCCGACAGTTTGGCGATCGCCGAATGGGCGGCCGAGCAGGTCGACCCCGGCGTGCTCTGGCCGGCCGACGCGGATCTTCGGGCAGCGGCCCGGGCCGCCACGTGCGAAATGCACGCGGGCTTTCCCGATCTTCGCAACGAGCTGCCGATGAACATCACGCGTCGTTGCCGAGCCCGTGATCTCTCCGCCGGGGCGGAGCGAGACATCCGCCGGGTGATCGCGCTCTGGATCGCCTGCCGCTCGCGCCACGGCGCCGGCGGTCCGTGGCTCTTCGGCCAGCGCTCGATTGCTGACGCGTTCTATGCGCCGATCGCGACACGCTTCCGGACCTACGGTATCGAGCTCCCGCCGGCCGCCGCCGACTACCTCGCGACCGTCCTGGCGGACGCGGATTTCGGCGCGTGGGAAAGTGCACCGATCACGGATCGTTTCCCGTTCATCGATGATGTCTTTCCCGACGTCTGAACACGTCCTCGATCTTCAGAAGTAGCCGATGATCAGTCCCATGACGGCAAAGGACACGAACTTGTAGCCGCCGTTGACGGCGAAGAGGAGCAGGGAGCGCCGCTCGAACAGGTAGTCGACGCCGTTCGAAGTCACGGCAAAGCCGATGCGGCTCATCAGGCCCCAGTGCAGGCCGACGTGGGCGCCGCCGTCGCCGATCAGCATGGCCAGCGCCCCGGCGGCGATGAGCATGAGCGCAAAGGCGCCGCCGAAGACCAGCGCCGGGTGGCCCTTCTGGAGGTCCGCTTCCGTGAAGCCCCAGCCGCGCATCCACGCCTTGCCGAAGAGCGGCCCATACCAGATGCCGCCGATCACGAACGTGGCCGCGGCCGCGCCGATGACGGCCCAGAGATTGAAAGACGAATAGTCGAACATGGTCGAGTCCCCCCTCGGATTCTTCACCTAACGCTAGGTCGAGGTCGGCCACCATGCAACGGTTTCCGGGCGGTCCAGGCGCGAACCAGGCCGCGGAATAGCATCGAGAGCAAGACGGACAAGCGGCGTTCGGAGGCCCATGGCGATCGACCCCATTCACGGTCACTGGCAGGTGTACTATCTCGGCGAACGCGTCCTCGTGGTCAAGGGCTGGGGCACCTGGAACGTCGCGGCCGCAACCGGCTTTGCCGCCGATGCGCGGGCTACCATCGATGCGCTCAAGAGCCCCTGGGCCATCCTCGCCGATTATCGTGATTTCGAAGCCGCTGTACTCGATGCCGAGCCGATCATCAGCGGCCTGCATCGCTACGGGCTCGAGCGCGGCTGCGCCTTCGTCGCCGAACTGCGCGGCCGTTCGACCCTGGGCGAGCTGCAGCGTCGGGAGATGCACGTCGCGCACCCCAGCGCGGCGAGCGAGAGTTTTTCGGACCCGCCCGAAGCCGTCGCGTGGCTGCGCGAACAGGGCTTCGAGCTCTCGCTGGAGCGCGTGCGGGAGCTGCTGGATGTGCCCCCGCCGAGGCGCCGCTAGCCGGGCGCCTTTCGGACCGTTGGGGTTGGCGCCGCGCGCGACGGGGATCTGCTCCTCGGTCGATCGATTTCGATCACTTCGAGGAGCTCAACGACCGCTTCAGCCCTGGCGTTGGCGGCCAGAGCACGGATCAGAAGGGCTTGCGGACAGCCTGGGGCGCGATGGATTTCCCCTCGGCCAAATCCGTTTCAGGGACGCCTTGCCGGCGGTCCGGGAGGGCACTACCGGTCCGCGTCAGGTCTGCGTACGCGCCGGATTCCGACAGGTGAACGGGCATTCCACGACATGCAGAGCACGTCGCATCGCGGTAAGCTCGCGGTCCCCATTGAAGGAACAGATGATGGTTCGCTTCGGACTCCTGGCGGCCGTCGCCGCCCTTACCGCATCGACTGCAGGTCTTGCGGTTGAAGAACCTCGAGTGAGCGCGAAGGCCCTGGCCGCCTGGGAGAAGGTTGTCGACTCGCTCGAGGCGCGGACCTATGCCAAGACGGGCAAACCGCTCTTCGATCTCGACCCGAAAAACGCCAAGGCTGTCAGCGTCGGCGGGCTGCAACGCTGGCGGGCGACGGCCGACTCGGTCGTCTTCCAGAAGGTGCCGGTTCCCGATGCGGGTGCGGACCCGGCCGCCAAGGGCGACGGGATCGCCGCCGCGCTGTTCCGCGACGAGAACCGGCTCCAGGGCGCAGACCCCGAAGGACGGATTCGCCTCTTCGCACCGTCGGAGGTGGACCTGGGATCCTCGATTTCCCACTGGGATGCCGCTGCCTTTCCCAACCTCTTGATGGAGCCGGGGATCTCGGCCGACCTGCCGGCGCTCGACCTTGACATCACGCCCGAGCAGATGTTCGACATCGGCTGGACGCCGGGGACTTCGAGCTACACGGTGTTCACGACCAACGACGGTCTTGCGGCGCTCGGCGATCAGCGCCCCTTCGCCGGCGCACCCGGCAACGACGCGACAACGCTGGGGCAGGCGCGCCGCAACGTGATCGAAGCCGCCCTCGAGGTCTGGGGTGCGGTGCTGGGCAGCCCGGTGAACATCGACGTCCTCGTCGACTATGAGGACCAGACCTGCGGCGACGATGGCGTCACGCTCGCGGGAGCCACGTCGCTGTTCCAGTTCTCGAGCACCGAGGTGGGAGCGCTTCCGCGGGCCGGCGTGCTCTACCCCGGTCCGCTGGCAGAAGCCCTGGCGGGTGAGGATCTGACCGGACCGGTCAGCGCCAATGGCGGCGATATCTTTGTCACCGTCAACAGGGCCGTGGACGAGGGGTGTGCGGGTGCCGGGACCGGCTACTACTACGGCCTCGATGGCAACGAGGGTCAGGGCCAGTTCGACTTTTTGCCGGTCATCCTCCACGAGATCGGACACGGTCTCGGGTTCCAGAACTTCACCAATGAACTGAGCGGGGTCCAGCGTCGGGGCATCCCGTCGGTCTACGACCTGTTCACCTTCGACCGGACGCTCGGCAAGAGCTGGGCGGAGATGACGGTCCAGGAGCGGCGCTTCTCGACGACGAACGATGGCAACGTCGTGTGGACCGGGGCCAGCGTCGATCAGGTGGTCGACGGCGTTCTCCAGAACGGCGTGCCGGTTGTCAACATCAGCGGAAGTCGCGGCGCTGATGGCGACTATGACGTGGCGTTCGGCAGCATTGGCACCGGACCACCTGACGTGCCGCTCACCGGTTCGGCAGGGTGCCTCCGAGACGAGGTGGAAGAGCTTCTCGACGGCTGTGAGCCGACGACCGAGGACCTCACGGGCCAGATCGCGTTCGTGCGCCGGGGCCAGTGCCTGTTCACGCTCAAGGCGGAGAACGCCCAGGCGGCGGGCGCCACAGCGCTCCTGATCGTGAACAACGCGGGCGAGAATGGCGTCCCGCCGGGCGGCACCGAGACGATTCCCCTGACCATTCCCGTCGCCGGCATGGGCCAGACGGACGGCGAAGCGATCCTCGCCGAGGTCTGCCAGACGGAGACGGCGGCACGACGGGTCGAGCCATTCCTCGAGGTCGATTCGAATCTGGCCTGCCCCGGCTTCTACATCGGTGAAGTCGAGGCGATCGACTCCGAGGGTCGCTGGGACATGGAAATCCTCCTGACCGAGGGGCGCCGACTGCTTCAGGGCGGTCTGAACCTCGGCGGCGGATTCCAGGGTGCGGATCGACCCGGCTTTGCCGCATTCAACATTACCAACGCGAACAACGAGCCCCAGGCCGTCGACATCAACCTCGAGGTCGCCAAGCCCGAGGGGATGCGCTGGCGCTTCGAGATCGAGCGTCGCGACGGCAATGTCGCGGAGACGGTTTTCTTCTCCGAAGGCGATGGCACCGCGCTGCAGGTGACCGAGGTGCTCGAGCCCGGTTTCTACGTGGTCCAGGTGTTCGGCATCGGTCTGGGCGTCACGCCCTCCCAGTTCACGCTGGCGCTCGAGACGCGCTTCGTCGATCGTGCCGGGGGCGCCTTCCAGGGCGGCGTGAACCTGGGCGGGTTCATGACCGCTGCCTCGGACTTCTCGACCAGCACCGGCTTCGGCGCCCTGTGCATCGACGAGGCACAGACCGTCAGCTTCGAAACCAGCGGCATCGGCGACGCGGACGGCGTGGCCAATCTGCAGCTTCGGGTGCTCGACGCGGCCCGCAACGTGGTCGTGCGGTTGCCATGAGGAAAGAGGCGGACCGCGCCTGAGCGCCAGCGAGCATGGCGAGCGATCTGTCGCACATGACGGTTCTCCTGGTAGACGACACCCGGCTGAACATCATGATGCTCGAGGAAATCCTGGCCGGTTATCGCCAGCGGGTGGCCATGGACGGCGAGGCGGCGCTTGCGAGTGTCGCCGACGACGGCCCGCCCGATCTCATCCTGCTCGACGTAAACATGCCCCGGCTCGACGGCCTGGAGGTCTGTCGGCGGCTCAAGGCCGATCTCGAGACCCGGGATATCCCGATCATCTTCCTGACCGGTCAGGCCGACAAGGAGACCGTGGTCGAGGGCTTTCGCCTGGGGGCGAACGATTACGTGTCCAAGCCCTTCGACGTGGATGAGCTGCGTCTCCGCGTCGAGACCCAGCTCCGCGTCGTGGCGCAGCGGCGGCAGATCGTCGCCGAGCAGGCGAAGTCAGAGCAGCTGCTGCACAACATCCTGCCGGACGACGTCGCCCGGGAACTCAAGGAGACCGGCGCTTCCCGACCGCGCTACTTCGCGTCCGCGAGCGTCCTGTTCGCCGACCTCGTGGGCTTCACCCGCAGCACCCGGGGGATGGCTCCAGAGCAGCTGATCGGGCTTCTGAACGAGATCTTCCAGGGCTTCGACGAAATCCTCGCCCGCCACGGCCTCGAGAAGATCAAGACGCTGGGCGACGGCTACCTGTGCGCCGCCGGTGTGCCGGTGGAGAACGACAGCAACGCGACGGATGCGGTGGCGGCGGCGCTCGACATGCAGGCATTCATGGTCTCCTGGAACGCCGATCGTGCTGCCGGTGAGGACTGGCGGCTTGGCATCGGGATCCACAGCGGTGAACTGGTCGCCGGCGTGATCGGGGTGTCGAAGTTCGCTTACGACATCTGGGGCGAGACCGTGAACGTGGCGGCACGCCTCGTGGACACGGCCGGGCCCGGTCGCATCAACGTGTCGGCGGCGACGCTCGAGCAGCTGCCGCATGGCTGTCGCGCGACGCCACGGGGCCGCATCCCCATCAAGAACATGGGGGAAATGGACATGTTCTTCATCGAAGCCCTCGCCTGAGAATCGTCGCCGGGACAGGGACTGTTGCGGCGCTGCGCGATCCCCGGGCGCCCGGTCCAGTTGATTCACCTCAACGTCGAAGGCCCAAGGCTGCCCTAGGCTGAACCCCACCTGTTCTCACGGAGGAAGCGCCATGGGCACCTGGATACTCCTGATCGGCCTCTGGGCGCAGGCCGGCGACCTGCCGGACCGCGAGGTGACGCTGATGATGCATGAACGCTTCGCCTACGCGACGATGCTGAGAACGTCGCTCATCCATGGCTTCCTCGATCGCGGTCTACGTCACGCCGGGCAGCTCGAGGAGGCGCTGGACAACATGAGTTCGCCGGCTCTAGTGGCGGCCGTGGGCGCAACGACCGGTGCGGAAACCCTCGAGGCGGCAGCGTTAGGCGCCGCCCGGATCGCGGAATCCTGCGGTGCGTGTCACCAGGATAATGAGGTCCGCGTGCTGATTCAGAGCGGGCAAAGCGCGCCCTGGCAGGGCTTGCGGATGCCGTCGATCCAGCCGAAGCAGAGGGCCACGTCGAGGGATTCGGGCCAGGTGAGCGTCGGCTCGCCAGTCGCCTTGCGGAAATAGCGACCCAGAGCGCCTCCGCAGTCTCGCGGTGGGCCGCGAGCCAGCGGCGAAATTCCGCCGGGCTCCGACAATACGAGACCGCTGCGTCGCTCATGCCGATCCCCAGTCCTGCGTCGAGGTGCCCACGGCGCATCCGTAGTAGCACCCCCAGGTCGCCAGGGCAAGCGTCCGATCCGGGGCTGCGCCCATCAGGCCCGGTGCTACGATGATCCGTCGTGGTCCACGGAGGGGACGATGAATCGATCAATCCTCTTGTTTGTACTCGCGGCAAGCGCGTGCCTTGCCCGAGCCGGCGAGGCGCCGATCTTTGCCGACGGCTTCGAATCGCCGCGCGCGCCCGACTGCGTGGCGGGCCTGGCGCCTGCGTCACTGCAGGCCGGCGATCTTGGACCGGCCCCAGGGGGCTCGTTCCAGCTGCTCGGTTGCCTCGAGGTCGCCAACGATCGCGGCTTCGAACGGTCATCGGTCGCCTGGTCCGGCGTGCCCATTGCCCGCGATGTGGGGCTCACCGACGACCAGCTGTCGCGGCTCGCGCTCGTCGCGCCGGGAAACCGACAGGTCGCCGCCCAGTTCTCCGTGGTCTCCCGCTGGGGCGGCCCGCTGGCCGACGATACCCGCCCCATCCGCTGGCTTGGCGTCAGTGCTGCAGCGCGGGTGGGACCCGGGGCGCCGAGCAGCTATGCGCTGGTTCGCTACGCTGCGCCACCCGTCTCCGCCGATCCCCAGGCACTCGTCGTCGATGAGAGCGACGGCCGCATCGTCATTGACACCGGGATCGGCCGCTTCACGCTGGATCCCGCGGCGCCGGCGCTGTTCGAGCGCATCGAGGCGGCCGCCGAGGTCGGTGGCGAATTCACGACGATCGTGACCTCGATCCCGGGCGCGGGCCCGTTCCTGGAGCTGGCCGATGGGACCCGGGTCAACACCAGTGGCGACGGCGCCGTCGTCATCGATCCGGACGGCTTCGAAGTGATCGAGGTCGGCGCCCTCAAGGCGGTCGTTCGCGTCAACGGGCACCTCGTAGCGGCTGGCGGCGCAAGCCTCTGCGATGCGACCGATCCGCCCTATGAGCGCTTCGGCTACACCCTGGTGGCGACCTTCTACCGGGGGCGGAGCGACGTCCTCATGCAGTATCAGTTCCGGAACGAGTGCTCGAACGGGGACGGCGAGCCCTGGGATGATCAGGTGGTGAACCTGATCGAGGCCGGCTGGCGTCTACCGCTCAGCTCCGACGGCGCAACGGCGTGGTATGCCGGTTCGGGCGATGCGCGGGCCCTGGAGAATCTCCCGGGCACGCTGCAGGTCCGCCAGCGGCGTGGCGGTGGCTCCCCGTGGCAGCGCCGGGCGGACGTCCGCGCCGACGGTGAGGCGATCGAGACGGCGGAGTCGTTCGACGCGCCGCTGATCGGGGTACAGGGCGATCGCTTCGTGGTGCTCCAGCAGATGCCGTGGATGCGATTCCGGGAACCGCAGGCACTCACGCTGCGCGACGGCGCCCTGTCCTTCGATGTCGTCACCGAGAATCTCGTCCTCGGCGAGGGCAAGGGGCTCTGGAATTTCGCCCGGCTCGCCGTCGAACCAGCGGCGCGTGCGGCAGACATCGAGGCGTTGCGGGCCGACGGCCTCGCCGAGCTCGAACGGGGACTGCTCTGGCGGGCGGAGCCGGCACTGCTGGCCGCCAGCCGCGTCATCCCACCGCTCGGGACCGGGCAGCCGTCGGCGGTCGCGGGCGCCTACCGCGACTACCTCGAGACCATCCACGCCAACATGCTGGGCAAGCAGTGGGCCGCGGCGAAGACCTACGGGTCGCAGCTCTGGCCGGACGTTCAGTTCAACGAGCAGTTCGGCAGCACGTTCAACGCCACGCCGTTCGAGAACAACCCCAACCCGAACTACTGGAATCCGAGCGGTGCGGAGCTGCTCGAGTTCCTGCGGTCCGGCGAGCCGCAGTGGGTCTGGGATTTCGCGCTGCCGCAGAGCTGGCTGCAGACCTTCACCGCCTATCTCAACGTGTTCGACAAGCGTCACGGCCGATCCAATGGCGCCACGGTCAACTCCGGTGGCTTCGGTGAGGGCAACTGGCACCGCAACGCCTTCGGGTCCGACGACTACACCTACAACCGCGGCATGGCGCTGGCCTACGCGCTGCGGCCAAGTCCGGCCATGCAGCAGCGCTTCGGCCACGCGGGTCAGATGGTTATCGACCGCTACGGGATCCCGCGGGAGGACGAGGCGTCCCGTGACTTCTTCCTCTCGCGCATCTCGCCGGAGCGCGGCATCCTCCAGCACTTCGAGAATCTCGCCAACTGCGCCGAGTTCGTTCCGGGTGACCTGGGGATGGCCTGCCACGAGAAGCTGATGGAAGTCGTCGACGAACTCACGGTGGACAACCTCCGGGCCGGCATGATCTGTCAGGGCGACGTCCCCGACGCGGCGGCCTGCGACTGGCCGCAGACGTTCATGATCACGGCGATGCAGTACGGGTTCTTCCTGCGCCTTTACCTCAACTATGACGATGTCCTCGCCGCACCCGCGGCGGCGGCGCTCGAGCGTACGCTCACGTCGCTGCCGGCAATCTACTACGACCTGGGCATGGACCCGGCCGGCGGCGCCCCCCAGCCCTTCGCGGAATGGGCCGCCCTGCAGAGCTGCAGCATCGTCGGCAACGAGGTCGATGCCTGCGAGCGCTTCGACAACGGGGATGGCGTCGACATCATCTTCCAGAACCGCCCCCATACGTTGAGCCTCGGCATGCTGGCTCACTGGCTCGATCCCACCGTCGACCTCTGCGAACAGAGCCGCACGCTCCTCGACCAGCTGTTCGACGGCACGGAGCGGTTCGGCCCGCTGTCGGACTACCTCGGTGAGGACTCCGGCTGGTACAAGGGCGCGGCCCAGGTGGTCCAGATGCTCGTTTACGCCGTCGGCCTCTACGAGACACGCTGCCGGTGATCCGAACGACCGGTGTCCTGCTGGCGGCACTGGGCGGCTCTGCAGCCGCCGAGCCCCCGGTGACCGTCGCCGTGATCGGCGCCGACGCGGGGCCCTGGCGCGTCACCTGGACCCTGGCCGACCCCGTGACCGCGCTGGTATTTGCCCGGGACAACGGGGATAACCGGCACGAGACCTGGGGGATCGAGGTGGGGTTCATCCTCGAGAAGTTCGGGGCAACCGATCGTCTACGGCGCGCGGACGGGGAACCGTTCACGGCCTTCGAGGCGTGGCTCGGCACGGATGCCGACAAGCCCGCGAAGGACTACTCGCCGTTTCTCTTCTTCTCCAACGGCGATCGAGCCCTTTACACCGGCCAGTTCATCATCGGTGAGCCCGTCGGCGAGGATTCGGCAGCATTCATCGACGGCGCCGACAACGACAACACGGCTTTTCGCGACCACACGCTCGCCGTCGATCCCGGACCCTTCGAGCGCACCATCGCGGGCGGCGCCGTCCGCGATGCCGCGTTCAGCATGGAACTCGGCGACGGCGATTATGTGTTCTTCGGCGCCGCAACCCCGGTTGAGACGGACGCGATGACCGGCATCGTCGATGCCTCCGCGCCGCTCTGGCTGCGCCAGCATCTCGAGACGTCCATGGCGCAGACCTTTGGACTGTTCACCGAGCGCCTCGGTCCGCTGCCGCAGCGGCCCTTCATGCTGACCACCTACCATCAGCTCGAGGGTGAGCGCGTCAGCTTCACCGGCGGTGTCATCGGCTCGCAGCTCGCTATCGAGATGGGTCTCGGCGAGGAGGTCGTCGACGCACCCGGCGAGCGACGTTTCCTCGCGCGCTTCTTCGCCCACGAAGCCGCGCACCTCTGGCAGAACGCGAAGGTCAGAGGCGAGGGCGGTGGCGCGTCCTGGATGCACGAGGGTGGCGCCGAGGCCAAGGCATGGCTCGCGCTGGTGGAGCTGGGCCTGGCCGACGCCGACCACGTTCGCGGTCTCTTCGAAGCGGCCGCCAATGCTTGTGCCGGCTATCTGGCCTCGGGTCCGCTGGTGGAGGCTGGCCAGCGCGAGGAGTTTCGTGCCTACTACGACTGCGGCGCCGTGATCGGTCTCGCGACCGATGGGGCCATGCGTCACGGCGGGAATGACCTCTTCACCTTCTGGCGAATGCTGCTGGAGAGCGTCGCAGCAGAGGGGATCTACGAAGCGTCCGACTACGCGACGCTGCTGGATCGACAAAAACCCGGTCTGGGCGCCGCGGTGCTGACCTTTGCCGCGGCCACACACGAGGAGCCGCTTGCGGCGATCCGAGCGCTGCTCGCGGAAGCGGACCTTGCGACGACGCTCGAAGACGGAACGATCAAGCTCGCCGCCTCGGCCACCGCCGGGCCCTGAGTCGGCCAAGGACAGCCGGCGAAACCCTCAGGTCGGGCGCCTCGCCGCCTCGGCGCGCTCTTCCCGGAGCTTGAAGTGACCCGCCAGGCCGTTCAGGGCCGAGGCCTCGTCGCCGAGTGAGTGGCTGGCCGCCGCCGCCTGTTCGACCAGGGCTGCGTTCTGCTGGGTCATGCTGTCCATCTGCAGGATCGCCTGGTTGATCTGCGCGATGCCGTCGGACTGCTCGCGGGTGCTGGCCGCGATCTCGCCGATATGATCGGCAACCTCACCGATGGCGAGGGCAATCTCATTCAACGTCTCCCGTGATGCCTCGACTCGCTTCTGGCCCGCCTCGACGCTGCGCACGCTTTCCGCGATCATTGCCTTGATGTCCTTGGCGGCAGCCGCGCTGCGGACGGCGAGGCGCCGCACGTACTGAGCCACGACGCCGAAGCCGCGACCGTGCTCGCCGGCGCGGGCGGCCTCGACCGCGGCATTCAGCGACAGCAGGTTGGTCTGGAAGGCGATGTCGCCGATCAGCTCGAGCATCTCGACCACGCGCTCGTTGGCGTTCGCGATACGGATCATCGCGTCGTTCGCCCCCGTGGCAATGCCTTCGCCGCGCTCCGCGTTTTCCCTGGCTTCCCGGGACTGCGCGGACGCGTCCTGGGCGGCCCGGGCGGTCGTCTGGATCCGGTGGGTCATCTGCTCCATGCTCGCGGTGACCTCCTCGAGGCTCGAGGCCTGTTCCTGGGTCCGGGAGCTCAGATCCAGGTTGCCCTGGGTGACCTGGCCGGCAGCGCTGTCGACGTGCTGAGCGGTCTGCTGGATGCCCGTGAGGACTTCCACCAGCTGCAGGCGCATGCTGTGCACGGCCGTCAGCATCCGGCCGAGATCGTCCTGCCGCGACAGGTCGGGAGTCTCGCCGCCGGTGAGGTCGCCGTTCGCAATGCGCTCGAGCCGCCGTAGCGTCGAGGCGACGGGCGCCGTGACGGCGCGAGTCGTCAGCAGGGCCACGACGATGCCGATCAGGATCGCAGCGGCGAAGAGCACCAGCAGGACGCGCCGGGTGAGGTCGAGCTGGTTGAGGACGTCGGTCTTGCTGCCTTCGATCGCCGCCTCGGCCCGATCCGCGATGCGCTGCACCCCGTCCTGCAGGCCCGCGGCGATCGCTTCGAGCTCGGCCGTTGCGGCGAGAATCTGGCGATCTGCATCGACGAAGGCGCGGAAGTCGGCCACGTAGGTCTCCCACAGGTCGGCGAGCTCAGCCTGGCGATCGTTGCCGAGTCCGAAGCCGGGCATGGCCTCGAGGAACTCCGCACGCCGAGCGGCCACGCGGTCGACATACTCGAGATCCCGCCGGAGCATGTAGTCCTTCTCGTGGCGCCGCGCCATGAGCATCAGCACCGTGAGCTCCGCGAGGCCCTGCTGGTCGACCTGTTCTTCCACCGCGCGGACCGCGGCACGCAGCGAGCCCTGAAGCCCGATATCCTCGTTCAGACCCTGGGAGTTGACGAGCTGGACCAGCTCGCGGAAACGCGTCCCGAGATCATCGGTCACGGTAAGGGCGGCGCGGGCGTTGAGGGCCTGCTGCTCGTCGCCGGAGTGCTGGGCAATGTTCTCTAGCGCCTTCCGCAGACCTTCGATGGCTTCGAGGCCCTCCTCGACGCGGGCCTCGTCGCGGGTCTCGAGGAACGCCCGGGCGGCGCCGTTGGCCGCTGCCTTGCCGGTGAGCGCTTCCGCTGCGGCAACGCGGACGGCCGCTTCGTTCTCCACGAGGACCTGCACCCGCTGCGACGCCTGGGTCGCAAGCCAAAGGCCGACGGCGCACGCCACCGCCACGACGCCAACCATGATGCCGAAGCCGAAGAACAGACGCTTCCGGAGGGTCCAATGCATGCGGCGATCTCGTCAAAACCGCCACCGTATGACCGATAGATGACGGTCAGATTGCACCCGCGTCGACGCGCACTGGAGAAATCGTAAAAGGATGATTCAGGGTGCCTGAGCGCCCGGGGCCTCAGGCGGTCTCCCCGAATTCCTCCGCGTGCAGCCAGGCGGCCTGGCGGGGGGCGCGGCGCGTGCGGCTCCATTCCTCCAGCATCTCCGGTGCGACCTCGTGCAGCCGCTCGAGCATGCCCGGCCGGTCGGTGCGGATCGTGATCTCGAGGCGGTGACCGTTGGGATCGAAGAAGTAGATCGACCGGATGATGCCGTGGTCGGTCGGTCCGACGACCTCGAGGCCGGCGGCCTCTGCTTCGGCCTTCGCTGCCAGCAGCGCGTCCTCGTCGGCGACCTCGAAGGCGATGTGCTGGACCCAATCCGGCGTATTCTCATCGCGCCCCATGGGCGGCGAGTTCGGGATCTCGAAGAAGGCGAGGACGTTGCCGGCGCCCGCGTCGAGGAAAACGTGCATATAGGGATCGGGCGCCTTCGTGGAAGGCACCCGGTCCTCGGCGATGGCCAGCATGAAGTCCATGCCCAGCACGCGCTGGTAGAACTCGACGGTCTCCTTCGCGTCCCGGCAGCGATAGGCGACGTGGTGAATTCGCTGGATGTCCAAGGCCGGCCTCCCCCTACGCCGTTTCGGGCTCGTCGTCGACCTGGATGACGCCCCGGGCGATCTGGTCGCGTTCGATCGACTCGAACAGAGCCTTGAAGTTACCCTCGCCGAAGCCCTCATCGCCCTTGCGCTGGATGAACTCGAAGAAGACCGGACCGATCTGGGTCTCCGAGAAGATCTGCAGCAGGATGCGCTTGCTGCCGTCGGTCGTGCCGTCCATGAGAATCCCGCGGGACTGCAGCTCATCGACGGGCTCGCCGTGGCCCGGCAGGCGCTCCTCGAGCATCTGGTAGTAGGTTTCGGGCGGTGCGGTCATGAAAGGCATACCGACGCGCTGGAGGCTATCCCAGCTCGCGAGGATGTCCTCGGTCTCCAGGGCGATGTGCTGGATGCCCTCGCCGTTGTACTGAAGCAGGAACTCCTCGATCTGCCCCCCTTCCTTCGAGGCCTCCTCGTTGAGGGGAATGCGGATCTTGCCGTCCGGGGCGCTCATCGCGCGCGAATGCAGGCCCGTGTATTCACCCTTGATGTCGAAGTAGCGGATCTCGCGGAAGTTGAAAAGGTCCTCGTAGAACTTCGCCCAGAAGTCCATGCGGCCGCGGTAGACGTTGTGCGTCAGATGGTCGATCGCCTGGAAGCCGTGGCCGACCGGGTGCCGGTCGACGCCATCGACGAACTCGAAGTCGATGTCGTAGATCGAGCGGCCGTCGCCGTAGCGATCGATCAGATACAGCGGCGCGCCGCCGATGCCCTTGATGGCCGGCAGCCGCAGTTCCATCGGTCCGGTCGGGATTTCGATCGGCTGGGCGCCGAGCTCGAGCGCACGCGCGTAGGCGACGTGCGCATCCTTCACGCGGAAGGCCATGCCGCATGCGGACGGGCCGTGCTCCTGGGCGAAGTAATAGGCGTGGCTCTTCGGCTCGCTGTTGATGATGAAGTTGATGTCGCCCTGGCGATAGAGCACGACGTTCTTCGAGCGGTGGCGCGCGACGAGGCTGAAGCCGAGCATTTCGAAGACGGGCTCGAGCACATTGGGCTCGGGGGAAGCGAACTCGACGAACTCGAAGCCGTCGAGGCCCATGGGATTTTCGAACAGATCGGCCACAGTGAGGTTCCTCTCGGATGGACTTTGGGAAACGGGATCGGCATGTTAGTATCAAATGAAACCAGTTTCAAGTGAAACCATATCGATGAATGACTCCGCGAGCACCGGCGAACCGGCCCTCGACCTGGAGCGGTTCCTGCCCTACCGGCTGAGCCTGCTCGCCCATCTGGTCGGCAAGGGCATCAGCGAGGCCTACCGGACGAAGCACGGCCTGAGCACGGCGCAGTGGCGGGTGCTCGCGGCCGTGGCCGAGCATCCCGGCATCACGGCCCAGCGAGTGGTCGCCATGACGCCGATGGACAAGGTGATGGTGAGCCGCGCGGTCGCCGCGCTGAGCGACCAGGGGCTGGTGGAACGACGAGCGTCGACAGCGGACGGCCGCAAGTCGCTGCTGGGCCTGACGGGCTCCGGGCGACGCATCTACCGCGCGATCGCGCCCCGCGCCCGCGCCTACGCCGAGGCCCTGCAGGAGGAATTGAGCGAGGCCGAGCGCGCGCAGCTCGAGGTCCTGACGGGTCGTCTGATCGATGCGGCCCGGCGCCTCGAGGAACCGAAGGCTGAAGCCTGAAGCGCTGCACGCCAGGACGAATTCGGGGTGACCGCGTGTCGGACTCAGGGAACCGTCGGCGCAGCAGGTTCGGCTAAGTTCGACAGGTTGCTAGAATAGGCCGACGCCGGAGCGGCAGGGACCATGGACAGGCCAAGAGAGGACGACTTCGTTGTCGGCAGCAGCGCTGCGCGCCGGTCCGCGCTCGATGGCCTGCGGCGCTCGCTCCTCGGCAATCTGCTGGTGCTGGTCGTCCTCATCCTGATCCCCGTCCTGCTCGTCATGTTCTTCGCCACGCGGCGGACGGTGGCGGAGATGTCGCGCAACCTGGTCACGGCAACGACGACGACGGCGGAGGCCGAACTCCAGCGGTTCTTCGAGCCCGTGCAGAGTAGCCTTCTGGCAGCGCGGGACTGGAATCTCGAGCTCGGTGAGCTCGATCTTGACGCGGCCGCGGCGCTCAATGCGCGCTTCATCCCCGTGCTGACGCACTTCGATCAGGTCTCCTCGCTGCTCATCGGGAATGCGGCGGGTGATGAGTACCTGCTCCTTCGAACCGGCCCGACCTGGCAGAACCGCCTGACGCGGGCGGAAGCCTGGGGCAGCAGTCAGCGCATCGTTGCCTACGATGCGGCCGGCGAGCTGGTCAGCGATCGCTGGGTCGAGGACGACTACGACACCCGGGAGCGGGTGTGGTACACGAACGCCATGCAGCGGTCACCGCAGCTGCTCAACTGGACCGCGCCCTACGAGTTCCGGACCACGGGAGACGCCGGAGTGACCGCTTCGGTGCGCTTTCGCCCTGGGTCGGACGGTGTCGAGCACGTGCTGGCGATGGACGTGAAGCTGACGGACATCTCCCGCTTCACGACCGGCTTCGACGTCAGCGAGAACGGCCTCCTGGCTGTCGTCTCGGCCGACGGGCGAACGCTCGGATTGCCGGCGATCGAGGCATTTCAGACCGAAGAGGCGAGGAAGGCGCGCGTCCTCGAGCCGGCGGCGGAGCTCGGGCTCGCCGACCTGGCGCGGGCCATGGAAGCGTGGACGCCCGTGCCGGAACAGCAGGAGACGCCGGTGCGCTTCGCCAGCGATTCGGGTCCGGTCTGGTCCGGCCTGCGGCCCTTCGAGCTGGGCCTGGGCCAGCGCCTGTGGCTCGTGGTCACCGTGCCGGAGAACGATTTCATCGGCGAAACGCGGCGCCAGAACCTCCTGTTCGCGGGCATCGCCCTGGGCGGACTCGCGCTTGCGATCGGACTGGGCCTCTGGATGGAGCGCAGCCTCCGCAGCCAGGTCCGTGAGGAAATCTCCCGCCGCCGCCTGGGGCCCTACACGCTCGAGGAGAAGCTCGGCGAGGGCGGCATGGGCACCGTCTACCGGGCGCGCCACGACCTGCTACGACGCCCTACGGCGATCAAGCTCCTGCGACCGGAGAAGGAAGGGGACGAGGAGGCGATCCTGCGCTTCGAGCAGGAGGTCCAGATCACGAGCCGCCTGACGCACCCAAACACGGTCGCCATCTACGATTACGGCCGCACGCCCGAGGGCGTCTTCTACTACGCGATGGAATTCTTCGCAGGCGTCGACATCCAGCGCCTCGTGTCCACCTTCGGTCCCGTCGAGCCGGAGCGGGTGGTGCACATCCTCGTGCAGGCCTGCGGGTCGCTGGCCGAGGCGCACGACGCCGGCCTGATCCACCGGGACATCAAGCCTGCGAACATCATGCTGTGCGAGCGCGGTGGCATGTTCGACGTGGTGAAGGTGCTGGACTTCGGCATGGTGAAGGACGTGTCCGTTGGTCGCGAGGGTCTCGGGCTCACCCAGCAGAACGAGGTCATGGGCACGCCGCTCTACCTCGCGCCCGAGGCGATCCGGAAGCAGAAGGACATCGACGGCCGCAGCGACATCTACGCGCTGGGCGCCGTTGCCTATCTGATGCTCACGGGTCGCAGCGTTTTCTCGGGCAACAACGCGTATGACATCGTTCGCAAGCACCTCGAGGAAGACCCGGTGCCCCTGACGCGCTACTCCCCCGGCCTGCCACCGGATCTCGAGACCATCGTCCTCGACTGCCTTGCCAAGGATCCGGACGATCGCCCGTCGAGCGCGCGGGCGCTCATCACGCGTCTCGATCGCTGCTCGGTAGGGCGCCGCTGGGGCCAGCGGCAGGCGGCGCGCTGGTGGTCGCGGCAATCCGCCGACGTGCCGAAGTCGCCGGTCGGCGGCACGCCTTCGAGCCCCCTGGAGATCACCGCCCAGTTCGACAGCGAGTAGTCACCCCCGGCTAGCTCTTGACCGAGAACGGCGTGAAGTCGGTTTCGGCATCGTAGACGTCGACGCCCTCCGCGCGCTTGAGCGCGGCGACCACCTTGTAAGTGACGGGTGTCAGCAGCGCTTCCCACAGCACCTTCAGGACGTAGTTGGCGCCCATGACCGCCAGGATCAGCTCCGTGGTCCACACGCCGGCGAAGGCCAGGGGATAGAAGAGGAGGGTGTCGACGCCCTGGCCGACGACCGTCGAACCGATCGTCCGCTGCCACAGCGCGCGGCCGCCGGACCAGACCTTCATCTTCGCCATCACGTAGGCGTTCACCATCTCGCCGGCCCAGATCGCGAGCACCGAGGCGAAGACGATGCGTGGCGCCTGGCCGAAGTTCAGGGCAAAGGCATCCTGCTTGCTGATCCCGCCGACGTCGACGTTCCAGGCGGGCGCTGGCGGCATCGCCGTGACGATCGCCGCCATGCCGGCTGCGAAGGCGGCGGCCGCGAAGCCGGCCCAGATGACCCGCCGGGCCCGGGCATAGCCGTAGACCTCGGTCAGCACGTCGCCTAGCACATAGGAGAGGGGAAAGAAGAGCACGCCGGCGCCGAAGGCGAAGCCGCCGACCTCCGCGACCTTGCCGGCGCCGATGATGTTCGAGCAGACGATGATGACGCACGTCGCCGCCATCGCGAAGTCGTAGTAGCGGAAGCGATGGGACGAGAGCGCCTGTGCGCGTTCGATCTTGCGCAGCTCAGCGTGGTCGATCATGGCAGGATCCTCCTTGAGCGCGCCAGTATGGTCGCTGCGAGCGAAGACCGTGTCGACGGTCATATTGAATAAATGGACTGGGCAGTCTAGTCTGAATTTCGAGCCGGACCGGGAAGATCAGGATGTACTTCGCCTGCGAACGTGACCATCGCCTGCCGCCCCTGAACGTCGTCGCCCTCGCGACGCTGACCGGAGCGCTGCTGCTCTGCTGGCTCGTCCTCTGCAGCCGCGAGCCGGCGTTCGCGCCACCCTCCCTGGCCGAGGCGCTCCCGAGGCTCGGCGAGAGCATCGGCGCGGCGCCCCGGCCCGCGGCCTCGCCGGTCGAAGCCGCGCCCGCCGATCCCGTCCTGTCGACCCTCCAGCAGCCCGTGCAGGCGGAATCCTCGGATGCGCTGTTCCGGGCGTCCCAGGTCCTCGATCGATGCAGTACCGCGGCGCGTCCGGACACGCTGCGCTTCTCCGAACGGGCCGGCGTTGCGGCCGCGCAGCAGCGTGCGCTGGAGCAACGCCTCGACTGGTGCGAGGTCACGCTGGGGTATCTCCTCTCCGGTGCCGACGGCGACCCCAACCAGCTTCGGCTGCGCGCCCTGCATGGCGGGAGCCTGCTGGCCGAGGCGAACGCGTTGGACATCCTTGCGGCCCGCCACGGCGTTGCCTATGCCGAGGATCTCGCCCGCGAATTTCTCGCGACCGGTGATCCCGAGTTCATCGTCGCCGTCGCCAGCTGGGTGGCCGACCGACCTGCGGGCTACGCACCGGCCGTCTCGGGCCTGGACCTCCAGTTCCTGGGACCGGAGCGGCGGACACTGCTGTTCGAGCT
>JBCCZC010000011.1:0-32949 GCA_039188505.1 Pseudomonadota bacterium | reverse complement strand
TGAAGCGCTCGGTCAGATCTTCGTGCCGGTCGCTCCAGCCCTGAATGCCTTCGGCGCCGGCGATGAAGTTGTAGGGCAGCGCCTCGTCACCGTGCACGTCGAGGCAGAAATCGACGCCGGTCGCCTGCATCCGCTCGCGCCGAAGGCATTCAGGGCTGGAGCGACCGGCACGAAGATCTGACCGAGCGCTTCAAGGCGGCCTACGAGCGGACCAATCCCGATTTCCAGCGGGTCCATGGCTATGACCGGGACGAGCCGGGGTCGTCGGATCTGCGCAAATGCACCGACTGGGTCGCCCAGGCCTTCGACTGCCTGTCCATGACGCTCGAGATGCCGTTCAAGGACAATGCGAACGCCCCGGACGAGGCCTTCGGCTGGTCGCCGGCGCGCTGCCAGCACCTCGGTGCGGACGTGCTCGATCCGCTAGCCGCGGTCCTTGACGACCTGCGGCGCTGAGATGCGCGTCCTGATCACGTCCGGGACCGGCAACGTGGGCAGTCGGACGACAGCACCGCTCCTCGCGGCAGGCGTTACGCCGCGGGTCCTGAGCCAGTCGCCCGAAAAGCTCGCCGCGCTGCCGCCCGGCGTCGAGGGGGCACTCGGCAACTTCGAGGACGAGGAAAGCCTGCGTGCGGCGCTGACCGGGGTTGATCGCGTCTTCCTGATCACGCCCCTGCATCCGGACGAGGCGGCGCTCGGCCGGCGGGTGATCGACTGCGCGCGGGTTGCCGGGATCGAGCGGATCGTCATGCTCGGCGTGCACCGCGCGGAAGATGCGCCAGCGGTTCCGCACTTCGCCTCGAAGGTGGCCATGGAAGCCGCTTTGCGGGAGTCCGGGATCGACTGGAACGTGCTGGCGGCCAACGTCTTCTTCCAGAACGACCTCTGGTATCTCGACCTGCTCCGGGACCAGGGCGTCTACCCCTTTCCGCTCGGCGACGTGGGCGTCAGCCGCGTCGACGTCGACGACATTGCCGCGGCCGCGGTGCGGTTGCTGGCGACCGACGACTTCGTCAACCGCCGCTTTGCGCTGGTCGGACCGGAGGTGATTACCGGGCCGGAAACCGCGGCGACCTGGGGCCGGCACCTCGGCCGGGAGGTCGTCTACGCCGGAGACGTGGATGCCTGGGGCGCGCAGTCCGCGGGCCTCATGCCGCCCTGGATGGTCGACGACCTCGTGGCCATGCTCCGGCATTTCGCGGTCAACGGTCTGGAGGCCCAGCCCGGAGAAGAGGCGGCGCTGGAAGATCTCCTTGGCCGCCCGCCCGGGCGCTTCGAGGAATTCGTCGCCGCCCACGCGGGCTGACGACGCGACGACCACGATCGCTGGGGTCTCCTCGGGTCTACGATCACCGGGGAATGCCAATGAATCCGCGAACCGTTCGCTCCGTCCTGCGCTGGAGCCACCTGCTGCTCAGCGGCGTGCTCGGCGCGTACCTCTACTCGCCGCTGCGGACCGATCCGTTCTGGACCGAGGTCATCCTGTTCCTGGTGTTTCCGCTCATGGGCGTGCTGGGCCTCGGCCTGTGGCAGCAGGCAGCCCTCATGCGGTCGCTGAAGGAGTAGCCCGGCGGCTAGGCGAAGCCTGGGAAGCGCTCGCCTTCCCCGTCCTCCATGGCCCAGGTGATCGGGTGCCGCCGCACCGGACCGTGAGTCGGCTGCACGCGCGGGCGGTGGAGCCGGCGCCATTCACCGGGCGTCAGGCCCGTGCGCTCGCGGAAGCAACGATGGAAGGCCGTCCGTTCGGAGAAGCCGCAGCGCCGCGCGATCTCGGTGGTCTGCAGCGCGGGATCGGCGAGCAGACGCTTGGCGAGTGCGTCGCGGCAGCGCTGCCGGAACTCGCGCGGCGGACAGCGATAGAGGCTGCGAAAGAGCCGGATGAAGTGGGCTCGTGACAGGTTCGCCAGCGCGGCCGCCTCGGTCGCCGTGCGGGGTTCCCCGAGCGACTCCTCGAGATAGCAATGGGCATCGTGCAGCCGCAGCAGCAGGCTGAGCTTGCCGCGGGGCGTCCGGCCGGGAAGACCGGCAAGCTGATGGTGGATCTCGAGGAGGTGCTGTACGACTTGGCGACCGGCGGCCCGCGCCTCGTCGGTCCGCACCGGTAAGCGCAGGCCGCGCGGAATCGGGACGACGTACCCGGCCATGGCCTGGAGCCGCGCCCGGGAGGCCCGCAGGGCCATCGATGCGCCGAAGCTCCGAGGTTCGCAGAGGAGGGCGTGGCGCATGGGCAGGTGCCCCGCCGCATCGTCCGCGGGGGCCTCGACCCCCATCCGCCCGGCCTGGAGCAGGCCATCCGCCTCGGCCGCAGTGCGGGGCACGTGCAGCTCGATGACGCTGCCGAAGGGCGCCGTAGCCTGCCCCTCGACCGCCTCCAGGTGGTAGTCGTCAAGATGCGCCGTACTGGTGCTTGCGACCATCCTCAAGTCCTCTTCCCTAGAACCCGGGGAAACGATGTACGAAAAATGGTGGACTTTCCAGAGCGATTCGTGATCGAGCGGTCTCGACTGCGATCTTCGTCAGTTCCTGCAACGGCTTGCGGCGGGTGTTGCAGGAAATCAGCACACCTCGTCACGGCAACGAGCGCACTCGATCATCGACCGCTTTCTAACGCTTTCTTAACAATGCACCAGCCGGCATCTGCCAG
Source organism: Pseudomonadota bacterium (assembly GCA_039188505.1). Taxonomy (GTDB): domain Bacteria; phylum Pseudomonadota; class Gammaproteobacteria; order Xanthomonadales; family SZUA-38; genus JBCCZC01. Next base: position 30,305 of record JBCCZC010000011.1, on the reverse strand, counting down.
CCGGCAGCAGTGCCAATCCAAGCAAAGCGAGGAAGAAAAATGACAAAGCGAGAGCTAGCAACAGCGATCAGGTTGTCCCTGATCGGCGGCCTTCTCTCCACGCCCGTGATCGCACAGGATCAGGACGAGGACACGGCCGAACTGGATCGCCTCGAGGTCACCGGCTCGCGCATCAAGCGTGCCGACATCGAGAGCGCTTCCCCCGTATTCGTCATCCAGCGAGAAGAGATCGAGCGCACGGGCCTGACCTCCGTGGGTGATCTGCTTCAGGATCTGCCGATCGCGGGCTCAGCCCTGAACACCAACTTCAACAACGGCGGCAACGGCGAAACCCGTCTCGACCTCCGGAACCTCGGTTCGAATCGCCTGCTCGTGCTCCTCAATGGCCGGCGCTTCGTAACCGATCTCAATGGTTTCGTCGACCTCAACAACATCCCGGTGGCGGTGATCAAGCGGATCGAGATCCTGAAGGACGGCGCTTCGGCCATCTACGGTTCCGATGCGATCTCGGGTGTGGTGAACATCATTACCCGGGACGACTTCGAAGGCCTCCAGGCCAACGCCTACTTCGGTCAGTTCGAGAGCGAGAACGACGGCGAGATCCAGGCCTACGACTTCAGCGTCGGCACGACCTCGGACCGCGGTTCGGTCTTCTTCTCCGCCTCCTACACGAAGGCCGAGGACGTCTTCGCCGGGAATCGTCGCATCTCCCAGGAGCCGCAGTTCGGCACGGGCAACGCCTTTGGCTCATCGGGTACGCCCCAGGGTCGCTTCGGCGCCACGGCGCTTGGCAGCACCACGCTGACCACGGATCCGGGCGCCGCGGTCTGCGGTCCCGCGGGCTGCGATCCTGCCGCATTCCGCGAAGGTGATTTCTCCTCGGGCTCGCCGGGTGACGGCGACGACCGCTTCAACTTCGCCCCGGACAACTACCTGCTGACCCCGCAGGAGCGGACCAATATCTTCACGCAGGGCACCTACGACGTCACCGACGACATCCGGATGACCGTCGAGGCGACCTACAACAACCGCGAGTCCGACCAGCTGCTGGCCCCGACCCCGCTGTTCCTCGGCCAGTTCGGTTCGAACCTCGCCGCGAACGTCGGCGTCGGCGCAAACAACCCGTTCAATCCGTTCGGCTTCGAGCTCGCCGCGTCGAGCTGGCTGCTCGGCCGCCGGCTCATCGAGGCCGGTCCGCGGAACTTCAATCAGGAGGTCGACAGCTATCGCTTTGGCCTCGGTCTCGAGGGCAGCTTCGAGGCGTTTGATCGCTACTTCGACTGGGACATGAACTACGTCTACGGGAAGATCGAGCGGAACAACATCAACTTCGGTCTGCTGAATGTCCAGCGTGTCCAGGAGTCGCTGTCCGACGGCTGCGTGACCAATCCCAATTGCGTCCCGCTGAACGTCTTCGGCGGTATCCCCGGCAATACCAACCCCCAGGCGGGTGATCCGGGCTCGATCACGCAGGAGATGGTCAACTACATCACCTTCGTGGCCAACGAGTCGCTGGGCAACGAGATCACGAACTACTCCGCCAATCTGACCGGCGAGCTGTTCGAGATCCCGGCAGGGCCCCTGGCGTTCGCAGCGGGCTACGAATACCGGGAGGAGCAGGGCTTCGACCAGCCGGACGCGCTGGTGTCCGCGGGCATCACCTCCGGCAACTCCCGGCAGCCGACGTCGGGTTCGTTCTCGGTCGACGAGTTCTACATCGAATTGGCCGTGCCCATTCTTGCGGGCGTGAGCTTCGCCGAGCGGCTCGACTTCTCGGTCGCCGGCCGCTACTCCGACTACGACACCTTCGGCGATACGAACAACTTCAAGGCGGGCATCGAATGGCAGCCGATTGACGATCTGCTGCTGCGGGCAACGTACTCGGAAGGCTTCCGCGCACCGGCCATCGGCGAGCTCTTCGCGGGCCAGACGGATTCGTTCCCGACGATCACGGATCCCTGCTCCGACATGCTCGGTCTCCAGGATCCCACGGCGGCCCAGCCGGGGAACGTGGTGAACAACTGCATCAGCCAGGGCGTGCCGGCGGACGGCTCCTACGTCCAGGCCAACCCGCAGATCCGCATCACGGTCGGTTCGAATCCGAACCTCCAGCCGGAGACCTCGGAGTCGGTCACCTTCGGTATCGTCTATAGCCCGAGCTGGCTCGATGGCCTCGACATCACCGTCGACTACTACAACATCGAACTCGACAACGCGATCGGTGCCGTCGGTTCGCAGACGATCCTGAATTCCTGCGCGAACAGCCTGCAGCTCTGCTCGCTGATCCAGCGGGGCGGCATCGGCCAGATCACCGATGTCCTGGCCGCGGGCGTCAACGTCAGCAGCCTCGAGGTCGAGGGCGTCGACTTCCTCGTGAGCTACGCCTTCCCGGAAACCGAATGGGGCTTCTTCCGGGCGGTCTGGGACGGCGCGTATCAGGGCAAGAACGAGCAGAGCGCACCGGACTTCGGCAACGCGGATCCGAACGCGCCACCGATCAACACGAACTTCCTGGGCTTCAACCTCGGGGACACCGTGTTCACGCGCTGGAAGTCGAACCTCGACCTCAACTGGTCGTACGGCGACTGGGAAGCCACCTGGGGCATGCAGTACATCCATGGCTCCGGCGAGACCTGCGCCATTCCCGCGGCGTTCGGGTTCTGCAACCTGGATCGCGACGGCGACGGTTCGAACGAGGCACGCAAGATCGGCAGCCTCGTCTACCACGATGTGCAGCTCAGCTATCACCTGAGCGCCTACGACACGCGCATCACGGCCGGCGTCCAGAACCTGGGCGACAAGGGCCCGCCGCTGTCGACCACGGCGTTCGCCAACAGCTTCAATGCAGCTGACTACCGCGTACCGGGTCGCTTCCCGTACGTGCGCGTCACGGTCGACTTCTAGGTCTACCGACAAGCATTCGAGCACGACGGCCGGTGCAGGCAACTGCACCGGCCTTTTTCGTGTCCCGAATCCTCGCTTATGCTCCAGCGATGGACTCCGAGGAAGTATCCGCCCCCCGGCGACCGATCCCCTGGCGTCGGCTGCTGGTCGAGGGCGGCACGATCGTCGTCAGCATCCTGCTCGCGTTCGCGATCGACGCCGGCTGGGAGGCGCGCAACGAGCGCCAGGAAGAGCGTGACCTGCTGGCCTCGCTCACGGCCGATTTCCGCATGAACCGCGAGGCCGCGGCGGCAACCCGCGCCAGGCACGTGGAGAACTTCGACCGCTTCGTCCGCTTCCAGAGGCTCTCGTCGGCAGAGCTGGCAAGGCTCGACGAGGTGCAGGTCGCGGCGATCTACCGGAGCTTCGCGGCGCCCTGGACCTTCGACCCGCTACGCGGCACGCTCGACACGCTCATCAGTTCCGGCAAGTTCGGTCTCATCCGGGACAGCGAGCTCCAGCGGGCCCTCATCGCCTTCCTGAACCTCCGCGCGGATTCCGAGGAGGACGCGCGCTACATGTCGAACGCAGCGGAAATCGCCTGGAACGGCTACGTGGCGCACGGCGGCCCCTGGCGCCGGGCAGGCGTCGACGTTGATGCGCCCCTGCCGGTCCTGGACGCGGCGACTTTGCGCGCAATCCGAGAGGATCCGCAGCTCATGGGACTGCTGCGCCTGCACCTGCAGTCCGCCGAGCGCTACGTCGGGGAGCTCGAAGTCCAGATCGAAGCCATCGAGCGCGTGCTGCTACTCCTCGGCGACCGGCCTTCCTGAGATCGAACACGAATACCGGTGTCGGGGGCGCTCAGCTCCGCGCTTCGAGGAGCCGGCTGTAGATCCAGCCCGCCTGCTCGCCGGCGGTGATCCGCGTCCACTCGCCGAGCTCACCGTGGGCGGTGACGGTGGTACCGCCCTCGAGGGTGGCCACCACGGGGTGCGGCAACCCGGGGCCAGCGCGGACATTCGAGCGGGTACGGACGGTCAGTCGCGCCCCGTCGAGCGCCTGAACCTCGCCCGGCCCGGCGGCCGTGGGTTGCGGAGCGGATTCGCGCGCGGCGGCGGCCGCGGCCCGCACCGCTTCGGCCCGGGCGCGCTCTTCGGCTTCGGCCGCCTCGAGATCCTGCAGCGCGGCCTCGATCTCCGCGATGCGCGCCGCGGCTTCGGCCTCGCGCGCGGCGGCGGACTCCGCGTCCCGACGCGTGGCGTCGAGCTCGTCGCGGATCCGCTCGACCTCGGTCTCGATGTCGACGTCGTCCGGCTCCTGGGCCGCGGCCGGAGCCGGTGCGGCCAGCAAGCCTGCGATGAGCGCGGCGAGGATCAGCCGCAGGTGAGCGGTCATGAGGTTGCCTCCTCCGGGTCATGGGTCTGCACGCGGTTCCGGCCGGACGCCTTCGCGGTGTACATCGCCTCGTCGGCGTCGTGCAGCAGGTGATCGAGGCTCTTGCCCGGGGACGCCGCGGCCAGGCCGATGCTGATCGTGATGGTCTCTTCCTCGTCCTCCAGGGTGAGCGGCGTCTCCTCGATCGCCGTCCGGAGCCGCTCCGCCACGGCGCGACCTGAGCCCACCTCGAACCCGGGCAGCAGAACCATGAATTCCTCCCCACCCATGCGAGCAATCGGCTGGTCCGCGGTCAGGATGGCGCCGGCGATGCGGGCGACCTGCTGCAGGGCCTGATCGCCCACGGCGTGTCCGTAGCTGTCGTTGATCCGCTTGAAATGGTCCACGTCGAAGACCAGCAGCGACAGGGGCACCCCCGACCGCTCGGCGCGGGCGATTTCTTCGTTCGCCAGGGCGCGCCCGTGGGCGCGATTGGCAATGCCCGTGAGCTCGTCCGTACGGGCCTGCCGGGTCAACACCTGGCGTGAGCGCAGCAGGATCGCGACGATGATGATGAGCGCCACCACCGCGATGCCGCCGGCAGCGGCGCCGAGCAGAGCGATCCGGCGTCCGCTGATCTCGGCCTGCGCCTGCAGACCGCTGATTTCCCGCTCCTGTTCGCGGATCTGCTCCTCGAAGCCCGCGATCCGTTCCTCGAGGATCGCGCCCCGAGCGAGGGCCGCATCCCGGACGAAACGCTGCCGCTGTCTGGCCTCATGGCCAATGGCCTCCAGGAGCGTTCCGACGCTGGCTTTCGTCTCGTTGCGGGCCAGCTGATTGAGGCCGATGGCAATCCGCTCGTAGACCTCGGGTGCGCGTTCGCCGAGCGGTGGCAAATCGATGGCCGCGGCTCGTTCGAGGGCGGCGTCCGTCTGCCCGGCCCGGTAGAGCGCAGCGACTTCCAGATAGCCAGCCTGACGCACGAAGTAGCGTTCCTGGGTGGTTGCTTCGAGTGCGAGCGCCTTCCCCAGAGCCGTGCCGGCCTCGGCGAACCGCCCCTGCGCCTGGCGAAGCAGCCCTTCGTTGTAATGGGCGAAGAAGCGGAAATCCTCGAACTCGGGTGATTCGTCCGCCATCTCGAACATTCTCGCGACATGCTTCTCGCCGTCGTCGAAGGCGCCGCGGGCCACGGCGGAGGCCAGCAGAGCATGCTGCATGTTGAACATGTCCTGGCGGTCATCGACCTCGGCCCACGCATCGTAGGCGCGCAGCAGGTACCCATAGGCCTGGTCATGCAGCTGGTTCTGCCCCAACGTGTTGCCGGCGGCGTTGTAAACCATGCCCGCGTCATTGGGCTCCAGCTGGCGGGCATCGGCAAGACCGATCGCTTCGCTCAGCGTTTCCAACGCGCCGCTGAAATCACCGGTTTGGCAGAAGGTGAGACGAACGAGCGCCTTTGACAGGACCTTCGGATCCTCGAGCTGGCGCGCCAGGCGAACGGCTTCCTCCCGGTCGGCGCAGTAGGCTTCGGGAACATTCGCCAGCAGGTACTTCATGTAGGACCGCTCGAGGAGCACGTCGACATGCAGGGCGCTCGGTGGGAGCGCGGCGAGCAGGGCCCACGCGGCTTCGTAGCCGGCCAGTCCGGCCTCGTTGCCGTCGGTGACTTCGAGGGCGCGGGCGCGCTTGAAGAGCAGCCATGCCCGTTCTTCGGGCGGCTCGCTGCCGGCGGCGGCGAGGGCCTCATCGAGCCTTGCCAGCTGGTCAGCGGCGGTCGCGAGTGCCGCCAGCTCGGCTTCGATCGCGTCCCGGTCGATCGCGCCGTGGCTCGATGCGGCGAACAGCAGCGCGAGGAGGGCAGCAAGGAAAGTTTTTCCCACGGCAATCGACAGTCCCTTGGCGTCGCGGCCAAGTCTGCACGCGTCGGCCTTTCGAGGCAAAGGACGACGGGTGTTCGTTCGGGCTTTCGAACGCGCACGGTTCATGTGGGCCGCAGCGACCGGATCGGGCAGACTGGGGCTCCGCGTCACGACCCGGAGCCGACGATGACCCTACGGCCGTACCTGCTGCTGGTGCTGATCGCCGCGTCCTCGCACGCCATCGGGCATGAATCCGGTAGCGCCGAGTACCTCGGCAACGAAGGCGTTCTCGTCGCCCACGGGGACACGCGGGTCCTGTTCGACGCCTTCTACGCCCAGAGCTTCGGCCAGTATGCGCTGCTGAAGGAGGAGACCGTGGCGGCGCTGCTGGCCGGAACGCCGCCCTACGACGGCATCGATGCCGTGTTCGTCTCCCACGTGCACGGCGACCACTTCACGCCCGGACCGACCATCGCTTACCTCCGTGCCCAGCCCGAGGTGCCGCTGTATGGTTCGAGTCAGATCCGTGCGGCCATCGCGGACGTCGTCGGGCCCGAGGATCCGCTGCTCGAACGGGTGCACGTCATGGACGTCGGCGTCGGTGATGCGGCCCGGCGCGTTTCGGTCGGTGACCTCGACATCGCGGCGGTGGCCATTCCACACGCCGGCGGCGCGCGCCGTGCCAACATCATCAATCTCGCCTTCCGCGTGACCCTCGATCGCACTCTGACGGTGCTGCACCTCGGAGACGCCGACCCGGCGCCACGGCTCTATGAACCCCATGCGGACCACTGGCGGGAGGTGACCCTCGACGCGGCGTTTCCGCCTTACTGGTTCTACGGCTCACCGCAGGGATGGGAGGTGGTTCGCGAGCACCTCCGTGCGACGGCGACCATCGGCATCCACGTTCCCACCTCGGCGATCGGGCGGGGGGACGCGGTTCGCTCGGAACTCGGGGGCGATGCCTTCACCGACCCCGGCGAACGCCGGGTGCTGACCCACGGGGAAGGCTAGCGCTGCCGCTGGGCGGAGCTCGGTAGATCGCGCAGGCGCTCGAAGAGGGCGCGGTCGGTGGTGTCCGCCCCGGCGAGGTGACGCTGGAGCAGGGGCAGGCTGTCTGAACCCCAGAACAGCTCGCCGTCCACGATCATGGTCGGGACGCCGAAGACATCGTTGGCGATGGCGCGTGTCGTGTTCTCGCGCAGCGCCTGCTTGATCGCGGGATCGCCGAGTCCCTCGCGGTCGAACGGCAGGCCGGCGGCGTCGAGGACCGCTGCCACGGCGTCGGAGGAATCGAGTTCGTTCGCGTAGTCGCCAGCCCAGATGGCCCTGAACAGCGCATGGATCACGGCCTTGCGGCCCGCCGCGGGTGCCGCGAGGGTCGCGCGGAGCGCGGGCAACGGGTTGAAGGGATGGCTGGGCGGCGCCGCCAGGGGAACGCCGTGGAAGGCAGCCCGCCGGGCGACGTCCTTCATCACGTGGAGCCGCTTCGCCGGGATCTCCGCGGGGCCGAGCTGACCGTGGTGATCGAGCAGCGCCGCGAACAGGATCGGGACCGGGCGCACGGACGCGCCGTGCTGGCCGGCAAGCGTGTGAATCTGGGTCCAGCCCAGATAGGCATAGGGTGAGATGTAGTCGAAATAGAAGTCGATCGTGCGGTTGTTCATGGGCGTTTCCCGTTGCGCTCTTCCGGCCGGGTCGCGCGGCGGCTCATGAGCATGTATCGAGTCCGGGTCTCGAAGCCCAGCGCGGCGTAGAAGTCGCGGGCGCGCTGGTCGCGGCGGTCGACCTCGAGATGCAGGGCTCCAAGGCTCCAGGCCCCCTCGGCCTCGGCGATCGCCCAGGTGAGGAGAGCACGCCCGATGCCCGAACGGCGCGCCTCCGGGGCCACGTACAGCTCGTCGACGAAGCCGTCCCGGCCACCGAACTCGAGGCTGAAGCCGAAGCCGACGGCGACATAGGCGATCACGCGTTCCGCGTCCTCGACGACCCCCACGCGTCCGACCGAGGGATCCCGTAGCAGCCGGTCGAGTACGGCAGCGACGGGTCTGCTCGGCTGCACGTCCGTCTCCGCGTGGAAGCCCTCGACCAACGGCACCAGGGGAAACAGATCGCCGGGGCCGGCTTCGCGTACCGCGTGGCTCACCGGCTCGCCACCGCAACGGGCGCCTGGATAGGCGTTCCGGTCTGAACGCCGCCACGGTTGCCCGGTGCGAGCCCCCCGTAGCGGGACGCGTAGCAGGCCGGCAGGGCCCGGTCACCGGGTAGCGCGAGCCAGAGGCGAAGGAGGTGGCGCTTGCGGCGTGTGTCGTCGTGATCGATGAACGCGGCCCGGTCGTGGAGCAGCGCGTGGTTGTACACGAACTGCATGTCGCCCGGCGCCAGCGTCATCGCGAGGTGGACGTTCGGATCGTTGGCGATGCGATCGAAGGCGTCCAGCGCTGCGTGCTGGGTGGCCGACAGGCGTGGGGCGCCGTCGAAACGCTGCGCGCTCTCGATGTACTGCCGCTGGTACTGCACCGTGAGCCGATCGGCGTGCCAGCTCAGGACCGGGATCTCGAACCAGGGCGCCGCGCCGGCGGGCACCTCCCCGCGCCGATCGGTCGCCACGACATCGAAAAGCGCCGCTGCGAGTTCGGGCGCCTCGTCCCGCAGCCGGTTGAAGATCGTCTCGGCGCTGACGAGCAGCGACTCGCCGCCGCTGCGCGCCGGCTGCAGACACAGCAGCCCCACGGCATCCGCGGAATCCGTGTGGAAGGTCTGGCGGGCGGTCGTCTGGTAGATCCGGGTCGTGGGGTCCTCGGGGTCGCGGCCGAGGTCCCGGACGTGCCCGAGCACGTGGCCATCCGCATTCTGGGGGCGCGCAGTCCCAAGGTGAGCGCCGATGCCGCAGAAGGCCGCCGCGGCGACGGCGGGCTCGAGGCGTGCTACCGGCAGGCCCGTCAGCACGCGGAAGCCGAGGCCATCGATGAGTTCGCGGCGCAGGTCGCGAAGCCCCGCCGTGAGGGCCGGCAGGGGGAAGTCCTCCCGGCGAAGCGTCGTCATGGGGCGCCCGGTCGCGAGAAAGGCTCGGGCGGCAGCTTCGATCTCGTCGCACTCCGCCGGCGTGAGCGCTCGCCGCCACCGCGCCGCCGCGAGCGCGAGTTGCTCGCCGGTCCAGCTCGAAGCGCGGTCGATCTTGTCGGGAAGCGGAAGCATCATGTCCCGGCTCGTGGCTCTACCGATCCGAAGGCTAGCATGCCCGGCTGAGCGGCGGTGGGCATGACGTCACGGGGCAGGGGATCTCAGCGACCGCTGGCCAGCGCGTCAGGGTCAAGCGCCTCCCAGCCGCCGCCGAGGGCCTTGTAGAGCAGGGCGATGCGGACCGCTGCGTCGGCCTGGGCCCGCGCCAACTGCGCTTCGACGTCGTCGACCCGGCGCTGGGCATCGAGCAGTACGAGGAGCGAGACCAGGCCTGCCTCGTAGCGCCGGCGCGTCAGCGTTTCTGCGGCGGCAGCCGCCGCCAGTGCCGCCTGCTGGGATGCGATCCCCTCGACGGCACGCTGGTAGGCGCTCAGCGCCTGCTCCGCTTCGGTCACCGCCTGCAGGATGGCGCGCTCGTAGGCCAGCGCGGCCTGCTGCTGCCGTGAGTCGGCCGCGGCAATCTCGGCCTGGACGCGGCCGCCGTCGAGGACACGCCAGGACAAGAACGGGGCGAGGGTCCAGCGGCGGGCATCGGCATCGAAGAGGTCGCCGCTCGCCAGCGAGGTGAAGCCGCCGTTCGCGCCGAGGACGAGCTTCGGGTATAGCTCGCCCTCGGCCACCCCGATGTCGGCGGTCGCCGCCGCGAGCTGCCGTTCGGCGCGGCGGACGTCCGGTCGTCGGCGGAGCAGGTCCGCCCGCGTGCCGACGGGGACCGTCTGCAGGTCGGCGTGGGTCGTTGCCGTCGCCACCATGGCGAGGCCTGCTTCCGGCAGTTCGCCCAGCAGCGCGCCCAGGGCCAGGGCGGCGCTGTCGCGGCGGGCCCGCACCGGAGCGAGCCGGGTTCGGGTGGTGGCGACCTCGGCCTCGGCCTGGCGGACCTCGACGAGGGATCCGCTACCCGCGTCGTAGCGCCGTCGGACGAGTGCCAGCGTATCGTCGCCGGCCTGCACCGCAGCCTCGATGGCCACCAGTTCACGCTGCGCGCCGCGCAGCTCGAAGTAGACCCGCGCGACCTCCGCAGACACCGTCACCTGGGCATCGCGTAGCTGCTCGACGGCGGCCTCGAAGCGAGCATCGGCGGCCTCGACCGAGCGTTGGATCCGGCCGAAGACATCCAGCTCCCAGCGGGCGTCCAGGCCAACATCGTAGACCGTCTGATAGGTCTCGATGCCCGGAACGCGGCCGGCAGGCAGCGGCCCACGCTCGCTCTGGCGCTGACGTGCGACGCTACCGGCGGCTTCGACCGCCGGGCGCCGCTGGCTCTCCACAAGCCGCTGGGCAGCGCGGGCCTCGGCGATCCGCTCGGCGGCGATGCGCAGATCGAGGTTCTCGCCCAGGGCTGTGGCAATGAGTTCGTCGAGGAGCGGATCCTCGAACTGCTCCCACCAGCGCGCCGGCGGCGTACCCGTCGGCGCGCCGATGGTGGCCCACTCATCGCCGACCGGGAAGTCGACGGGTTCGTAGTCTGGACCCACGGCGCAGGCGCAAAGGCCGGCGGCGAGCAGGGTGAGCAGGGTACGAAGCGGGTTCATTGGAGTCTCCGTTGCACGAAGAAGAAGGCGGAGCCCAGCGTCACGGCGCCGATCACGAGCAGCGGCCAGGCGTTGTCCCGGACGATGTGCGCAGGCAGGCCCTTCATGAAGCTCCCCTGGACGATCACGAGGAAATGCTTCAGGGGATTGGCCTCGGCCAGCCCCTGCAGCACGAGCGGCATATTCTCGACCGGCGTCGCGAAGCCTGACAGCAGCACCAGCGGGACGGCGATGGAGAACGTGCCGAGGATGGCCTGCTGCTGGGTCTGGCTGACGGACGAGATCATCAGGCCGATGCCCACGATGGACACGATGAAGAGCGTCAGGCCGAGATAGACGAGACCGATCGAACCGTTGAAGGGAATGCGGAAGCCGAAGATGGCCGCTGTCAGCATGATGGTGCCGAGGGTGAGGCCGATGAGCAGGGCCGGCACGCACTTGCCGATGATGATCTCCGCGGGCCGGGCCGGGGAAACCAGCAGCTGCTCGAAGGTCCCCAGCTCGCGCTCCCGGGCGATCGATAGCGACGTCACGAGCAGCGCGGAGATCATCGACAGGATGCCGACGAGACCGGGCACCACGAACCACCGATACTCGAGGTTGGGGTTGAACCAGTGCCGCGTCACGGGCTCGACCGCCGCGATCGCGCCGGCGCCGAGTTCGGCGTTGACCGTTGTGGTGATCCGGTTCATGTAGCCGAAGGTGATCTGTGCCGCATTGGCCCGGCGACCGTCGAGGATGACCTGCACCGTCGCTGGCCGTCCCGCGACGGCACGGCGCGATAGATCGGGAGGGAACCGGATCGCGGCGATGGCCTGCCGCCCGTCGATGCCAGCACGCAGCGCCCCGGGATCGTCGACCGCGCGCAGTTCGTCGACGAAGCTGCTGCCCTCGAGCTGGCGCGTCATCTCCGTGGACCAGCGGCCCGGATCCTGGTCGAGGATCAGCAGGTCGACGTTACGCACCTCGAGGGTGGCGGCAAAGGAGAACACCAGCAGCTGCATCAGCGGTGGGCCGACGAGGACCAGGCGACTGCGAGGGTCGCGGAGTACGCTCAGGAGTTCCTTGACGATCTGGGCGCGGAGTCTGAGCCACATGTCAGTCGAGCCTCTTGCGGGTCTTCGACGCCGTGATGGTGAAGAACACGCCGCCGATCAGAAGCATCGGTCCGATGGCGAGCAGGAACTCGCCCCAGAGGTCGCCCGCGAGGAACAGCGTCTGCAGGCTGGAGACGAAGTAGCGCGCCGGTACGGCCAGGGTGATGCCCTGGATGATCAGCGGCATGCTCTTGATCTCGAACAGGAAGCCCGACAGCAGAAAGGCCGGCAGAAACCCCGAGAACAGCGCGATCTGGGCGGCGAGGAACTGGTTCTTCGTCAGCGCCGAGATGAGCAGCCCCTGGCCGAGTGCCGGCACCAGGAATGCAGCGCTGAGCACCGTGAGCGCGAGCAGGGAACCCTCGAAGGGGACGCCGAGGAGGCCGTGCACGATGGCGACGCAGACGTAGGTCGCCGAGAGGCCCAGGACGAAGTAGGGCACGAGCTTCGAGGCGATGATCTCGAGGATGCCTGAGGGCGTCGCCATCAGCGCTTCCATGGTGCCGCGCTCCCACTCCCGGGCGACGACCAGCGCGGTCAGCAGCGTGCCGATCATGGTCATGACGATGGCGATCGCACCGGGGCCGATCGAGGCGCGGCTTTCGAGCTCCGCGTCGAACCAGAAGCGGGGTTCGATCGCGACGCCGGTCGCGAGGCGCTTGGCCTGGGGCAGGCCCTGCAGCCAGGTAGCGATCACGCCCCGCGCGTAGTTGTCGACGAAGTTGGCCGTATTAGGCGACGACCCGTCGGTGATGATCTGGACCGGGGCGCTGCGCCGGGCACGGACGGCGGCGGAAAAGCCCTCGGGGATCACGACGAGCCCGCGGATCCGACCGCGGACAAGTTCCTCCTCGAGTTCGCGACGGTCGCGGGCGAAGCGGGCTTCGAGGTAGGGCGTGGCGGCGAACGCGGCCGCCAGCGCGTTCGCCGGTTGGCCACCGCCCTCGACGACCACGCCGACCCGGACGTTGCGGATGTCGAGGGACACCGCGAAGGCAAACAGGAACAGCAGCACCACGGGCAGCACGAAGGCGATCAGGATGCTGCTTGGATCGCGCACGATCTGCAGCGATTCCTTGTGCACCAGGCCGCCGAAGCGGCGCAGATCGAAGGTGGCGCTCACGCGGCCTCCGCTGCGATCGCGTCGCGTCGGATCAGTTCGATGAAGGCTTGCTCCATTGTCGGGTCCGGCGTGTCTGCGGTCGCCGAACGGGCCTTGAGCGCGTCGGGCTGCGCGAGCGCGATCAACCGGCCGCGGTACATCATCGCGACCCGGTCGCAGTACTCCGCCTCGTCCATGAAGTGTGTGGTCACAAGGACCGTCACCCCCCTGCGCACAAGGCCATTGATGTGGGTCCAGAACTCGCGCCGCGTGAGGGGATCGACACCCGAGGTCGGCTCGTCGAGGAACAGGACCGCGGGCCGATGCATGAGGGAGCAGGCCAGTGCAAGGCGCTGCTTGAACCCAAGCGGGAGGTCGTTCGGCGAGCGGCCGAGATATGGCTGGAGCTCGAAGGTCGTCATCATCTCCTCGATCCGGCGTCGCTTGCGACCGCCAGAGAGCTGGTAGAGACCTGCAAACAGCTCGAGATTCTGACGCACCGTCAGCAAGCCGTAGAGCGAGAACTTCTGGGCCATGTAGCCGAGCTGCTGCTTGGCGGCGCTGGATGCGTGACGCAGGTCGAGGCCGGCCACCTGGGCGCTCCCGGCGCTGGGCTTCAGCAGCCCGCAGAGCATCTTGAAGGTGGTCGACTTGCCGGCGCCGTTCGGGCCCAGGAGGCCGAAGATCTCGCCGGGCTTCACGTCGAAGCTGACGTTGTCGGTTGCGACGAAATCGCCGAAGCGCCGGGTGAGCTTGCGGCAGGAGACCGGCGCCTCGACGCCCAGGTCGACCGGATCCATACGCTCGGCGATGGCGGAGCGTCCCCCCGGGCCGCCGCCGAGGAGGTCGATGAAGGCGTCCTCGAAGCCGGGGCGAGTCGCCTCGACCGCGCCCCCGGCCGCAGCCGCGGTGGCCTCGATGACCGCGCGGTCAGCGGGCGCCGTGGCGACCAGGCGCAGGCTGCTGCCCTGGATGACGCCGTCGCGGATCGGTTCGAGGTCAAGCAGGTCCGCAAGGAGGTTGCGTCGATCGTCGATGCCCGTGACGCGAAAGGTCCGGCCCTCCACTCGGGCTGCCAGCTCGCCCGGTGGGCCAGCGAACGCGAGCCGGCCCTCGTTGAGCAGCAGCACGGCGTCGCAGCGCTCGGCCTCGTCGAGGTAGGCGGTCGACCAGACCACCGCCATGCCTTCGGCGGCGAGCTCGTTGACCATCCGCCAGAGGTCCTGGCGGGACATGGGGTCGACGCCGACGCTGGGCTCGTCGAGGAGCAGCACCCGCGGGCGGGCCATGAGCGCGCAGGCCAGCCCCAGCTTCTGCTTCATGCCGCCGGACAGGCGGCCGGCGAGGCGTCCGGTGAAAGGCCCGAGTCGCGTGAACGCGAGGAGGCGCTCGAAGGTCGCCGCGCGCTCGGCTCCGTGGAGGCCGCGCAGGCGGGCGTAGAGCACCATGTTCTCGTGGACCGATAGGTCCTCATAGAGGCCGGAGCTCTGGGGCATGTAGCCGCAGACCGCGTGTACCGTGGAGGCGGCGTCCGCGGTGTCGTTACCGTCTACGGTGATGCGGCCCCGGTCGGGCATCATCAGCGCCGCCATCATGCGCATGAGCGTCGACTTGCCCGCGCCGTCCGGGCCGACGAGGCCGGTCAGGCGTCCGGCCTCGATGCGCGCGCTCAGGCCGTCAAGGGCCGTCTGATCCCCGAACGTCTTGTGAACGGTGTTGATGGTGATGCCGGCGGTCATCAGCCGTCCTGGCCGAAATCGACGGTCACGGGCATGCCCTGGCGCAGGAATCCATCGGGGTCTTCGACGATGATCCGCAGGCGGTAGACCAGGTCCGTCCGCAAGGCCTCGGTCTCGACCGTTCGCGGCGTGAACTCCGCCCGTGGCGAGATGAAGCCGACCTGGCCCGGGAAGCGCTCGTCGGAGCTGTCGGTCCCGATCGACACCTGCATGCCCGGGCGCACCGAGCCCAGGTTCGGCTCGTCCACATAGGCCCGGACCTCGACCGGCGTGTCGAGGGACAGGGTGAAGACGGCCTCGCCCGGACCGAGGATCGCGCCGCGCTCGCGGACCCGCGAGATGATCGTGCCGTCAGATGGCGCGAGAAGCGCGGTGTCCGCGAGCCGGGTGCGCGCCTCGTCTGCCTGAGCCTCGGCCAGGGCCAGCTGAGCCTCGGCCGCGGCGATGTCCTCGCTCCGGAAGCCCTCCTCGAGGAGGGCGAGGTCCTCGAGCGCGGAGGCAAGCCGCGCCTCGGCGGCGTCGTTGCGGGCGGTGGCGGCGTCGAGATCGCGCTGCGACGTCGCGCCGTCGGAGATGAGGTCACGCAGGCGTTCGACCTCGGCCAGCGCGTTGTCCCGGTCGGCCGTCGCCTCGTCAACTCGGGCCGCGGAGCGGCGGATCTCCTGCGGTCGGAAGCCAGCGCGCAGCTTGTCGAGGTTGCTGGCCGCTTGCCGAACCTGGGCGTCGGCCACCGCGAGCGACTGCTCGAACGGTTCCGCATCGAGGCCGGCAAGGGCGTCGCCGGCCGTGACGGCGTCGCCTTCCTCGAAGGCCAGCGACTCGAGGCGGCCGCCGACGCGGAAAGCCAGGTCCACCTCGCGGATGTCGACGTTACCGTAGAGCATGAGGGGGCCGTCCTGGGCTCCGGTCCGGTCGAGCCCGAAGGCGAACCAGGCGCCGGCGCCGGCGATCAGCGCCACGGGAATGATGACTTTCCGGTTCATCGTGGGACTCCGAGAATGCGTGCGAAGTTGTCGTGCAGACGGTCGCGGATGATCTCTCGCTCATCGGGCCCGACCGATTCCCAGCCCAGCAGACGTAGGGCCGCGGCGTGGTTTGAGCGCCAGAAAGCCACCTGTGCCATGATCGTCGCGGTTCCGAGCCGATCATCGATCGTCGGCTCCTCGCGCCCCTGGATGCGGGCGTGCAGCAGGACGCATAGGCGCATGACGCGACCCATCGGGCCCTCGTAAAGCGTCTCGAAGTGGGGCGTGGGATCCTGTTGCTCGCGCAGGATGATGCGGGCCCAGGGCGCCGACTCGGGGCTCGTCAGCATGGTCAGGAAACCGTCTGCGACCCGGCAGAGCGCCTCGAAGCAGGCCTCCCGGGAATCGTTCCCGGCGGCCAGCTGCTGCTCGATGGCCTCGACGACGGGCACCTGTCGTGCGGCAATCTGGTCCGCGATGTGCTGGACGGCGGCGCCGTAGAGCCCCTCCTTGCCCCCGAAGTAGTAGGAAATCAGGGCGGCGTTCACGCCGGCGCGGTCCGCGATTGCGCGGATGCTGACCGCGTCGAAGCCGTCGTGGCCGATGCGCTCGATGGCGGCGTGGATCAGCGCTTCACGCGCGCCGCTGTCCGCGGCGTTGCTGTTTCGTTTCTGAGGTCCGGGATCGTTCATGCCACACAAATTAATCATTCGATTAATTAATTGCAACTCACGCCCGTCGCGGACGGGGCTATACTCGGCCGCTCGCCGCTGATCAGCCCTGCTGGAGACGCACCATGGAGCAGCCGAAGGACGACCCGCAGCGCGTTGGCCTCGCTCGCCGGCTCGTGCTGACCGTGGCGCTGTTGCTGCTCACCGTGCCCTGGTGGCCCAGCCTCGCCGGGCGCCTCTTCGGGCTGCCGGCCTGGGCCGTCTTCGCGATCTCCGCGACGGTGGTCTACGCGGGCGTCATCGCCTGGCTGCTCGAGCGGCACTGGGACGACGGCAGCGCCGACGAACCGGAACTCGATGCGGAGCAGTGGCCGCCATGACGGGCGGATTCCTCGGTCCCGGCGCCACGTGGTTTCTCGGCGCTTACCTGGTCTCGCTCATCGCGATCGGCTGGCTCGGACGCCGCGCGCGCCGCGACGAGGGGCTGGCGGACTTTTTTTTGGCCGGTCGCGGCATGGGGCTCGCCACGCTGTTCCTCACGCTCTACGCGACCCAGTACAGCGGCAACGCGCTCGTCGGCTTTCCGGCGAACGCCTATCGCCAGGGTTTCCTGTTCCTGAACGCGATCACCTTCATGGTGGGCATCGTCGGCGTCTACTGGCTCTTCGCACCACGCCTGCAGCGGCTCGCCGCGGCCCGCGCCTACCTGACGCCAGGTGACCTCGTCCGCGACCGCTTCGGGGACCGGACCCTGGTCGCGGTGCTGAACGTGGTCTTCGTGGTCGTGCTCGCCAGCTACATCCTGGCCAACCTCAAGGCGGTGGGGCAGGTGCTCGAGGCCGTGACGGGGGGCGGCATCGGCTTCGCCACCGCGGTGTGGTTCGCCGCTTTCATCATGGTGGTCTACGAGTCGCTCGGCGGGATGCGATCGGTCGCCTGGACCGACGCCATCCAGGGGATGCTGCTCCTGGCCGGCTGCATCGTGATCTTCCTCGCCCTCGACGCCCGCTTCGGCGGTTTCGCGCTCTTCCTCGACCAGCTCGCCACGGTCCGCCCCGAGTTCTGGGAGCCACCCGGTGCGGGCGCGCTGGCGGGCTGGGCCAGCGTCATCATCGTCATCGCCTTCGGCGCCGCCGTCTATCCCCAGGCGCTCCAGCGTATCTTCGCCGCCCGCGATGGCCGGACCCTGAAGCGTTCTTTCCAGCTCATGCTGCTCATGCCGTTGGTGACGATCACGCTGGTCCTCGCCATCGGCCTCGCCGGCGCCGCCGCCTTTCCCGGCCTCGACCGGGCCGGCAGCGAGGGGATCACGCTCGCCCTCCTCGGCGATCTCGTCGAGGCGATTCCGGCCCTCCGCTGGCTGTTCGTCCTGTTCCTCGCGGCGGCCGTGGCGGCGATCATGTCGACCGTCGACTCCGCGCTGCTGACCATCTCGTCGATCTTTACCCAGGACGTCTACCGGCGCTGGCGCCCCGCCACGCCGGAGGCCGAACTGACGCGGGCGGGCAAGTGGTTCTCCTGGGGCACGATGGCGCTCGCGGCGATGCTCGCGATCTACCTGCCGCAGACGATCTGGAAGCTCACGGTCGTGAAGCTGGAGGTGCTGTGCCAGGCAGCGCCGGCGATCATCTGCGCGGTCCAGGCGCAGCGCCCGGCGGCCCGACCGGTACTCCTTGGGCTCCTTGCAGGTCTCGCCGTCGTGCTGGGACTCAAGCTCCTGGCGGGCCTCGGCATGTTCCCGAGCGACGCCCCGCTCGGCATCGAGGGGGGCGCCTGGGGACTTGCCGTCAACGTCACCGTGCTGGCGGCGCTGGGTCGCCGCTACCGACGCACGGACCGGCAGACCACGAAGTCGAGCGCGCCGACCTCGATCGGATAGCTGCCCGTGGCCGCAGAGCGGTCGGCGCAGGTACCTAATACCGTCGTCCACTCGGTCGAGCGACCATCGACCCGCGCGTTGAAGCGCCGCGGCGCGGTGTCGTTGTTGATCGCCACGACGATCTCCTCGCCGCTGTCCTCGTGCAGGCGCGAGAATACGTAGAGCTCGCCCTCGAGGTCGCTGTGGCGGGTGACCTGGATGCCGCGGCGCAGCGCCGGGTTTGCGTGGCGGGCGGCCGCCATCTCGGCGAAGGCCTTGTAGAGCGGATGCTCGACGTCGAAGTTCTCGCCGGCGGTGGTCGCGTCCGTGCCGATGAGATCGTTGTCGTTGTAGATGTCGATGTGGCTGGGGAAGAGCGTCTCGCGCGCGTCCTGGTCGCCGGCGTCGGACACGAAGCCCTGCTCGTCGCCGTAGTAGATCGTGGGGACGCCGCGCGAGAACATCATCAGCGCATGGGCCAGGCGTACCCTCGCCAGCATCTCGGCATCGTCCGCTTCTGGAAACTTGTCGCGCAGGAATCCCGCGTAGCGCCCCATGTCGTGGTTACCGAGGAAGGTCGGCAGGAAGGCCGCCGTGTCGTGCCCGCCGGCGTAGGCCTGATCCTCGTGGATGAAGCGTTCCATGACGCGGGCTGATTCGCCACGGACGAGGTAAGCGGCCGCGGCGTCCTGGAAGCCGAAGTCGAGTACCGAGGGGATCTTCGCCTCGTTGACCCAGCGCGCGAGCTGGCCGGGATCAGGCTCGAAGACCTCACCGAAGACGTGGAAGTGATCGATGCCCAGGGACTCGGCGTGCGCGATGATGGCCGGCGTGAACTCCTGCCAGAACTCGACGTTCACGTGCCGCGTCGTGTCCACCCGGTAGCCGTCGATGCGGAAGTCCGTGATCCACTGCTTGTAGATGTCGATCATGCCCTCGACGACGCGAGGATGCTGGGTCATGAGGTCATCGAGGCCGGAGAAGTCGCCGTAGATCGAGTTCTCGCCTTCCCAGCGCGTATTGCCCCGGTTGTTGTAGTAGATCAGGTCGTTCAGCCAGGCCGGGTTCTTGCTCTTTTTCTCCGCGTCGGGGACGTAGGGCGTGTAGGCCCAGTTCGGATTGTCGAGCTTCGCGAAGTTCTCAGGCGTGAGGTACGCCGGCTCGTCGCCGAGGAATCCCGCGTTGATGGCCTCACCGTCGGGGCTGCCGATCGTCGTCCAGGGGTAGTCTCCCAGGGCCCGGTAGTCGCAGCCTTCGGCCGGGCCCGCACCGTCCCAGCGCTGATTCTCGCACTCGCGATACTTGATCACGTCCGCGGTGTGGTTGGTAATGATGTCCATGTAGACCTTCATCCCGCGCTCGTGGGCAGCGTCGACGAAGGCACGGAACTCCTCGCGCGTCCCGAGGTGCGGATCGACGTTCAGGAAATCGGTGACCCAGTAGCCGTGGTACCCCGCCGATGCATATTCGCCGAAGGTCTGAACCGCCTTGTTCTCGAAGATTGGCGACAGCCAGATGGCGGTGACGCCCATTCCCTGGATGTAGTCGAGGCGGTTCATCACGCCCTGGAAATCGCCACCATGGAAGAAGCCCTTGTCATCCGGGTCGAAGCCGTGCTGCAGGCGATCACCGGCGATGCCGCCGCGGTCATTGGCGTCGCTACCGTTGGCGAACCGGTCCGGCAGCAGGAAGTAGATCACCTCGTCCTGCGGCAGCCGATCGTCGATGGGAGCGGGTGCGGCGGCGACGCTGGCGGTCGCGTAGAACGCGCAGGCCAGGGTGAGCAGGGCAATGCGTGCGGTAAAGCTCATGGTATCTCCTGCGTGCGGAGGGGCCGAGCAACCGATGATACGGATGCGATCCGGCGAGCGAAACGGGCATCCAACGCGCCCGCCGCCGTGCTAGCATCGCCCTTGGAAAAAAGGGTGGATCCATGCGGCAACGGACGGACTCCGAACAGCCCCTCGTCCTCGTCGTCGAGGATGAACCGATCCAGGCCACTGTGCTGGAACACGCCCTGGGTGAGGCGGGCTTCCGCGTGCACCTCCTCGACAGTGGTGCCCAGGTTGTCGACTGGGTCTCCACGCACCGCCCCGACGCCGTGCTGCTCGACCTGGTCCTGCCCGATGCCGACGGGTTCGAGCTCTGCGACCAGATTCGCGCCTTCTCGACGGTGCCGCTCATCATGACCACCGCCCGGGTCGAGGAGGTCGACCGCCTCCGGGGCCTGGACCTCGGCGCCGACGACTACGTCTGCAAGCCGGTCTCGCCTCAGGAAGTGACGGCCCGGCTCCGGGCGCTGCTCCGCCGTGCCGTCCAATGGCGGGAGGCCGATCCCGTACCGGGCCTGGCCATCGACGAGGAAGGTCTCGATGCGAGCTGGAACGGCACCGCGCTGAAGTTGACCGTGGTCGAGTTCCGGCTGCTGGCGACGATTGCCCGCCGCCCGGGGACCGTGTTCTCCCGCGAACAGCTCCTCGACGCGATGTACGAGGACCATCGCGACGTGAGCGACCGCACCGTTGACAGCCACGTCAAAAATCTGCGCCGCAAGTTTGCCCAGGCGGGCGTCGAGACGGAGCTGGTGGAATCGGTTTACGGCGCGGGCTACCGATTCTGCCGATGAGGCCGCCCGGTCCATCATTGCTCCACATTCACCGTCGAGACTTGCTGGGTTCGGGAGAAGGGCTCGAGACGGCGTGGTCGACGAAGCAAGGCAGCGGTGGGCAGCGAGGGGCGCGGTGACGCGGCGCCGGTGCCTGCGTGCGCTTGCGCTGGTCGCAATCCTGCTGCTCGGTCCGGTCTGGCCCGCGGTCCTCGCGTCTGATGCCTACGATGATCGGCGCGTCCACGTCGGCGCGCGGCTGTTCCGGGCGATGCTGGCTGCCGATGTGGGGCTCGAACAGAAGGTCGCCGCGGACGGCAGCCTCCACATTCTCATCTACGGTGAGAATGACGACTCGATCGAGGCGGCGAGCGAACTCATCGGGAGCGGCGATGGTGGCGGTTCGCTGAAGGGACACGCGCTGCAGCTCGAGGGTCTGAGCGGCGTCCCGGAGACGCCGGGTCCCGTGCTCGGCGTGTTTCTCGCCAACCCGCCGGACGACGCGTTGCTCGACGAGCTGATCGCTTGGGGTATCCGCGAACACGCCATCGTCTATTCGCCCTTCGAAGGGCACGTCGAGCGCGGCGCGCTGGGCGGCGTGGCGATCGAGGCGAAGGTACGGCCCTACATCAATCGCCAGACGATGATGGCTGCCGGCGTCGAGCTGAAGCCCTTTTTTCTGAAAGTCTCCAAGGTGCTCGAATGAGGCGTCGGGACCCCGTTCTCGTCACGCTCGTCCTGCTGGCGCTGGCCCTGGTGCTGGAGGGGGCCCTCTACGTCAACTGGCGGCTTGCGCTGGCCCCCCGGCTCGAAAACGAGGCCCGAGCCCAGGCAACGATCCTCGCCGAGTCACAGGGCCTGCTGTTTGCCGACGCGCTGGCCGACGAAGCGGCGCGGCGGCGCCTCGACGATGCCCTGGCCCAGCTGCTGCTGCTCCAGGACGGCGAGCGCGGACAGCCCTACTTTGACGCCATCGAACTCGCGGTGGACTACGACGTGGTCTCTGCCGAGCCCGGGTCCCTCGACGTCCGCACCGGAGACTTCGACCGCGGTTCCTTCCCGGTCGAGGTCGCGCTATTCAACCCGGCGACCTTCGAGCTCCTCGGCATCGCGGTGATCCACGTGAATGCCGACGCGTACCGGCAGTTCGTGACCGACGTCCGCAGCCGCCTGCTGGGCCAGGGCCTGTTCCTGCTCGCCGTGCTGATGCTGGTGTGGGGGGCCTCGATGCTGCTGCTACGCGTGCTCAAGCGGACCCGCGAGCGCCGCTGGGCCGCGGAGCGGGCGCTCCGGAAACGGGAACTCGAGCTCAGGCGGCTCGTCGACAATTTGCCCAACCATTTCGTCTACGGGCGCGACCCACGCGGGGCGCTGCGGGGCGCAAGCGACGGGGTGGCCGCGGTCACGGGGCTGGCACCCGACGAATTCGCCGATAACTTCCTTGCCGCGCTCACTGCGGATCCCATCAACGAACCGGCCCGGCGACGGCTGGCCCGGCGGCCGTCCCGGGAGCTGCAGGTCTTCGAGGTCGAACTGCGCCGGGACGCGGGCGCGCGGCGGCTGGAGATGACGGAGATCCCGGTCTTCGATGAAGCGGGGGAGCTGGTCGAGGTCGACGGCATCGCCCGCGACGTGACCGACCAGCGCCGCTTCGAGGCGGAGCTGCGCGACGCCAAGGAGGTTGCCGAGGGCGCCAATCACGCGAAGAGCCTGTTCCTCGCGAACATGAGTCACGAGATCCGCACGCCCATGAACGCTGTCGTCGGCATGGCGCAGCTGCTGGAGAAAACCGCCCTCGATCCCCGGCAGCGCGGGCTCCTCGAGCAGCTCCGGTCCTCGGCAAGGCTGCTGCTGGGACTCCTGAACGACATCCTCGACCTGTCGCGGATCGAGGCGGGCAAGCTGGTTCCCGACGAGGTGCCGATCGAGCTCGACGACATCTTCACCGACCTCACCGCAGTCGTGGGTGAGCGCGCTCGCGAGAAGGGGCTCGAGGTCCTGTTCAGCGTGCCACGTGACGTCCCTCGGCGAGTCGTCGGCGACGCGGTTCGGCTCCAGCAGGTGCTGGTGAACCTCGTGACCAACGCGATCAAGTTCACGGACCGCGGCGAAATCACCATCTCCGCGGCTGTGGTGGATACCTCGCCGGAGCATGTGACCATCCGCTTCGAGGTCGTCGACACCGGGACCGGCGTGCCCTCGGATTCCCTGCCTCGCATCTTCGATCCGTTCACGCAGCTCGACGAGACCCATACCCGACGCTACGGCGGCGTCGGGCTCGGACTGGCGATCTGCAAGCGGCTTATCGAAGCCATGGGCGGGCGCATCGGGGTTGCCAGCGAGTTCGGCGTCGGCAGCACGTTCTGGTTCGAGCTGCCCCTGGGTCTCGCGACCGATGTGCTCCGCGCGGATCTGGGCGGTCGCGCCGGGAGCAGCGGTTTTCGAGCTCTCGTCGTCGACGACAACGAGGCCGCGCGGGAATCCTTCGCGGCCATGTTGAGCTCGCTGCGCTTCGACGTCGAGACCGCCGAAACGGCGGAGGCGGCCCTCGAGCGCATCCAGCCCGAGGACGTCCCGGATCTCCTCGTGATCGACTGGCGCCTGCCGGGCATGGACGGGATCCGGGCCGTGCGCGCACTGCGTGATCGCGGCTTCGAGAAGCTGGCGGTGCTGATGGTCTCGGCCTACGCTGCGGAGGCCGACTCGGCCGCTGTCGAAGCGGCTGGCGTTGACGTGTTCCTGCCCAAGCCGGTGAGCCCATCGTCCCTGCTCGACGCCGCGCTTGACGCGATCGGCGGCGAACGCAAACATGCGGTCGGCAGCGCGGCGGAGGAGTCGGAGGCCGCGCGCTTTCCGCCGGGTCTCCGGGTGCTGGTCGCCGAGGATCACGATATCAATCGTCAGGTCGCTGGCGAGCTCCTGGCCTCGCTGGGGCTCGAGGCGGATTTCGCCGTGGATGGTGTCGAAGCCGTGGAGCACGCTCGAAACCGGGAATACGATGCCATTCTGATGGACGTTCAGATGCCGCAGCTCGACGGGCTCGAGGCCTGTCGGCGGATCAAGGCCATGGCCGATCGCGAGGCGGTGCCCGTCATCGCCCTGACGGCGCACGCGATGACGGGAGACCGCGAGCGTTTCCTCGAGGCCGGCATGGACGACTATCTCGCCAAGCCCATCGAGGAGGCCGATCTCGTGGACGTCCTGTCCCGCTGGCTCAAGGTCGACGTCGACGCGGCGGCCGCGACCGCGCGACCGGTGCCGCGGGGCTTCGAAGCGGTCGATCCCGAGGTGCTCGATGCGGCCCAGGGGCTGGCGCGCGTGAGCGGCAACGAGGCCCTCTATGTGCGGTTGCTCGGGGACTTCCGGAACCGCTACGGCGATCTGGCCAGTCGCATCGACGCCGCCGAGGACGACGACGATCCCGAGGCGCTCGCGCGGCTGCTTCACATGGTGAAGGGGGCCGCTGCCACCCTCGGCGCCGAGCGCCTGGCGAAACTCGCCGCCAGGGCCGAACGGGTCATGCAGGGTGAGGCCTCGCTCGAGCGGCTACCGGTCGCCTTCGAGCGGGAGCTCGAGGCGCTCGCGGTCGCCGTGGCGGCGTGCCCGGTTGCGGCGGAGCCGCCTTCGGCCATGCCACCGACGCCGAACCAAGCGATCGACGCCGAGGTCATCGCGCGCTTCGACGCGCTGGCCGAAATGCTCCGGGTCAACGATCTTGATGCGCCGAGCGTCTTCGAGGCGCTCGCCGACGCCCTCGATGAGGAGACGCACGGCGCGGCGCTCCAGGACATCCGCTTGGCCCTCGACCAGCTCGACTACGAGCGCGCAGCGGACGGACTGGCCCGGCTCCACCGGGGCTTCGCGAAGGAACCCGGGGAGGCCAACGCATGAGCGCCGAAACACGGGTGCTGATCGTCGACGATGAACCGGCCAACGTCAGGGTGCTGGCGGAGACGCTGCGCGATCGCTACGCGCTGAGCTTCGCTCGCAGCGGCGCCCAGGCCGTGGAGCTGGCCCGGAGCCTGCCGATCGACCTCGTGCTGCTTGACGTGATCATGCCCGGCATGGATGGCTTTGCGGTCCTCGAACAGCTGCGATCACTGCCGGCGACGGCGGACGTACCGGTGATCTTCGTGACGGCGCTGGACGAGCTTGACGACGAGGCCCGTGGCCTCGAGCAGGGCGCCGTCGATTACATCACCAAGCCGATCAACCCGCCGATCGTCCGGGCCCGCGTGCGCACGCACGTGGAGCTGAAGCGGCAGCGCGACCTCCTCGCCAACCTGGCCAACGTCGATGGCTTGACGGGCATCGCCAACCGGCGACGCCTCGACGAGCTCTTCGACAGACGCTGGGAGCGCTACCGGTCCAGCGGCGAGGCGGTGGGGCTACTGCTCGTCGATATCGATCACTTCAAGCAGTTCAACGACACGCATGGCCACGCGGAGGGCGACGAATGCCTGAAGCGGGTTGCCAGCGAAATCGCCCAGGTGGCCGAGACGGCCGACGCGCTCGCGGCCCGCTATGGCGGGGAGGAGTTCGCGAACCTCTGCGGCGCCTGGGACGTGGATCGGCTGGCGGCGGCGGTGTGCGCGGCCGTTCGCGACCTCGCCATGCCCCACGGCGCATCGAGCGCCGGGGAGATGGTGACCGTCAGCGTGGGCGGGGCGAGGTCTGACGAGGCGGACAGCGGCGATGCTGCGATGTTCTTCGAGCGGGCCGACCGCCGCCTCTATCGGGCCAAGGAACAGGGACGCAACCGGGTCGAAACGGGAGATTCCGGAACATGAGTAACCGAGGATGGCTGCTTGGACTGGCGTTGCTTCTGCCGCTGGCCGCGAGCCACGCTCAGGACGACGAGGATGCAGAGCTGGCGGAACTGCTTGCGCTGCTCGAGGAAGAAACTGAAATCGCCACGAACACGAAGCTCAACGCGGACTTCGTGCCGGGCATCGTCACCGTGCTGCAGGGCGCGCAGATGTTCGCGCTGGGCGCTCGGACCGTCCACGACGCGTTGGCGCTGGTACCCGGGGTCGAGATCAATCGAGACGACCTTGCCAACGCCACACTCCGCCCCCGCGGCCTCGATTTCTTCGGCAACAGCGGCCAGGTCAAGATCCTCGTCAATGGCCTCGATTTCTACCGCCAGGCGTCGGGGCTGAACAACGGCATCCTCTTCCTCCCGATCGAGCAGGTCGAGCGAATCGAGGTCATCCGGGGGCCAGGCTCAGGTGTGCACGGCGATTTCGCGTTCACGGGACTGGTGAACATCATCACGAAGTCCGGGGCGAGAGAGATCTACGCCGCGGGCGGTACCGGTGGGCTTTGGACCGGTGGCGTCCAGATGACGGCCGGCGGACCCGATCAGGATTTCCAGCTGGACCTCGGTATCTCGACCTGGCAGTCGGACGATCTCGACTCGGACCGATCGTTTCCCGAGAACGACGAGGATCGGATTCTCGGTCACCTGGTCGCGCGCTGGAAGGGTTTCAGCTTCAAGCTCGCGATGATCGACCGCGAAGGCGTCAAGCCCGGCGCCAGGGAGGACGGGCTGGCGGTGCTCGATGATGGCTATACGCTCGAGCTGAGTCACGAATGGGATCTCGATTCGGGCCTGAACGCCGTGGCTTGGCTGCGTCATGGCGACAACGACATGGCGTCGAACGATCTCCAGTTCTTCGAAGGCGGGCGCTCCGAGGTCGGTGCCGATGTCGCGCAGACCTTCGGGCGCCATCGGATGCTCGCCCAAGCCTCGATCGGGCGCCGCGAGACAACTGGCCTGACGCTGCCGCCTCCGGGAATCCCCGGTGGCCGACCGCCGCCACCGCCGGTGCGCCTCGACCTCGATCAGGACACGGCGTCGTTCCTGCTCCAGGACGAGATCGATCTGGATCCCGTGACCGTGACCCTCGGCGCTCGCTACGACCGCATCGAGGACTTCGACTCGCGCGTGTCGCCGCGAGCCGCAGCCGTGTGGCGGCTCGATGACAGCCACACGCTGAAGGCCCAGTACGCGGAGGGCTACCGGTCCGCGACCGCCTTCGAGGAGACGCAGACTCGCAACGCCTTGCCGCCGGGCGACATTGGCTTTGAGGTGATCGAAGTCTCGGAGATCCAGTACCTGTATCGGACGCCGGAGTGGCGTGCGAAGCTCGCGCTTTACACGGGCCAGGTGTCGGACCTGACGCGCCCGGGCACGCGCGAGGAGTTTCCGCCGGGCCCGCCGCCGATGCCAGGCCAGCGGCCACCACCGCCGCCCTTCACGAATTCCGGGGAAGTGGACTTCGACGGGGTCGAGGCCGAGTTCACCTGGACGCCGTCGCCGCGATGGACGGTGATCGCGAACGCCAGTGTCATGGACAGCGAGGTGAACGCGAACAACGTCGTCAATGACGGTGGTCCAAGCTTTGCTCAGGCGGACTATCTGGCCAACTTCGCGACGGTTTTCGAGGCCACCGAAGACTGGACGCTCGGTCTCCACTACAACCGGGTCGGAGACCGCGAGCTGACGGAGGGTGACTCCCTAGACGGCTATGATCAGGTCAACCTGTCCGCCACCTGGCGTCCACGTTCGATCGAGGGCTTCGCGGTGCGAGGTCTGGTCAGGAACGCCCTCGACGACGACAT
Organism: Pseudomonadota bacterium; assembly: GCA_039188505.1. GTDB lineage: Bacteria > Pseudomonadota > Gammaproteobacteria > Xanthomonadales > SZUA-38 > JBCCZC01. Next base: position 2,807 of record JBCCZC010000011.1, on the reverse strand, counting down.
CGTCCACGTCCAGTTTCGCGCGCCCGGCCGCGTCATCCCGCGAAACTTCGACGGCCGCATCTACCAGCTGGAGATGATGCTCGGCTGGTAGCTCGCCGATCTCAACCGCCGGCGTTGATGGTCGCGAGGTATGCGGCGAGCCGATTCGCCTTGAAAGTTTCCGGATCCCAGTCTGTTGTCGTGGCCATCGAGCGGAAACGTTCCCGGAGGACGTAAACCCACGCCGCAGCCGTTTCGTTCTCGAAGCGCAGGGGTTCCCGAACGCGCCTGTAGCAGGGGCCCTCGTAGGCATCCAGGCGGGCCAGCAAGCCATCGTCAACATCGCGGAAGACGCGACCGCTCACCGTTGCCGATGGTGCGCCGCGGACGACCACGGGGTAGTCCTCGCCATGAACACCGCGGCGCTCGTACCCCCAGAGCGTCGCCGGGACGCTTGCAGGGGCGGGACCCGCCACCCGTTCCCAGACGGACGCGAACATCAGGGTGCCGTAGGCGAAGACGTCCATGGGGGGCGATCTGACCACGACCAGTGACCGTCGCCAAGCGCCGGTGCTTGCCCCGCGCCCGCTCGCCCGGCAGGCTACGCCCGTCGGATGGCAGGGGCGGTGATGGGATTCATCGAGCGGCTCAAGCAGGGGCGCATGTTTCGCGTGGCGACGGCCTACGGCCTCGTCGCCTGGCTGCTCGTGCAGGCCGCCGACGTGTTCGTACCCGCGCTGCACCTCCCCGAATGGACCCTGACGCTCGTCGCCGGTCTTGCGCTCCTCGGGTTCCCGATCGCGCTGGTGCTGGCCTGGGCCTACGACGCCAGTCACCGGCCGGAAACCGGGAATCCCGCCGAAGCCTCTGCGCGCTCGGGACAGCTGCTCAACTCGGTGCTCATGGGCGTCGTGATCCTTGCGGTGGTTTTCCTCTTCGTCGATCGCTTCGTGCTGGGTCGAGAGGACCCGGAGCCCCCGGTTTCCGCGAGCGACGCGCCGGCGCCGAAGGTTCGCGCCGGCGTCGTCCTCCTGCCCGAGGACGCACCGATTGCCATGGGCGTGGCCGCCATCGGCATCGACAGCCCGCCACTTGCACTGATGCCGGATGGCAGGACCCTCGTCTACGTGGCGCGCGAGGGGGACGGTTCGCGCCTCTACCAGCTCGACCTTCGCGGTTTCGACGCGCCGAGGCCGGTTCCCGGAACCGCCGGCGCGGTTCACGCCTTCGCGCCGCCGACGGGGAGCGAGGTCGGCTTTCTCACCAACGAGCGCGTCCAGGCCGTCGATCTCGACTCGGGTGTCGCCCGCCCCGTGATGGCCGCGATCGCCCCGGGCCGGGGGTTCTGGCTCAGCGGCGATGCGATCTGGATCGCGGACGAACAGTCCGTGGTCCTGCGGCGCCAGGGTACCGGGACGAGTTCCGAGACGTCGTTGCTGGTCGGTGGGACGGGTGCGGTTTCCGCGATGCGAGACGACGGCCAAAGAGCCCTGTCGATGCTCAAGTCGTCATCCATGGACGGCAGCCACGGCGACATCCTCTGGACCGACACGGACTCCGGTGAATCCCGCAAGCTGAGCGTCACGGGTTTCGACGCCCGTCTGCTCCCGGGTGAGGAGATCCTCGTCTTCGTGCGTGGCCATCGTCTCTTCGCGGCCCGTTTCGATGCGGAGAACGGTGTCGTGCTGGGCGGCGCGAAGCCAGTCGTCGCGGGGCTGGCGGTCGATCCCTTCTTCGGCCACGGGCATTTCGCGGTCGGGGCCGACGGCACGCTGGCCTACGTTCCGGGTGGTGACCTGTCGCGCGGCGAGATCGTGGCCGTCCGGCGCGACGGCACCGCGACGTCGATCACCGCGGATCCCCAGGGCTACGGCGCCATCGACCTCAGCGCCGACGACCGGACGATCGCGGCCCACCTGATGGATGTCGAGGATGATGTGCTCCTCATCGAGGTGGCAACGGGCGGCGGCCGCAAGGTCCCCGGTAGCGACGGCTTCGGCTGGCCCAAGTGGTCGCGCGACGGTGGTCTGGCCCTGACGGCCGTGACGCCGAATTTCAGGGACACGGCGGTCGTCATCATGCGCGCCGCGAGCACGCGACTCGAGCCGATCAGCGGGAACGGCCTCTTCGGGGGCATCGTCGGGGACTGGTCACCGGACGGCAGTCAGGTGAGCATTTCGACGTTCGCGGAGTCCCGGATCGGTTTCCTCGCGACAGACGGAAGTCAGCAGATCGACTGGCTGACGGAGGCGGGCGAGCACTATGAATGGGGACCTGCGTACTCGCCGGATGGCCGCTGGGTCGCCTACAGCTCGGACGAAACCGGCCGCTTCGAAGCGTGGGTCCGATCGACCGACAGGCCGGAAGTCCGGCGGCAGGTGTCCACGGGCGGGGGGATCGAAACGGTCTGGTGTCCCTGCGGCGAGGTCTTCTTCCGACGGGGGGATCGATTCCTCTCCGCAACCGTGAGCACGGATGGCGGCGTGATCGAGGTCGGGCCGGAGATTCAGGCCTTCGAACTCCCCGGCTTCCTCGATACACCCGGGCGCTCCTACGACGTCTCCTCCGACGGGTCGACGCTCTATACGGTCCGTCGGGTCAATCCGCCCCTGCTCGACCGGATCCACGTGATGAGCAACTGGGTCCAGAGCGTCAAGCAGCTACTGGACGCACCGTGAGCCCGATTCACGCGCCGACCGCCGGGTTGTGGCAGGCTGGATGCCCCTGACCCCGGAGTCGCTGCGTGTTCCCGATCCGCGACGACAATCCCCAGCTCCTGACCCCGGTCGTCACCGTCTCGCTCATCGTCGCCAACGCCCTCGCGTGGA
>JBCCZC010000010.1:0-34284 GCA_039188505.1 Pseudomonadota bacterium | reverse complement strand
GACCAGGTGCCCGCGGGCGCCGCGCCGCCCCAGCCGCGGCCGACCACGGAGCCCGTCACCTTCGACGAGGAGCCCGGCCTGCTCTCGAACCCGCTGATTCTCGGCGGTGGTGCGCTGGTGCTGCTCGGCCTCGGTGGACTCGGCTTCATGCTCTACCGCCGCCGCCAGTCAACCGGTGACGAGCCGTCCTACGCCGTCAGCGACGATGATGCGCTCTTCGCCGACATCGGCGCAGCTGCGGAGGCCGATGCCGACATGGAGCCGGACGACGGCGCCGACGAGGCGTCCGCCGATGCCGCCGATCTCGAGGCGAGCCTGAAGGCGGAACTGGCCGACGATCCGGGCAACGCGCAGACGCACCTGCGCCTGCTGCGCCAGTACTACGCGGACGAGAGCACCGAGAAGTTTGTCGCCGCGGCCGCCGCCATGAAGGAGACGGTCGGCGAGACCCATCCCGCCTGGATGGAGGTCCGGTCCATGGGTGCGAAGCTCGCGCCGGCCGACGCCCTGTTCGGCGATGCCGGCGATCCGTCGGCCGATTCCGGCGAGACGCAGATCATGATGACGACACCGCCGCCAACGCCGGCGGCGGACCTTGGGGACGACGACGACATCGACCTCGATCTGGATCTCGGCGATGACGCGATCACCGATGATTCCACGCGCGAGATCCCGGCGCAGGCGGTCGCTGCTGCGGATGCCGAGGAGGACTTTGACTTCGATCTCGACCTCGACCTCGAGGGCGATGATGACGATCTCCCCGACCTGGAGTTCAATCTCGACGACGACGAGCCCGAGGATGTGATCGAGCAGGCCGCCGAGGCGGTCGAAGACGCCGCCGAGGACGTGGTCGACGAGCTCGATGAGGGCCTCGAGTTCAACCTCGACGATCTCGATCTGCCGGGCGCAGATACCGAGGTAGAGGCGCCGGCAGACGCCGAGTCGACCGGGGGCGATACCGGGGCCGATGACGACGACATGAGCCTCGATTTCGATCTGAGCGACATCGATCTGCCGGAAGTCGACGAGGCGGAAGCCGAGGAGGCCGAGATTTCGGCCGAACCCGACCTCAGCGACCTCGAGATCGAGGAGGAGCTGCCGTCGGTCGACCATCTCAACGAGACCGTCGAGCCCCTCAGCGAGCAGGAGTCGGCGGACCTCGACGACCTCGAGCTCGATCTCGAGGGCATCGGGGTCGATCTCAACGACACCGGTGAAGCCGAGCCGCTGGAAACCGAAGGGGACCGGACGGAGTTCGAGCTCGAAGCGCTGGACGTCGGCCAAGATGCCGGCGACGTCGCCGGCATGGACACGGCGGAGATGGAGCTTGACCTCGGTCTCGACGACGATGATGGCGAGGACGTCGATCTGGACGATCTCGAACTCTCCGACACCGAGCTCTTCGCCGGCGAAGAAAGTGCCGGGACGAAGCTGGATCTGGCCCGCGCCTACATCGAGATGGGCGACCCGGATGGCGCCCGCGGCATGCTCGAGGAGGTCCTCGCCGAGGGCAGCGACGAGCAGAAGTCCGAGGCCCAGCAGCTCATGGATGGCCTCGAGGGCTGACCCGGGGCGAAGCTGCTGACAACGGCCGGCCCCGCGCCGGCCGTTGTCGTTGGGGCTTTCGCAAAGCCGCTCATGTCGACCACACCGAGCCAGACCCGACGCTACGCGGCCGGTGTCGCCTATGACGGCTCGGCCTTCGCCGGCTTCCAACTGCAGCGTGGCCAGCGAACGGTGCAGGGCGCACTCGAAGCCGCCCTCGGGCACGTTGCCGATCGACCGGTTCGCGTCATCGGTTCCGGCCGGACCGATTCGGGCGTCCACGCTGGCGGACAGGTGATCCACTTTGATTCCGACGCGGAGCGACCGGACCACGCGTGGCTGCTGGGAACGAATACGCAGCTCGACGATGACGTGGCGCTGCGCTGGCTCCGGCCCGTTGCCGCGGACTTTCACGCCCGCTTTTCGGCCGAAGGTCGACGCTACCGCTATCGCATCGTCAACCAGCCAACGCGGCCCGTACTCCGACGGTCGACCGCGGCCTGGGTCCGCGATCCGCTGAACGCCGCTGCCATGCACGTAGCCGGTCAGGCGCTGGTCGGCGAGCACGACTTCAGCAGCTTCCGGGCAGCGGCCTGCCAGGCCACGCACCCGGTGCGACAGATCAACTCGCTAGCGGTCACCCGCCTCGGCAACGACATCGCTATCGTCATCGAAGGAAACGCGTTCTTGCATCACATGGTGAGGAACATCACCGGCGCGCTGCTGGCGGTCGGACGGGGGGAGTGCGACGCCGCCTGGCTGGTGGCCCTGCTCGCGGCGCGTGACCGCACGCAGGGAGCGGCCACCGCGCATGCGCGCGGCCTCACCCTCGAGGCCGTCCGCTATGGAAGTCGCTGGAATCTGCCGGCGGTCGCAACGAGTGGCGCGGCGCGATGAGAACGCGGGTGAAGATCTGCGGGATCACACGACCGGAAGACGCCCGCCTCGCGTGCGACCTGGGCGCGGACGCCATCGGCGTCATCCTGGTGCCCCGGAGCAAACGATGCGTGGACCTGGATGCGGCGCGCCGGGTGCGCGACGCGGTCGATGGTCTGGCGGCCCTCGTGATGCTTGTCGCGGACGCTGAAGCAGAGACGATCGAGCGGGCGGTGGACGCGGTGGATCCGGACCTGATCCAATTCCACGGCAGCGAGAGCCCGGAGGCGTGCGCCCGGCACGGCAGGCCCTGGCTGAAGGCGCTGTCTCACAGCGTGTTCGAAGCGGAAGCGGGGCGCTACGCCGGCGCTCGGGGGCTGGTTGTCGACAGCCATCCTCCCGGGGCGCTGGGGGGGACCGGGCAGACATTTGACTGGACCGGTTTTCCCGGCAATATTGGTGGATCTTTGCTCCTCGCGGGCGGTCTCACACCGGACAACGTCGGGCGGGCCATCGAAGCTGCTCGGCCCTACGGTGTGGACGTGGCCAGCGGCGTGGAGTCTGCGCCAGGCATCAAGGATGCGGCGCTCCTGGAACGATTCTTTAGAGAGGTACGGCGTGTCGACTGCAGCGACAAAGCTTGATTTCGAGATGGGGGCTCAGCTCCCGGACGCCTCGGGCCACTTCGGCCCCTATGGCGGAATGTACGTGGCCGAGACGCTCATGCCGGCGCTCGAGGCCCTGCGGGATGAGTACCGGAAGCTCCAGTCCGACCCCGATTTCCTGGCCGAGCTCGACCGGGACCTGGCGGACTTCGTCGGCCGGCCGTCGCCCATCTACCACGCCGAGCGCCTGTCGAAGAGCGCCGGCGGGGCCCAGATCTTCTTCAAGCGTGAGGATCTGAACCATACGGGCGCCCACAAGATCAACAATACCGTCGGGCAGGCGCTCGTCGCCCGGCACCTCGGCAAGCCGCGCGTGATCGCCGAGACCGGCGCCGGCCAGCACGGTGTCGCTAGCGCAACGGTTGCGGCCCGCTTGGGCATGGAATGTATCGTCTACATGGGCGAGACCGACGTTCACCGGCAGGCGCCGAACGTCTACCGCATGCGCCTGCTGGGCGCCGAAGTCCGGCCGGTCACTTCCGGCTCGAAGACCCTGAAGGACGCCCTCAACGAGGCGCTGCGAGACTGGGTGACCAACGTCGAGGACACCTTTTACATCATCGGCACCGTCGCCGGCCCGCATCCCTACCCGATGATGGTCCGGGACTTCAATGCGGTGATCGGTCGCGAGGCCCGGAAACAGATGCTCGAGCGCGAGGGGGCGCTGCCCGATGTGCTCGTGGCGTGCGTGGGCGGCGGCTCGAACGCCATGGGCCTGTTCCATCCGTTCATCGATGACGCCGGCGTTGCCATGGTCGGCGTCGAGGCCGCGGGCCGCGGGCTCCACACGGAAGAACACGCCGCGTCGCTCTGCGCCGGCCAACCGGGCGTGCTGCACGGCAACCGGACCTACGTGCTCGATGACGAGAACGGCCAGATCCGGGAGACCCATTCGGTGTCGGCCGGCCTGGATTATCCGGGCGTCGGACCCGAGCACGCGTGGCTGAAGGATTCCGGCCGGGCGCAGTACGTCGGCATCACGGACGAGGAAGCCATGGATGGTTTCCACCGCCTCTGCCGCGAGGAAGGCATCATTCCGGCCCTCGAAACGGCACACGCGGTGGCGTACGCCATTAAGCTCGCGGGCGAGATGCGGTCGGACCAGCGGATTCTGGTGAACCTGTCCGGCCGCGGCGACAAGGACGTGAACACCGTGGCGGCGATGGAGGGCATCGAACTGTGACGGCGGCCAATCGGATCGACAAGCGCTTCGACGCGCTGCGCGAGACCTCCCGCAAGGCGCTCGTGCCCTACGTGACGGCCGGCTATCCCAGCGCTGCCGCCACCGTGCCGACGCTGCACGGCCTCGTCGAAGCCGGTGCGGACATCATCGAGCTGGGCCTGCCGTTCTCGGATCCCATGGCCGACGGTCCGGTGATCCAGCGGGCCTGTGAGTCGGCTCTGGCCCAGGGCGTCGGCGTGGCCGACGTGCTCGCGATGGTTGCGGCCTTCCGCGAGGACGATCCATCCACCCCGATCGTCCTGATGGGATACCTGAATCCCGTGATGCGTTATGGCCTCGATGACTTCGCAGCGAAGGCGCGCGAGGCCGGCGTCGACGGCATTCTGATGGTGGACGTGCCGCCCGAGGAGGCCGGCACCCTCGACCCGCTCAAGGCGGCCGGGATCCACCAGATCTTCCTGCTGGCGCCGACCAGCTCGGATGACCGCGTCGAGCGCGTCATGGCCCGGGCCGGCGGGTTCGTCTATTACGTATCCCTCACCGGCGTGACTGGCGCGGGTCACCTGGCGACCACGGCGGTCGGCGAGCATGTGGCCCAGCTGCAGCAGCGCACCGACCTGCCGGTCGGCGTTGGCTTCGGCATCAAGACGCCCGAACACGCGGTGGCGGTCGCGGAAACCGCGGACGCGGTGGTGATCGGCAGCGCGCTTGTGGAGCTCCTCGGGCAGCAGTCCGACGCGGCGGCCGCGAAGCGCACGGCCCGCGACTTCATGGCGCCGTTTCGCTCGGCGCTCGATGCGATGACACTCGACAGGGCAGGCTGATATGAGCTGGCTACAGAAGTTGATGCCCGGACGCATCCGCACCGAAGGCGGGCGGAAGCGCAGTATTCCCGAAGGGCTCTGGAACAAGTGTCCGGCCTGCGACTCGGTGCTCTACCGGCCCGAGCTGGAGCGCAGCCTCGAGGTCTGCCCCAAGTGTGGCCATCATATGCGCATCAGCGCGCGGCAGCGGCTCGAGATGTTTCTCGACGCGGATTCCCACCGGGAGCTGGGCGGCGGGCTGGAGCCGATGGATGTCCTGAAATTCAAGGATCAGAAGACCTACAAGAGCCGCATGGCCCAGGCCCAGAAAGCGACCGGCGAGCGGGATGCGCTGATCGCCTATGAGGGCGCCCTGAAGGGCGATCCGATCATCGCTTGCGCCTTCGAGTTCGCGTTCATGGGCGGGTCCATGGGCGCCGTGGTCGGCGAACGTTTCCGCCTGGCGGCCGAGCGGGCGCTGGAGCAGCGCACACCGCTCGTCTGCTTCTCGGCGACGGGCGGCGCGCGCATGCAGGAGGCCCTCTTCTCCCTGATGCAGATGGCGAAGACGAGCGCGATCATCGCGCGGCTCGGCGAAGCCGGCATTCCCTATATTTCGGTCCTCACCCACCCGACGACGGGCGGCGTATCGGCGAGTCTCGGCATGCTCGGGGACATCAACATCGCGGAGCCGGGCGCTCTCATCGGTTTCGCTGGGCCCCGGGTCATCGAGCAGACCGTTCGCGAAACCCTGCCCGAGGGCTTCCAGCGCAGCGAATTTCTGCTGGAGCATGGCGCCATCGACATGATCGTCGACCGGCGCGACCTGCGGGAAAAGATTGCGTCACTGCTGGCAATCCTGTGCAAGCGGGAGCCGCACCTGCCCGAGGTCGGTCTCGAGGCCGCGGAGCCTGAACCGCAGACCTGAGGCGCGCTGTCGCCATGGGTACGACCGCACCGGTCACCGTCGCTGACTGGCTCGATCGGCAGCTGCAGCTGCATCCTGCCGATATCGAGCTCGGCCTCGACCGCGTGCGCGTGGTTGCGGCGCGGCTGGGGATCGAGCGAGCGGCCCGGCGCCAGCTGGTCGTTGCGGGGACCAACGGCAAGGGGTCGAGCGTGGCCGTCCTCGAAGCGCTGGGTCGGGCCCATGGCTGGACCACGGCCACCTACACGTCTCCGCACCTCGTGCACTACAACGAACGCATCCGCTTCGACGGCGAGCCCGTGGACGACGCGTCCCTGTGCGCGGCCTTCGAGCGGGTCGACGCGGCGCGAGGCGAGGTGCCGCTCACCTACTTCGAGTTCGGGACGCTGGCGGCGCTGGACCTCATCCGGCGGGCGGCCGTTGACCTCGCCGTGCTCGAGATCGGACTGGGCGGGCGCCTCGACGCGGTGAACATCATCGATGGCGACGGTGCCCTCGTGACCGCGATCGGCCTCGATCACATGGAATATCTTGGTCCGGACCGGGCCGCGATCGGCCGCGAGAAGGCCGGTGTCTTCCGCGCCGGACAGCCCGCCGTCTGCGCCGATGTCGATGCCCCGGCCACGATCGCAGCCGTGGCCACGGAGGTCGGCGCAGCCTACCGGGAACGGGGGCAGGACTTCGACGTTGGCTACGGCGCCGACGGCTGGGTCCTGAACCTCGGATCGGTTGCCCTCGATGGTCTACCGTGGCCGGTCGCCGGGGCGCAACACGCGGTCGACAATGCTGCGGGCGCCCTTGCGCTGATGGACGCGCTCGGCTGGCTGCCCGGCCGCGAGGCCATTGATGCGGCGATCACCGCGCGCCCCGGCAGGCAGGCTGCAGGTCCTGGGAGCGGAGCCGCTCCAGGCGGTCGACGTCGGTCACAATCCCGCGGCGGCGGCGGCGATCTGTCGCTGGCTCGACGCGCAGGCGTGCGACGGCCGGGTGCACGTCGTTCTGGCCATGCTTGCAGACAAGGATCCGGCGGGCTTCGTCGCGGGCCTCGAGGGTAGCGTGGACGCCTGGTACGCAGCGACCACGGCCGGCGATCGCGGCCTGGCCGGCGCGATGCTGGCGCAGCGCGCGGGCCTCGTCGACGCGACGATCCACGACGACGTCGCGTCGGCCGGGGAGGCGGCGATCGCCGCGGCCGGGCCGGCGGACGTCGTGCTTGCTGCGGGATCATTCCAGGCGGCGGGCGAGATCCTCCGCCGCCGGGTTATCATTGGCGCGCTCGACGGCAGGTAGCGGACGGCATGGATATCGCGCTCAAACAGCGACTGGTCGGTGCGACGGTGATCGTCTGCCTCGCCGTCATCTTCATTCCCATGCTGCTGGACGGCCCCGCGGAGGGTGGTCGCAGCGAGGTGGAGCTGTCGATTCCGGAGCCGCCGGACGGTCGTTACGAGACGCGTCGGCTGCCGCTCAACCCGAGCCTGACTCCGCCCGACAGCGATATGCCCCTACCTGACGCCGAGCCGGAACCGTCCCTGACGTCGGTCCCCGAAGTCGTCGTCGACACGACGCCGCCTCGCACGACGCTGCGGGACCCGCCCCCCGCGCAGGCCCCGGCACCGGCGATGGTGGCAGAGGAGCCGGCTCCGGCGGCAAGTACCGACCGAGACGTGCCGGAGCCCACGACGGTTGCCGCGGGGGGCGGGCCCGGGCGGGGCGAGGGTCAATGGTTCCTGCAGCTCGGGAGCTTCTCCCGCGTCGCTAACGCGAATTCGCTCATCGAGCGCCTGTCCGCCGGCGGCATCAACGCCTGGTCCGACCCCATCCAGGTCGATGGCCGAACGCTGCACCGTGTGCGAGCCGGCGACTACCGCACGCGTGACGCCGCCATGGCAGGCGCGGCGCGCATCAGCGAGCTTATCCGGGGTGCCGGCGAGCTGTCCCTGCGGCAACGCGTCGAGCAAGCGTCCGGCGCCGACAGCATCGAGCCTGCCGGAAACTTTGGTTGGTGGGTGCAGGCCGGCGTCTTCTCGAGCGAGACGAACGCCGTCGCGCTCCGTGACCGGCTCCGGGCGGCCGGCCTGGTTGCCAGCGTCGATCGCATCGATGCGGGGCAGGGCGCGCGCTTCCGCGTTCGCGTCGGCCCCGAGCTCGAGCGCGCGGACGCCGACGCCGTGCGAGCACGCCTCCGAAACGAGTTCGAGATTAATGCCCTGGTGGTGGGTAACTCATGAACTGGATCGACTACATGATCATCGGCATCATGCTGCTGTCGATGGTGATCGGGGCCTTCCGCGGCCTCCTCAAGGAAGTCATGGGGCTGGTCGTGTGGGTCGTGGCCTTCTGGGTCGCCTGGCAGTTCTGCGGCGAAGGCGCGATGCTGCTCGAGGCGCAGGTCGAACTGCCATCGGCCAGGCTCGCCATCGCCTTCGGTCTGCTCCTCGTGGTGACGCTCATCCTCGGCGCGCTCGTCAACTATCTCGTGCAGGCGCTCGTGGAGTCGACAGGCCTGACCGGAACGGATCGGATGCTGGGTCTGTTCTTCGGCGCGGGCCGGGCCCTCGTCCTCCTCATCGCAGCCGTGCTGCTCGCCGGTCTGACGCCGCTGCCCCAGGATCCCTGGTGGGGCGAATCCAGGCTGCTGCCCACGCTGCAGGTCATGGCCGAATGGGCGACCGAGTCGATGCCGCCGGAAGTGGGTGAGTACTTCGACTTCAAGAACCTGCCGGCGCTCCCGGATTCGAGCCCCGAAACGGCCGACTCCACTTGAGCTTTCGGTCCCGCGCCGTCATCATGTGCCGTTCTTTTCAGGCCGGCACGCCCGGTCGCCCCGGAAAGCGGATCCAGCCATGTGCGGTGTAGTCGGAATCGTTGGCAAGAGCCCGGTCGGACCGGACATCTACGAGGCCCTGACGGTCATGCAGCACCGCGGCCAGGACGCCGCCGGTATGGCGACCTGCGACGGGCATCGGTTGTTCCTCCACAAGAGCAACGGTCTCGTGCGGGATGTCTTCGAGGCCGAGCACATGGCGCGCCTGATCGGTAAGGTCGGTATCGGCCACTGCCGCTATCCGACGGCGGGGAGCGATTCCTCGCAGGAGGCGCAGCCGCTCTACGTCAATTCGCCCTTCGGCATCGCCCTGGCTCACAACGGCAACCTCGTGAACACCCGGCAGCTTCAGCGGGAGCTGTTCGTGTCCGATCGTCGTCACCTGAACACGAGTTCCGATTCGGAAGTGCTCTTGAACATCCTGGCGCACGAACTCCAGGTGCTGTCGACCATGGAGCTCAAGCCGGCCGACGTCTTCGAAGCCGTCCGCCGGCTGCACGAGCGCGTGAACGGCGGCTACGCCACGGTGGCGCTGGTGCCGGGGTACGGGGTCATCGGCTTCCGTGATCCGAACGGCATCCGGCCGCTCGTCTACGGCGTGCGCGAGACCGATGAGGGGACCGAGTACGCGATCGCGTCGGAGAGCGTCGCCCTCGATGTGCTGGGCTATCGCCTGGTCCGCGATGTCCAGCCCGGCGAGGCGATCTACATCACCGACGACGGCGAAGTGCACTGCGAGCAATGCTGCGAGCCGCGGCCGTTCTCGCCCTGCATCTTCGAACTCGTGTATTTCGCCCGGCCGGACTCGATGCTCGACGACATCTCCGTCTACAAGGCACGCCTGCGCATGGGCGAACGCCTCGCGGCAAAGATCCTGCGCGAGTGGCCTGACCACGACATCGACGTCGTCATCCCGGTGCCGGACACGTCGCGGACGGCGGCACTACCGATGGCGCACCAGCTTGGCGTGAAGTACCGCGAGGGCTTCATCAAGAATCGCTACATCGGCAGGACGTTCATCATGCCGGGGCAGAAGGAACGGGTGAAATCCGTGCGCCGCAAGCTGAACGTGGTCGATCTCGAATTCCGCAACAAGAACGTGCTCCTCATCGACGACTCGATCGTCCGGGGCACGACGTCGAAGCAGATCATCCAGATGGCACGCGACGCCGGAGCGCGGAAGGTCTACGTGGCCTCGGCGGCGCCGCCCGTCCGCTTCGCCAACGTCTATGGGATCGACATGCCGGCGGCAGCCGAACTCATCGGTCACGGCCGGACCGAGGCCGAGATCGAGGCCGAACTCGGTGCTGACCGCTTGATCTACCAGGAGCTCGACGATCTGATCGCAGCCTGCGCCGAGGGTAACCCGGGTATCGAACGGTTCGACACGTCCTGCTTCTCGGGCGAGTACGTTACCGGGGTTTCCGAAGAGTACATCCGCCAGCTCGAGCGCGACCGCTCGGACACGAAGAAGGCGGAGCAGCGTCGCCACCGCAGCGTGGCCTGACGCACGATTCGCGCCGCGACCGCCGCAGCGGTCGGGACCGACCTTGACGATTTTCTCAGGAGAGAGACACCCATGTCATACCAGCACATCCGCATCCCCGAGACGGGCGACAAGATCTGCATCGCGGACGACAAACTCGTGGTCACCGACAACCCGATCCTCGGCTACATCGAGGGTGACGGGATCGGGCCCGACATCACCAACGCGTCGCTGCGCGTGTGGGATGCCGCGGTCGAGAAGGCGTATGGCGGTCAGCGCAAGGTGCACTGGGCGGAGCTGTTCCTTGGCGAGAAGGCGGCCGGCATCTACGACGGGGACTACTTCCCGAGTGAGACCCTCGATGCGATCCGCGACCTGGTCGTCGCCATCAAGGGACCGCTGACCACGCCGGTCGGCGGCGGCTTCCGTTCGCTGAACGTCTCCCTGCGCCAGACGCTCGATCTGTATGCCTGCGTGCGTCCCGTGCGTTACTACGACGGTGTGCCGTCGCCGCTGCGCAAGCCGGAGGAGGTCGACGTCACGATCTTCCGGGAGAACACCGAGGACGTCTATTGCGGCATCGAATACCAGGCCGGGACCGAAGAGAACGAGAAGCTCGCGAAGTTCCTGCGCGAGGAGATGGGCGCGAGCTTCTTCGAGGGCGCGGGCATCGGCGTCAAGCCGATCAGCCCCTTCGGTACCAAGCGCCTCGTGCGCAAGGCGATCCAGTACGCGATCGACCGCAATCGCGAAAGTGTGACCCTCGTGCACAAGGGCAACATCATGAAGTTCACGGAAGGCGCCTTCCGGAACTGGGGCTACGAACTCGCGAAGGAAGAGTTCGGCGACGTCACGATCACCGAGGACGAACTCTGGGACGAGTACGACGGCAAGCGCCCGGAGGGCAAGATCGTCATCAAGGACCGGATCGCCGACATCATGTTCCAGCTGATGCAGCTGCGTCCGGCCGAGTTCGACGTCATCGCGACGATGAACCTGAATGGCGACTACCTCTCCGACGCGCTCGCGGCGGAAGTGGGCGGGATCGGCATCGCGCCGGGCGCGAACATCGCGGACCACGTGGCGGTCTTCGAGGCGACCCACGGCACGGCGCCGAAGTACGCCAACCAGGACAAGGTCAACCCGAGCTCGCTGCTGCTGTCCGGGGTGATGATGTTCGAGCACATCGGCTGGAACGAGGTGGCCGACGTCATCAATGCGGTGTACCCGCGCGTCATCGACCAGAAGGTCGTGACGTACGATTTCGCCCGGCAGATGGAGGGTTCGACCGAAGTGTCGACTTCCGGCTTCGCCGACGCGCTCATCGCCGAGATCCAGAAGGCCTGAGCTTGCGGCACGGGGAGACGGTGCAGGGCGCGGCATTCGCCGCGCTCATGACGCGGGCCCCCGCCGCCAAGCGGACCCGCGTCGACACCCTGGCTGCCGACCTTGCGGCGGGCCGACTCCAGCGCGCCCATCCCGCGCGGGCCGAGCCCCTCGCCGCGCCGGGTCGGCCGGATCGGCCCGCGCTGGTGCATCCCTCGAAGCTCGCCCGGCGGTCCCTGGGCTCATCGGCGGGCCGCTGCGCGCTGCTGCACGCCGTCGCCCATATCGAGTTCAACGCCATCAATCTTGCGCTCGATGCCGTCTACCGTTTTCGGGGCATGCCCGATGAGTTCTATGGCGATTGGGTCTCCGTCGCCGTCGACGAGGCCCGACACTTCGACATGATTGCCGGCCGGCTGGTGGCGCTGGGCTCGGCCTACGGTGAGCTGCCCGCGCACAACGGTCTGTGGGAGATGGCCTGCAAGACGGCTGACGATGCGCTCGCGCGTATGGCGCTCGTGCCCCGCGTCCTGGAAGCCCGGGGCCTCGACGTCAGCCCGGGGATGATCGAGCGGCTGGTGGGGGCGGGTGATGCGACCTCGGCGGATCTGCTACGCGTGATCCTGCGCGAGGAGGAACGCCACGTTGCGATCGGCACGCGCTGGTTCGAGCACCTGTGCGCCGAGCGCGGTCTCGAGCCGCAGCCGACCTTCCTGCGACTGCTCGCGGAAGCCGGCAGTCGGATCCAGCCGCCGTTGAACCGGCCGGCGCGGCTGCGCGCGGGATTCACGGATCGCGAGCTGGACGCACTGCTGGCCCAGCCGGACGCGGCAGCGTCCGGGTGATCGGCCGATGATCCGTCGATCAGCCTCGACCCCGGTCCGCCGGCGCGAGGGCGCATCGCCGTGGCGCTGACCGTCGCTCGCCCGGGGCTCGCGGCTCGCGTGGCCATCGGTTCGACGCTGCTATTGGGCGCTGCGGTCCTGCTGGTCGTGGTCCTCGGCCTACGCCTCGGGCCCGCGGCCGAGACCGAGGGCGTGGTGGACGTCTCCTGCGTGCCCGGCCTGGTGCCGGCATC
The DNA here is from genome assembly GCA_039188505.1 of Pseudomonadota bacterium. Taxonomy (GTDB): domain Bacteria; phylum Pseudomonadota; class Gammaproteobacteria; order Xanthomonadales; family SZUA-38; genus JBCCZC01. The sequence continues at coordinate 21,567 of JBCCZC010000010.1, read as the reverse complement.
GGGGCAGGGACGAACGCTGCCTGAGGGTTTCGTCCTCGACGCCCTGTCGCCGGGCGCGGAGGCGCTGCTGCTCTGCACCTTCGGGGCGCCCGTGGACGCGGCCACGCACCCCGTGCTGCGCGTGAGGCTCGACGACTTTCCGCCCAACTATGTGCTGCTCGTCGGCTGGCGGGGCGATTCGGAAGAGAACTCGGCCCTGGCCCGGCTGCAGGTACCCCGCGGAACGACCCAGACCTATTACCTACCGTCGAATCCCAGCTGGCGCGGCGACCTGCGGGAACTCGCGCTCTACCTCTACCCGCAGGCGCCCGCGGGGACGGCGCTGTCCCTCGACCAGCCGGTGACTGTGCGCGAACTTCGCCTCGAGCCTGACAGCCCGGCTGCCCGGCGCCAGGCGCTCGGCACCTCCTGGTCGGGTGTCGACCCGTGGAACTACCGCTCCCTGCACAGCCTCGGTCGACACGTGGACCTGCTCGAGACCGTGCCCCTAACCCCCGTGCTCGTCGGGCTGTGGGCCGTCGGCGGTGTCCTGTTCGCACTGCTGTTTCCCTGCCGCGGGTGGCGCCCGCTGGTCGCGCGTCTCGCCGTCCTGGCGATCCCGCTGGCGCTCGTTTCCCAGCTCCATTGGCTGTCGAGCTTCGGCTGGCAGCGCGCCGCGACCGCCGAGATCTTCGGGGACACGCCCCCTGCCGAGCGCCGCCTGCGACTCTATGACGCCGACCTGGCCCGCCTGGCGGCACGCGTACGCGAGGAAACCAGCGCCGACCAGCGCATCTTCGTGCGCGCCGGCGACGAGCTCACGCGCTTCCGGCTGACGTGGTTTCTGCGTCCTCGCAACGTGCTACCTCAGATTCCCGAACCGGTCTGGCTGCAGACCGGGGATCGGATCCTGCTCCACGATGATGCGGCTGGCGTAAGCCGGGCTCTCGCCGGACGATTCCCGCGGCGGGCCGACGCCGTTCGCGTCGAGATACTCTGGCAGGAGGGCGCCACCGCTCTCCTGGCGGTGCGCTGATGGGTGACATCGCGCTCACGCTCCTTGCTCTGGGGCTGCCGTGGGTTGCGGGAGCGGGCGTCGTCGTCGCGCTGCTGCCCGCGCGCTCTCGCGGGACCGCGCTGCTCGCCGCAGGGGCAGGCCTGGTGCTGGGCGCTGCGCTCGCGGGTATCGTGATGCGCCTGGGCGCCGGGCTGACGCCGCTCGGTGGAGCCACCGTGACCGCCTGCGTGCTCGTTGCGCTGACCATCGCGGCCGCGGTGCTCCGGCTACGGCAGGATCGTGCTGCGGCCGCCGTGACCCGCAGATTCGAGCGTCCGGTCGGCTTCTGGACTCTGGCGGGCCTGGGCACGGTTGGTGTGATCGTCGCGCTCAATGGCTACTGGATGATCGGTGAGATCATCCAACGGCCCCTGCTCGGATGGGATGCCTGGAAGGTGTGGGCCGTGCGCCCGCAGGTCTGGTTTGCCGTCTCTCCCGCGGTCGAATTCGTCGACGTTCCCGCCTGGCTCGCAGCGAATGATCCGGGGGTCCACACGGTTCCCGGGCACCACTATCCGGAACTCCTCGGCCGTTTCCAGCTCTGGCACTTTGCGCTCCTCGATCGCTGGGACCCGGCGCTGGGCCACCTGGTCTGGGCCGGCGCCTGGGCCGCGCTCATCGTCGGGTGCCTGGGCCTGCTGCGCCTCGCCGGGGCGACCTGGTCCGTCGCCGCTACGGTTGCGCTGCTACTTGCCCTTGCGCCGTTCCCGGCGACCCACGGGGCGCTGCCGGGGTACATGGATCTGTGGATCGCCGCGCAGCTCCTGTTCGCAACGGGCTTCACGGTGACCTGGCTGCGCACCGGCCGGACCGGGCCGCTGCTGCTGGCCCTCGGCTTCGCCGCTGCGCTGGCGCTGACCAAGGTCGAGGGCGTGGTCTGGGCGCTGATCCTCGCCGCTTGCGCGGCGCTGGGCTTGCTCTCGGACCGAGCGCGGCTCGTGGCGCTGGCGACGGGTACCGGCCTGCTGCTGTTGTGGTTCGCGCTGGGTGGTTTCGAACTCTCGCTGTTCGGCCAGCCATTCGTACTCCGACCGGATCTCATCGACCTGCCGGGGCTGGGGCGCGCGGAGCTGGTGTTCGAAAATCGGCTGGGTTTCTTTGCCGGCGCGCTGTTCATGTACCCGAACTGGCACGTGCTGGGCGCCTTGCTCGCGCTGGCCGTGCCGCTGGCGCTGCTCGCGGCGGCGCCAAGCCCGACCCGTGGCTTCGCGCGTGGGTTCGTCATGGCAGCGCTCGGTTTTCTCTTCGTCCTCTTCAACTTCACCGAGGCGGGCTATTGGGCCGAGGACCTCACGGCCTCGAATCGCCTGACGCTGCACGTGCTGCCCGCGTTCCTCTGGCTTGTGGCCGCGCTCTACGTCGAAGGTGAGGCGCCGACGCACTCGGCGTAAACCGCGTCCACGGCCGCGGCGACCGCATCGATCGTGAATCGCTCTCGGAGGGTGGCGCGGCCCGCAGCGCCGAACGCGGCGGCCCGGTCGGGTGCTGCGAGCAGCTCATCGAGTCGTCCTGCGAGGGCGGCGACGTCGCCGGTCGGGGCGAGCAGTCCGCCGCCGCAGGCTTCGACGACCCAGGGCGCACCGGAGCCCTCGAGGTCGCTTGCGACCACGGGCTTGCCGAAGGCGAAGGCCTCCAGCAGCACCACGCCGAAGGCCTCGGTGCGCTCCAGGGATGGCTGGCAGAGCACGTCGCAGCTGGCCAGCCAGGCGTCACGCTCGCTGTCGTCCGCCTGCGCCACGATGCGCACGCGGTCCTCGCAGCCGTGCTCACGGGCGAGCGCCCGGAGCGCGGCTTCGTCCGCGCCGCCGCCAACGATGACCAGGGACGCATCGATCCGGGACACGGCCTCGACGAGCCGGTCGAAGCCCTTGTAGTAGGTGAGCCGCCCCACCGCGAGCACGCGTCGCGTGCCGGATCCGGGCCAGCTTGGCGCGACCTGCGCGTCCATCGCAAAGCGGTCGATGTCGATGCCGAGCGGCACGACCCGACAGCGCTCCCGATACGGCGCCAGCTCTGCCGAGGACTCCAGGTACGGCGGCGAGGTGGCGATAACCCGGCTCGACCGGGCAAGCAGGCGGCGCTCGAAGGGGCGGTAGGCGCGATAGGCGAGCGCCAGCCGACGATCCAGCGTCGATGCGACGATGTCCGAGTGCCAGTGGAGGACGCAGGGAATCGCGCGTGCCGCCGGTAGCGTCAGGAGCCACAGGGCCGAGGGGTTCGGCACGTGCGCATGGATCACGTCCGGACGGAAATCTCCAATCGCGCGGCTGAGCGCACCCCGGAATCCCGGGCTGACCGGCGTGAACAGCAGTTCCCCCAAAACGGCCGCCCGCACCACCTCGACGCCGGCGTCGTCCTGCTGGCCAGCCTCGCGATCATGAACGAGCGCCTGGACCGCGTGCCCGCGCCGGACCTGGGCGCGGCAGAGATCGGCCGTGAATACCTCCACGCCACCCGCTACGGGTGGGTAGTACTTGCCCACGTGGAGGACGCGCATCGCGCGGCGGGATCAGTCGGAGCCGGTGCGCAGCCGCTCGCCGGGGTCGGTCTGCTGCTCGAGCTGCTCGCGGAGCCGACGGTTCTCATCGCTGACGATCGCGATGTGCTGGGCGAGGCGACGGATGCGCCGTTCGTGGCGCGAGATCTCGACGTCCGAGCGCAGCATCTTCAAGAGGATCAGCGCGATGGCGACCGCGAAGAGCAGCGTCGGCGGATAGGCGATGCCGGTCAGCTCGGCCGCCCGGTCGATCAACCGCGGGAAAATGCCCAGCACAATGGTGGCGCCGGCAACGGTGAGCCACCAGTACGCGTAGGGGCCGTGCATGCGATCCCGGCGGACCATGTAGAGGATCAGCGATCCGAGCAGGACGCCGATGACGGTGGTGGTCACCTGGTAGGTCACGATTCGGCCTCGCGGGTCCGCGGGCGCTGCGCGTCGAAGCGCGACACGCACAGCAGGGTGGTCTGGAGCATGTAGTGGAACACCGTGAACCATGAGCTGAACACCCGCGAGTGCCCGGCCATCCGGTTGGACATGTTGACCTGGACCTCGCGGATGACCATGCCCTGCCGGGCCAGCAGGAGGAGCACGCCGACGTCCTGATAGTCCAGCAGGCTGGCCTGGCGCGACGCCAGCGTCCGGAGTGCGTTGCTGCCGTAGACGCGCAAGCCCGAGGTGAAGTCCTGGATCGAGAGGCGCGTCAGCCAGCGGAAATAGCGCCAGGCGATGTGCTTGGCGACACTCAGACGCTCCGGGCAGGCGCCAATCACGAGGTCGCTGCCGGCATCGCGCAGCTCCTTGAGCAGTATGGGAATGCTCTCCGCATGATGCTGGCCGTCGGCGTCCAGGGTGACCGCCGTGGTATAGCCATGCTCGACCGCATAGCGCAGTCCGGCCTGCGAGGCGCACCAGGCCCCGAGGCTGAAGGGCAGGCTCAGGACGATGGCGCCGGCATCCGTGGCCCGCGCAGCGGTGGCGTCCGTGCTCCCGTCGTCAACGACCAGCACGGGACAGCCGAGCAGGCGGCGTACGTCGCGCACGACGGTAGCCACGGTCGGTTCCTCGTCCTTCGCCGGGATGACGGCCAGGACACGATCCTGCGGCCGCACGGTGATGGATTGCTCTCCACTCATCTCCCTATTGTGCCATGGCTACGCTGGAGACGCCCGATCGCGATGGAAATGAAAGAAATTTCGGGCGGCGTGATACAAAGCGCCGCGCGATTGCGCTTGTAGGAATGATAGGCGCAGAAATGCGCGTCAGTACCACCCCCCGAGGTGGTTCCAACAACACCACAGAAAGGCAAGCAGATGAGCAAGAAATACTGGATTCAGGGATTGCTGGCCGCGGGCCTCCTGGCCGCCGGTGCGGCGCAGGCGTGCACCACGTCGGCGTGGCTTGGTGGCGTCTCCGGAGATGCGGCCGCGGGCGGCCCGCAGGAGCCGCTGGTCCTCGGTCGCTACTCGGGCGAATGCTCGATGTTCGCATCCACCGGCTTCGTGCAGGACAACTCTCCCGCCGAAGAAGGGCAGATGATCTCCCGCTTCTACTTCAACCCGAACGGCGGCGGCACGGCAGTCGTCTACCGCACGCTTTCCGACTCGCCGGCTGTCGGCGACGCGGGCGCGACGGTCTACGAGGTGAGCTACGACGGCAGCGCGGAGACCGTGACGGTCTCGTCCCTCGCGGCTGGCGGTGGCTCCACCGGCGCGATCGACGTCTCGAGCGCTGCCGGCTGGATCTCGGTCGAGGTCGACTGGCAGTCCGGCGGTCAAATGCAGGTCTGGGTCAACAGCGACGCGCTGACGGCACCCGCGCCCACGGCCACGGCCAATGCCGGTACCGATTCGATCAACTCCGCGCGCCTCGGTATTCTCGATGCGACCGGCACGATCGGCGCCGTTTTCGATGACTACGAGGCTCGCCGCACCACGGCGGTCGGCCGCCTGCTCGTCGGCGACTCCAACAGCGATGGCTCGATCGACATCGCCGACGCCATTACCGTCCTGCTGGAAATCGGCCCGGGCGGCCCGCTGGCGCCTGGCGTCGCAGACTGTAACGAAGACGGTGGTGTCGACATCGCCGACGCGATCTGCACGCTGCTGTTGCTCTGAGCGGACTACGGACAATCGAATTGGTGAATGATATGAAAATCGTGCAGAAAATTGCTTGTATCGCAGCGCTTTGCCTGGCTGGCGCCGGCATCGCGAACGCAGAGGCTGAGCCGAGCACCGTCCTGGTGACGGGCACTCAGGCCGGCAAGGGCACCTTCCTCGAGCTTGAGTACCTTGGCGACGGCGCCGCCGTTGGCGTGCAGGTCGAGCTCGTTTTCGAGGGTGTGGACGTCAAGAAGGTCAGCCTGTCCGGCTGTGCCGCACCGAAGTCCGGTGCCGTCCTCGGCACCTGCCGTTTCCGCGGCAACACGCTGGTGTACGCGAAGCTGAATTCGAACATCGAGCCGCTGAATTCGGGCACGCTCGCGACCATCCGCGTTCCCGCCAGCAAGGGCACGTTCTCGGTCACCCCCGTGAAGGTGGTTACCAGTGATGCGTCCGGCCGTTCGTCCCAGGGCGAGCTGCTCCTCGACATGTTCGGGCAAGTGCAAGCAAAGTAAGAGGTTATGCGCTTTGCTAGAGACCTCTGCGAGGTTATACTCGCAGGGGTCTCATTGGGGGCGCCCTGCAAATAATGAAGAGGTTTGTGATGAAGACTTCCATGCGTGCTGCAATCGGCATCATGTGCCTGGGGACGGCTTCGCTCGTTTCGGCGCAGTCCGTGACGGTGGAAACCGTAGCGGCTGGCCCGGGTGATACCGGTGTTACTGTGAACGTAGATTACGTGGCTGGCGCGACTGACCTGGCCGGCTTCCAGTTCGATATCGATCTCGATGCTGCCCTGACCGGCGCTATCGAAGCAGGCTGCGGCGGCGACATCCAGGGCACGACCGTGCTCGGTAACTGCTCGTCCAGCGGCTCGACCGTCAGCGTCAACTTCGGCGTTTTCCCGGTCGTGCCGATCGGCTCGACGACCATCGCTTCGTTCACCGTCGATGTCGACGGTGGCGTGACGCCGCCGGCGAACCTGGCCATGACGGTCACGCCGATCGCGCTGTCCGACACGGGCGGCAATAGCGTCGACGTGAATATCCTGACCTACAACGACGGCGCAATCACCGTTGCAGCGGGTCCGACCCTCGACGCGGATCCGACCAGCGTTTCGCTGGCCGCAGAGGTCGGTGGCTCCGACAGCGACGACTTCACGCTGACCGCCAACGGCGGCGCGGTCGCCGGCATTTCCTGCTCCGCGAGTGGCGATAGCGAGATCTCGTTCGCCGGCGCCGTTCCGGGCAGCCTGGCCGACGGCAACTCCGCCACGGTCACCGCCAGCTGCTCCGGTGCCGCAGGTACCTACAACGCGACCTACAGCTGCACCAGCGACGCCAGCAACTCGCCGACGGATGTCGCCGTGGACTGCACCGTCGCGGCCGGCACCGCTGCTCCGGCCTTCCAGCCGGAAAATGGCGGCACGCTGACCATCGGTGGCCTCGTTGAAGGCGGCTCGGGTTCGGCTGCGGTCACCTTCTCGGAGACCAACAACGCAGGTACCGGCTACGACGTGTCGAACTGCTCGCTGACCGGCGATCCCAACTTCTCGGTCTCGCCGACGTCCGTGAGCGTTGCGGCCGGTGGTAGCGCTTCGATCTCGGTCGCTGTTGACGACGCCGAGGACGGCGACACCACCACGCTGACCTGCGACATCGTTGCCAACGGCGCGACGACCGCCTACTCGGTCGACGTTCGCCTCGCCTTCCGCCCGCTGATCGTTCCGACGATGCAGCAGTGGGGCATGATCCTGATGGGCATGCTGCTGGCTGGCTTCGGCCTCGTGACGCTGCGCCGCCGTGGTGATTTCACCGCGTAAGCAAGCGTAAAAAGCTCGATGAAGAGGGCCTCCTTCGGGAGGCCCTTTTTTTTGCCCGCTCACCGTCGCCGCTGTGCTAGATTCGAGGTGACCCACGCAGGATGCTGAACCCCATGCGACCCATCTTCGTGCTGCTGCTCGCAGCCCTGTTGTGCGTAGGCTGCGGTGAGCGCGAGCCCGAAACGGCCCCGCTCGTGGAGGTCTTCGTGGCCCCCGTGACCGTTGAGCCTTTTCGACCCCAGACCACCTTCAACGCGAGGATCCAGTCGCGGTCCGACGTGAGCGTCGTGGCGCAGGTCGGCGGCCGGCTGGAGGCGATTCACTTCCGCGAGGGCGATATCGTCGAAGCGGGCACGCCGCTTTTCGACATCGATGCCGCACCCTTCGAGGCAGCACTGTCGAAGGCCCAGGCGGACCTGGCTCGCGCGACAGCCACGCGCCAGAACGCGGTCAAGAACTTCGAGCGCGGGAAGGAACTGGTCGGCGACGGATTTATTTCTGCGTCGGAGATGGACCAGCTCGAGTCGGCGACACTCGAGGCCGCGGCTTCGGTCGAGGCGGCCCAGGCCGCTGTTCAGGCCGCGGAGGTCGACCTCGGCTTCACGTCGATCGTCGCGGCCCAGGCGGGTCGGGTTGGCCGGTCGCGGCCCGCCGTCGGCGACGTCGTCGGGCCGGAGTACGGCGAGCTCACCACGCTGATCGGCGAGAACGACATGGAGGTGGTCTTCCAGCTGCCCGAGACGCTGGTGATCGGCGCGATCCGCAATGCGTCGAGGCCGGGGCCGGAGGCCGTGGAGGTCGCGGTGCGCTTCCAGGACGACTCGCTCTACCCCGAAGTCGGATCGCTGAGCTACCTCAGTAACCGCGTCGACGAGGCCACGGGCACTTTCGAGGCGCGGGCCCGGATCGACAATACCGACGGGCTGCTTCGTCCGGGCATGTTCGTCCGAGCGGAGCTGCGACTCCGCGATCCGGTCGACGTCCTGACGATCTTCCAGAGCGCGGTGCAGGTCGACCAGCAGGGGGCCTACGTCCTCGCGGTGGCCGACAGCATGGTGACGCGGGCAAACATCGAAACCGGGTCGCGCATCGACGAGCGGGTCGTGATTACCAGGGGCCTCGAAGAGGGGCAGTCGGTGATCATCCGCGGCATCCAGCAGGTGCGGGCGGGGCAGCAGGTCGAGGCGCTGCCCTTTGAACCGGCCACCGGTGCTCAGCCGCAGTGATCAGCCAGGTCTTCGTCGAGCGGCCGAAGTTCGCCATGGTGATCGCGCTGGTGATCACCATCTGCGGCGTCATGGCGATCCGGCTGCTGCCGGTCTCCGAGTACCCGGCGATCGCGCCGCCCCAGGTCAAGATCGCGGTGAACTGGCCGGGGGCGTCCGCCGCGGTCATGGAAGAGGTGGTCGGCCAGGTGATCGAGGACGCCGTCAACGGCGTCGAGGGCATGGAGTACATGTCCTCCAGCTCGGCCAATGATGGCAGCTATTCGCTGACCGTCACCTTCGAGGTCGGCGACGACCCGGACATGGCGCTGGTCCGCGTGCAGAACCGTGTGGCCCTCGCAGAGCCTTCGCTGCCGGTCGAGGTCCGCAGCCAGGGTCTGACGATCGACAAGATCTCGCCGGACATCCTGTTCACCGTGAACCTCTATTCCCCGGACGGTTCGCTGGACGAGATCTTCATCGCCAACTATGCCCTCATCAACATCCAGGGCGACCTCAAGCGCGTACCGGGGGTGTCCGACGCCCGGGTCTTCAGCACCGCGGACTACTCCATGCGGATCTGGATGAATCCGGCGCAGATGACGGCGCTTGGCATCACGACCGCCGATATCGCAAACGCCATCAAGGAACAGAACGTCCAGGCGCCGGCGGGCAAGATTGGCGCACCGCCCTTCGACGGCACCTTGAGCACCGAGTACACGCTGCAGGTCCGGGGGCGCCTCGAGGAGGTGAGCGAATTCGAGAACATCGTGCTCCGGGTGAGCGAGGACGGCGGTGTGGTGCGGCTCCGGGACGTCGCGCGGGTCGAGCTGGGCCAGCTCGACTACAAGGTCCGAGGTCGCTTCGAGGCGCGTCCGGCTACGGTCATGGCGCTCTACCTGCTCCCCGGCGCAAATGCGCTGATCACCGGCGACCTCCTCAAGCAGCGACTCCAGGAGCTGTCCGAGAACTTCCCGCAGGGCCTCGAGTACGAGTACGGCTACGACACCACGCGCTATGTGTCGGTGGCGGTGGGTCAGGTGACCTCGTCGCTGGTCGTGGCGGTGGTGCTGGTGATCCTCATCACCTTTGTCTTTCTCGGCAACTGGCGACCGGCGCTGGTGCCCACGCTGGCGATCCCGGTCAGCCTCATCGGCACCTTCGGCGCCATGTACGTGCTCGGGATGAGCATCAACACGGTGACCCTGTTCGGCCTGATCCTGGCGATCGGCATCGTCGTGGACGATGCCATTCTGGTCGTGGAGAACACCGATCGACACCTGCGCGAGAACCCGGGCTGGACAGCGAAGCAGGCGGTCTTCAAGACGATGGAGGAAGTCTCCGGCCCCATCGTAGCCACGACGCTCGTGCTGCTGGCCGTCTTCGGGCCGGTGGCGATGCTGCCCGGCATTACCGGAGTCATGTACTACCAGTTTGCGATGACCATCTGCGTGGCCGTCGTGCTGTCGTCCGTGTGCGCCCTATCGCTGAGTCCGGCCGTGGCGAGCCTCTGCATGAAACCGGGCCAGAAGGACGCCGGCTGGTTCAAGGCCTTCAACGCGGGTTTCGGCCGGGTGAGTGGCGGCTACGATCGGGCCGTTGGCGCGCTGCTCAAGCGGCGGGCCGTGGCGATGATGGCCTACGGTGGCGTCCTCGCGGCGCTCGCATGGGGCGCCATCACGATTCCGTCGAGCTTCGTGCCGGTCGAGGACAAGGGCGTGCTCCTGGTCAACGTCCAGCTGCCGGATGCGGCCTCCATCGATCGCACCGAAGCGGTGATGGATCGGCTGGAGGAGCTGTTGGCAGAGGATCCGGCGGTCGAGAATGCGACCTTCATTTCCGGCTTTTCAATCCTCGGTGGCGCCGCCCAGAGCAATGGCGGCACCGCGTTCGTCGTCCTGAAACACTGGGAGGATCGACCTGATTTCCGCGATATCAGCCTGGCCGTTGCCGGCCGCCTGAGCCGGCGCGCCTACCAGGAGATTCCCGAAGCGCTGATCCAGGCGATTCCGCCACCGGCGGTGCCGGGCATGGGGGCCGTCGGTGGCCTCGAGCTGGTGATCCAGGACACCCAGGGCCGTTCCTACGAGGAGCTCGCGGGGACGATCAACGCGCTGGCGGCGGAGGCGAACCAGGCTCCCCAGATCACGAACGCCTTCAGCACCTTCCGCGCCAACGTGCCCCAGTACCTGGTGGACATCGACCGGGAGAAGGCGAAGACGCTGCAGGTGCCCCTGAGCGAGGTCTTCGGCACGCTCCAGGCCCACCTGGGCTCGGCCTACATCAACGACTTCTCCCGCTTCGGGCAGACTTATCGGGTGATGATGCAGGCCGAAGCGGAGAATCGCTCGGAGCTGCGTGATATCCAGAAGCTGGACGTGCGCTCGAGCACGGGTGCCATGGTGCCGCTGGCCACGATGATCGAGGTGAAACCGATCCTGGGGCCGGACGTCGCGAACCGCTATAACCTGTTCCGCTCGGCGACGCTGCGGGCCAGCGCCGCCTCGGGCGTTTCGACCGGCGAGGCGATGGCGCGGATGGACGAGATCGCCGCGAACACCCTGGGGACGGGCTACCAGACCGAGTGGACGGGCATGAGCTACCAGGAGCGCAAGGCGGGCAACCTCGCCGCGGTGGCGTTCGGTATCGCGCTGCTGTTCATCTATCTCTTCCTGGTCGCGCAGTACGAGAGCTGGCTCATCCCCGGCGCTATCCTGCTGGTCGTGCCGATCGCGGCGGCGGGAGCCATCGGTGGACTGATGCTCATCGGCCAGCTCGGGATCCCGCAACTGGGCGCCCTGGACCTGTTTGCGCAGGTCGGCATGGTCCTGCTCATCGGCCTCGCCGCGAAGAACGCGATCCTCATCGTGGAATTCGCCCTCGTGCGTCGCGAGCGCGAAGGGCAGGGTATCCTCGAGGCTGCGGCCGAGGGCGCGAGCACCCGTTTCCGGGCCGTCTGCATGACGGCCATCTCGTTCATCCTGGGCATCCTCCCGCTGGCGCTTGCGACCGGCGCGGGGATGTTCTCCCAGCGGTCGCTCGGCTATACGGTGCTGTTCGGGATGCTGGCTGCGCTGGTGGTCGGGACGGTGATGATCCCGGTGTTCTTCGCCGTGATCCAGTCGATCCGGGAGCGCTTCAAGGGGAGTCCTGAACGGGCAGCTACGTCCGGCTAGCCAGACTATGCCATCAGTTTCGCTGTTCAACCCCTAGCTACGGCTAGGAACTTGGGCCGATCGCACGAGCTGCGCTCGCCTGAGGGCGACCGACAACTTATCCCGGCTAGGAGAGGCGTTCCAGCGCGAGATCGGAACCGCTCGAAAGCGCGATGACGCCGCCCTCCGCCGACCAGTCGCCAAGCACGAAGCGGCGGCAGCGCTCCTCGGGCTCGTCATGGACTCCCGGACGGTGGGTGTGGCCGTGGAGCAGGAGCGGTGCGTCCAGCCGGCCCATGAGCGCGCCGATCGCGCCCGCGTTCGTGTCCATGATCGCGGCCGGCTTGTCACCGGTCTGGCGGCGGCTCTCCTCGCGCGCGTGGGCCGCGAAGGCCCGGCGTTCCTCGAGCGGCTTGTCGAGGAAGCCGCGGATCCAGGTCGGATCCCGGACCATCTGGCGAAAGGCCTGGTAGTCCACGTCGTCGGTACAGAAGCAATCGCCATGTGAGAGCACGAGTGGGGCGTCGCCGATGAGCACCACGGCGGGGTCCTTCAGCAGTCGCATGCGGCAGCGCGCGGCGAAGGCCGACCCCAGCAGGAAATCGCGGTTGCCGGCCATGAAATACAGGTCGGTATCGGCGGCCGCGAGGGCGGCGAGACGGTCGGCAACGGCCGCCGCAAGCTCCGTTTCCTCATCGTCGCCGATCCATGCCTCGAACAGGTCGCCGAGGATGAACAGGCGCTCGACGCTCCCCACGCAGTCCTCGAGGAAGGCGAACAGACGTGCGGCGATCGCCGGTTCGCCGGCGTCGAGGTGCAGGTCGGAAATGAAGGCGGTCGTGCCCACCGCCGTGGCGTCAGCTGCCTTCGGTCGTCGATTCGGTCGCGGGTGCTTCGGCGGGAGCCGCCTCGGCGGGCGCCTCGACCGGCGGCAGCGCCTGGACGAGCTGGGCCGATTCGATGATGACGGCCTCGAGGGGCACATAGCGATAGCGACCGACGGTTCCCGTGGGCACGGCGCCGATGGCGTCGACAATCTCGAGCCCACGTACGACCTCACCGAAGACCGCGTAGCCCCAGGCGCGGGAGTTGGTCTTGCCCGTGTGGTCCAGCGCGGCGTTGTCGACGAGGTTGACGAAGAACTGGGTCGTGGCTGAATCGACGACGCCGGTGCGGGCCATCGACAGCGTGCCGCGGCCGTTTTTCAGGCCGTTATCGGCCTCGTTCTTGATCGGCGCCTTCGTGTCCTTCTTGCTCATCTCCGGCGTGAAGCCGCCGCCCTGGATCACGAAGCCCGGGATCACCCGGTGGAAGATCGTGCCGTCGTAGAAACCGTCCTCGACGTACTGGGCGAAGTTCGCGGCGCTGATGGGCGCCTGCTCCGGATAGAGCTCGATGTAGAGATCGCCGGCCGATGTCGTCATGTGAACGTATTTCGGTGCCGGGGCGTCCTCGGCGTCCTGGGCCACCGCGGCCTGGGCAAGCAGGAGCAGGGCGATGGGGGCAACGCGGGCGAGAAGGCTCTTCATGGTGTGTTCCTCCGGGGGAGCTCGGGACAGCGCGGGCCGTATGGTAGCGGATCGCGTCTCGCCGATCACGGGCCATCGGACCGGGATTGTTGCCGCCTCGCGAGCCAAGCGATAATGCGCGCTGGTCGGCACGAGGACGCAACCCATGGATCTGCTCGCGGCAAGCATCGCCATCCGCTGGGACGACGCGGGATGGCTCTGGCTTCTCGATCAGCGACTGCTTCCGGGTGAGGAAAGGGGACTGCGCATCGAGACGGCTCCGGCCGCCGCCGACGCGATCCGTGATCTCGTGGTCCGCGGTGCTCCGGCGATCGGCATCACGGCGGCCTACGGGGTGGTGCTGTCCGCGCTCCGGCACGCGGACGCCGCGGACCCAACCGCCGCGGTTGCCGCCGATATCGCCACGCTGCGCGCGGCGCGACCGACGGCGGTGAATCTCGGCTGGGCCCTCGACCGGATGGCGGCGACCATCGAGGCCGCCGGTGGCCCCGACCCGGAGACGCTACTCGCGCTCGCCCGGGAGATCCATCTCGACGACATTGCCGCCAATCACCGCATGGGCGAGCTCGGCGCGGCCGAGATCGAGGCGGGCAGCGCCGTGCTGACCCACTGCAATACGGGCTCGCTAGCGACCGGCGGCTACGGCACGGCGCTCGGCGTGATCCGATCAGCCCACGGCGGCGGTCGCCTGACGCACGTCTATGCCGGCGAGACCCGGCCCTGGCTGCAGGGCGCGAGGCTGACGGCGTGGGAGCTGCAGCAGGACGGCATTCCCGTCGATCTCGTGATCGAGGGTGCCGTCGCCTCCCTGTTCCGCTCCGGACGGGCACGGTGGCTGGTTGCCGGTTCCGACCGGATCGCCGCCAACGGGGATGTCGCGAACAAGATCGGGACCTACAGCGCGGCCCTGCATGCCCGGAGCCACGGTGGCAAGGTGATGATCGTCGCGCCCTTCTCGACGGTCGATCTCGCCATGCCGGACGGTTCTGGCATCCCCATCGAGCAGCGCGCTGCGGACGAGGTCCTGGGTTTGGGCGGCCGGCGCGTTGCCGCCGCCGGGGCCGGCGCATGGAACCCCGTCTTCGACATCACACCAGCCGAACTGGTCGACGTGATCGTGACGGAGCGCGGGGTTGCGAGGCCGCCATTCCGCGAATCGCTTGCCGCCCAGGCTTGATTCTCCGCAGAATCCGAAACCGGGCTTCGAAAAGGCCGAAGCGGTGCTGAGCGCCCCTGTGAGCGTCTGTCGCGGCCGATAGACAGAGTGTCCTCTCCCCCGTTTACTTGGTAAAATCTCCGGTTTGAACCCGCTTGAGCGTTTTCCCGAACGCTTGCCTGGAGACTCGATGACCGAACACGCCAAGGAAGTCCTGCTGGTCAATCTCGAAGACGAGATGCGCCAGTCGTACCTTGACTATGCAATGAGCGTGATCGTCGGGCGTGCGCTGCCCGACGTTCGCGACGGCCTCAAGCCCGTGCATCGCCGCGCCCTGTACGCGATGAGCGAGCTGAACAACGACTGGAACAAGCCCTACAAGAAGTCGGCGCGGATCGTCGGTGACGTCATCGGTAAGTACCACCCGCACGGGGATTCGGCGGTCTACGACACGATCGTGCGGATGGCCCAGCCGTTCGCGATGCGCTATCCGCTCATCGACGGTCAGGGCAACTTCGGTTCCGTCGACGGCGATGCCGCGGCCGCTATGCGGTACACGGAAATCCGCATGTCGAAGCTCGCGCACGAGATGCTGCGCGACATCGAGAAGGAGACCGTCGACTTCGCCCCGAACTACGACGAGTCCGAGCGTGAGCCCGTGGTGCTTCCCGCCCGGGTGCCGGCGCTCCTCGTTAACGGTTCTGCCGGTATCGCCGTGGGCATGGCCACCAACATCCCGCCGCACAATCTCAGCGAGGTCATCCGGGCCACGATCGCCCTGATCGACGATCCGGACATCGGCATCGAAGACCTTATGGAACACGTGCCGGGTCCGGATTTCCCGACCGCGGCCATCATCAACGGTGCTGCCGGCATCCGGGCCGCCTATCGGACCGGCCGCGGGCGTATCTACCTCCGGGCCCTGACCCACGTCGAGGAAGATCCGAGCAACGGCAAGCAGTCGATCATCGTCACCGAGCTGCCCTATCAGGTGAACAAGGCCCGGCTGATCGAGAAAATCGCCGAGCTGGTGAAGGAGAAGAAGCTCGAGGGCATCACGGGCCTGCGCGATGAGTCCGACAAGGACGGCATGCGCATGGTGATCGAGCTGCGCCGGGGAGAGGTGGCCGAGGTTGTCCTGAACAACCTGTTCCAGCAGACCCAGCTGCAGAGCGTCTTCGGCATCAACATGGTCGCGCTCATCGACGGGCAGCCGCGACTCCTGAATCTCAAGGAGATTCTCGAGGCCTTCGTGCGGCACCGGCGCGAGGTCGTCACGCGGCGGACCCTGTTCGAACTGCGCAAGGCGCGTGACCGCGCCCACGTCCTCGAAGGACTGGCCGTTGCACTGGCGAATATCGACGAGGTCATCGAGCTCATCAAGCGCTCACCGAGCCCGCGCGAGGCCAAGGAGCAGCTCTGTACCCGCCGCTGGGAGCCAGGTGTCGTCAAGGCGATGCTCGCGCGGACCGGCTCCGACGCGTCCCGCCCGGACCACCTGTCGGCTGAGGTCGGCCTCGGCGACGGCGGCTACCAGCTCTCGGAAGTCCAGGCCCAGGCGATCCTCGATCTGCGCCTGAACCGCCTGACCGGGCTCGAGCAGGAAAAGCTCATCAAGGAGTACGAGGAGATCCTCGATCTCATCGGCGAGCTCCTGGCGATCCTGTCCGATCCGGATCGACTCCTCGAGGTGATCCGCGAGGAACTCGAGGCCATCGTCGAAGCGTTCGGCGACGAGCGCCGGACCCGCATCGACGAACAGCACGTTGGCCTGTCCCTCGAGGATCTGATCAACGAGGAGGACGTGGTCGTCACGCTCTCGCACTCGGGCTACGCGAAGGCACAGCCGCTCGACGCCTACCGGGCCCAGCGACGCGGCGGACGCGGGAAGAGCGCGACCTCATTCAAGGAAGAAGACTTCATCGACCGTCTCTGGGTGGCGAACACCCACGACACGCTGCTGTGCTTCACCAACCACGGCAAGGTCTACTGGATGAAGGTCTACGAGCTGCCCCAGGCCAGCCGGGCCTCCCGGGGCAAACCGATCGTGAACCTGCTCCAGGCGCTGGAGCCGGATGAGCGCGTGAACGCCGTCCTCCCGGTTCGGGAATTCGACGATGATCACTACATCTTCTTCGCCACCCGCTCGGGCATTGTCAAGAAGACCTCCCTCTCGGCCTACTCGCGGCCCCGGAGCAACGGCATCATCGCCATTGACCTCGTGGGCGACGACGAGCTGATCGGCGTGGCGATCACCGGCGGTGACGACGACGTCATGCTGTTCTCGAACAGCGGCAAGTGCATCCGCTTCAACGAGGAGAACGTCCGGCCCATGGGGCGCGTAGCGCGGGGCGTCATCGGCCTGCGCATCAAGAACGACGAGCGGGTCGTTTCGATGATCGTCGCCGACGGTCGGGAGATCCTGACCGCGACGCAGAACGGTTACGGCAAGCGGACGCCGCTCGACGACTTCCCGAGCTACAACCGCGGCGGTCAGGGAGTGATCTCCATCCAGACCTCGGAACGCAACGGCGAATGCGTCGGCGCGGTGCAGGTCGACGACGACGACGAGCTGATGCTCATCAGTAACGGCGGCACGCTGGTTCGCACCCGCGCGTCCGAGGTCTCCAGGCTCAGCCGGAACACCCAGGGCGTGACGCTGATCCGCCTCGGCGACGAGGAGATCCTCGTCGGCGTGGCTCAGGTCTCGGTGCTCGAGGGCGAAGACGACGAGCTCGAGGACGAGGAGGGCGAAGGGCCCCAGGCCGGTGCGACGCCGGACGACTCCAGTGACCGCGAGCCCGCGGATCCCGATGCCTGAGGTGCAGCTCGAGGGCTATGATTTTGCCATCCGCCGCCACGTGAAGTGGGGCGAGATGGACGCGTTCCAGCACGTCAATAACACGGTCTACTTCCGCTGGTTCGAGGACGTGCGGATCGCGCATTTCGAGGCGCTGGGCGCCATGAAGGCGATGGCGGAAACGGGCATCGGGCCCATCCTGGGCGCCACCAGCGCTCGCTTTAGGCTGCCGCTCGAGTACCCCGACGAGGTGATCATCGGATCGCGCATCCGCGATGTCGGTGAGGATCGGTTCCTCATGGAATACGCCGTGCAGTCGTCCGCGAAGGACGCTCTGGCGGCGACCGGCGACGGGCGCGTGGTCTTCTTCGACTACAACGTTGGCGCCAAGGCCGCGATTCCGGTCGCTGTTCGGGACGCCATCAGCGGCTGAACCGGCAGTGCCCTACTCGCACCGACCCGGCGCATTGATGGTCCAGTCGTAGTCGGTGTAGCGCAGGCGGTAGTCGCCGCCGAGCAGCAGCGCGCGTTCCTCTTCCGTGTCCGCCAGCGCGTCCGCGTAGCGCGCGAAGTAAGGCTCGATGTCCCCGTTCTCGTCGAGGAAATCGGATTCGAACCAGTCGAAGATCTTCGAGACCTCGACCGTACGGCGGTCGAGGTCGACGCGGTTGCGGCTGCGATCCCCGAGAAACGCTCGCATCGCCGCTTCGAGCTGCTGTTCGAGTTCGCCTGCGGTGTAGGGCGCGGGCTGCAGCGCGGGGCAGCCGCAGGAAGCGCAGTTTACGGCGACGTGGATGCGCGGCTCTTCGAAGTCCTCGCGGATACGGCCGTGCTCCACGTTGTCGAGCGAGACCTGCTCTCCGAAGAGGTCGATGAAGCGTCGCTTCCAGACGGGCCGGAACACGGACCCGATGTCTCGGATGCTGTCCGGGAGCGTTTCCTGATCCAGCAGCAGTTCGATGGCGCTGGCGTTGTAGACGTTGATGAGGAACGCGAGCCGCTGCTCGGGCGTCCAGTCGTTGTAGGTTGCCGTGGTCACGCGAGCAACCGAATCGAGGTAGGCGTCGAGGGACGCCCGGTCGCCGCCGGCGCCGGCGTAAGCGAAGGTGCTGGCCGCACCGTCGTCAGAGACCGCGACATGCGGTGCGTAAAAGTCCGCCAGGGCCCGATGGCCGTGGTCGAAGTCCGCCGTCTGGCTCAGCAGCAGGGTGCCGAGGAGCAGCCCGTTCATCGGCGCCACCGGTGTATGCGCTCGAGCCATTTCAGCGCCCCGGTCGGCTGGTGCGCCTTGCGCCAGTTGCCGGCGGCGAATTTGTTGGCCTCCGACAGCGTCGGGTAGACGTGGACGGTGCCCAGGATCTTGTTGAGCCCCAGGCCGTGCTTGCGAGCGAGCACCAGTTCGGCGATCAGCTCGCCGGCGTGAGGCCCGACGATCGTCGCCCCGAGGATCTTGTCCTTGCCCGGCGGCGTGAGGATCTTCACAAAGCCCTTGGCCTCCTCCTCGGCGAGCGCCCGGTCGAGGCCGGTCAGCTCGTGGCGGGTCACCTCGACGGCGATGCCCTGGTCACGGGCCTCCTGCTCGTTGAGGCCGATGCGGGCCACTTCGGGATCCGTGAAGGTCGTCCAGGGCAGGGTGGAGTAGTCGACCGCCTGCTTGAAGATGTCGCCGAAGAGGCCGTTGACGGCAGCGTAGTAGGCCTCGTGCGCGGCGCTGTGCGTGAACTGCCAGGGGGAGATCACGTCGCCGCAGGCCAGGACGTTCGGGAACCGGGTCTGGAGGAATTCGTTGACCTGAATCGTGCCGTTGGGATTCGTCTCGATGCCGAGGTCCTCGAGGCCCAGGCCGCTCGTGTTGGCCCGACGGCCGACGGCAACGAGGATGTGATCGAAGGGTATCGACACCGTTTCGTCGCCGGCTTCGGCCCGCAGCACCCAGTCGTCGCCCTCGCGCTCGACGGCCGTGGCCCGGTGGCCGGTGAGCAGCGTGACGCCGTCCGCGGTGAGCGCATCGGCAACGAGCTCCCCGGCGTCCTCGTCCTCGACACTCATGATCCGGTCCATCATCTCGACCAGGGTGACCTCCGAGCCCAGGCGCGCGAAGGCCTGGGTCATCTCGCAGCCGATGGGACCGCCGCCGAGCACGACCAGGCGCCGGGGCTGCTCCCGCAGGTCCCAGAGCGTGTCGGAGGTCAGCATCGGGGCGTCTTCGATCCCCGGAATCGGCGGTACGAAGGGCCGCGCCCCGGTCGCCAGTACGATCGAGCGGGCCGTGATGACGCGGTCGTCCACGCGCACCTGCCACGGCGATTCGACCGTGGCCGTGCCGCTCACGCAGCGCACGCCGAGGCCCTCGTAGCGCTCCGGAGAATCGTGCGGTTCGATCGTCGCGATGACCTGCCGGACGCGGTCCATGAGGTCCCCGAAATCGAAATCGACGGTGGCGCTCCGGATACCGAGCTCCTGCGAGCGGCTTGCATCGTGGACGAACTTGGCGCTGCGCAGCAGGGTCTTCGACGGGACGCAGCCGGTGTAGAGGCAGTCGCCGCCCATGCGGTGCCGCTCGATCAGCGTCACGCCGGCCTTGATGGCGGCGGCGATATAGGACGTCACCAGCCCGGCGGAACCGCCGCCGATGACGACCATGTTCTGATCGAAGCGCCGCGGCTTCTCGAAATCCGCGTAGACGGCGCGGTGGGTGAAGCGATCGAAGCTCAGGCCCATGGCCCATCTCCTTGCCGTTTCCGGCGGTTGCGATCCAGGGTTGCGAGGCCCATCATCCGGGCACCGTCGCCGCACCGGATGTCCATGCCCCGCTTGTCGATCGTCGTGCCGACGCTCATGGAGTCGTCAACGATAGCCGATTGCCTTGAGCCCCTGCAGGGGGCCCGGGCGTCGGGCTGCGAACTTGTGGTGGTCGACGGCGGTAGCAGCGACGATACCGTTGCGCAAGCAGACCGGCTCGCAGACGTGGTGCTTTCGAGCGCGTCGGGTCGCGCCCAGCAGATGAATGCGGGCTGGCGCGCCGCGACAGGCGCGCGCGTGGCCTTCCTGCACGCCGACACGCGCATGGACGAGCGCCACGTCGACGCGCTGCTCGCCGTCGAGGCGGGCGCCTGGGGACGGTTCGACGTGCGCCTCTCCAGCGACCGCCCGGCCTTTCGCGTCATCGAACAGGCGATCAATATCCGGTCGCGCCTGACCCGCCTGGCCACCGGGGACCAGGTCTTGTTCGCGGACCGCGAGCTGCTCGAGGCGACGGGCGGCTTTCCCGAGATCCCGCTCATGGAGGATCTGAGCTTCTGCCGCACGCTGCGTCGCCTGAAGCGGCCGCGGTTCCTCCGTCCGCCCGTGGTCACGTCGAGTCGTCGGTGGGAACGCAACGGGGTCCTCCGCACGATTCTCCTCATGTGGCGCCTGCGCCTGGCCTGGTCCCTCGGCGCGGATCCGGCGGGGCTCGCCGACCGCTATCGGCACGCGCGATGACGACCTCGATCATCAGCGTATTCGCCCGCATGCCGCGCCGCGGCCACGTGAAGACGCGGCTCGCTGCGGGCATCGGTGACGTCCGGGCGTTGCGATTCCACCGGGCGGCCACACGCCGAACCTGGGCGACCGTCGCGGCCCGCCCGGATGCCCGCGGCGTCCTCTGGGTCGACGGCGGCCTCTGGCACCCGCTCTTCGCGTCGATCCCGCCGGCCCAGCGGCGGCGGCAGGCGCCCGGGGATCTCGGTTCGAGGATGCGTGAGGCGCTCGGCTGGGGATTGGGACGGTCGGACCGGTCGCTGGTGATCGGGACCGACTGTCCGTTGCTGCGGCCCAGCCATCTCGCGGCAGCCAGCAAGGCCCTGGCGACCCGGGACGTCGTGATCGGTCCCGCCGAGGACGGCGGCTACTACCTGCTCGGACTGCGGCGCCCTGCGCCCGCTTTGTTTCGTGGTGTCGCCTGGGGGACGGCGGAGGTCCTCGCGCAGACGCTGAGGCGCGCAGGGCGCGCGGGACTGACCGTCACCCTGCTGGACCCGCTGCCCGACGTCGACCGGGCCGCGGATCTTCGGGCGCTACCGGCGTCCGATCGGCGCGCGCTTGCCTTGCCCTGAGCAGGCTCTTCCGATAATCTTCGCGTCCCTTACGCGCCGGCCCCTGTGGACGCGTGCGCAGGCGGCGGGAGAGGTGCCGGAGTGGTTGAACGGGCTCGCCTGGAAAGCGTGTGTGCGGTTTATAGCCGTACCGAGGGTTCGAATCCCTCCCTCTCCGCCAAATTCAGG
>JBCCZC010000009.1:0-34477 GCA_039188505.1 Pseudomonadota bacterium | reverse complement strand
CGGGCGAACACCCTCGGGGTTCGCATGGCTGGTGCGCTCCAAGAAGAATGGCATGGGGATGCGAATCATAAAGGGGAGCGGCGCGCCGCCGAAGGGAGGGCAGGGCCGGCTAGCAAACCCGCGGTTTGCTAGTTCGGGCCTGTGTTTGTTGTATCCTCCCCAGCCCTGACGCCACGGCCGCAAGCTCTGCTGGCCTTCCTCTTCATCGCCTTCCTCGGTACGGCGTGGGGCCAGCTCCCGCTCGACACCTCGCCAGAGCCCGCGGCGGACCCTGCTGCCGAAGCTGTCCCTGATCCAGCATCGCTACAGCCGGGCTGGTGGCGATACATCAGCGGCGCGCCACCGGGTGCCCAGGACACCCGCGTCGAGGCGCTCGTGGCAGCGGCCGAGACGGCCGTCCTCTCGCTCCGCGTCGAGGATGTGGCCGATGCCGGCGAGCAGATCGAACGGCTGAGGGCCCAGCTCGATGCGCTCGTCCGCCTGCAGACGCAAGCCTCGCAGGGTGTCCTTCCCGCCTTGCGCATGGAGGGCGGCTTCAGTCCGGAGCAGTTCTTCGACGTCATCCGGGAGCAGCTCACCTACGAACGGCTGATCGAGGCCGAAAGCGCCGAGTTCGAGGAGCGCCAGGACGTACTGGACCGCGAGCGCCGCCAGCTCGACTCCGACTTCGCCGCCTACCTGGAACTCGAGCATGGCTCCACCGAGCGCTTGCGGCTCGGGCTGCGCGTCATGGCGCGCCGGGCGGCCGTCGCGGTGCTGGAGGTCCGGCTGCAGCGTCTGGAACTCCGCCTCGAGAATACCCGTGTGTTCCGGGACGACCTCGGCGTTCAGCTCGAGTACGCGATGGAGAACGTCGCGATCGACGTCGAGGATCGCGCCGAGGTGGTTGCCGAGGTGGAAGCGGCCGGCCGGGCCATCGAGGGCGCCCGGGCCGCCTTCGCGACCGCCGAGGCGCGGCTGCTCCAGGTCGCCGAGGACACCGCGCGGGGGCGGGCGGAGGCCCGGGTCCTTACCCAGGGGCTGACGGCAGCGCTGATCCAGGAAGCGCGAGCGACGCTCGAGCGACTGGTTGCGGAGGTGAAGCTGGCCTGGATCGACCTGGTGGTCGACGAGGGCGTGCCGCCGGAGCTGAATGCCGCCATCGGGGGCTGGCGTGACGAGCTGCTCGGGCTCGAGGAAAAACTCGATACCTGGCGGAGCAGCGCGACCGGTGTTCTCCTGACACCGCGAGCCATCGACGAGGGGGAGGAGGACCCGGAGATCTCCGCGCTTCACGATCGCGCCCGCGCCCGCGCCCAGGAGAACCTCCAGCAGGTCGTGGCCATCGAGGGCAGCGTGGTCGGCATCCGGCTGCTGCTGGAGCAGCTCGACGAGGCGCTCGCGGAAAAGCAGGGCGGGTTCCGCCGCTGGCTGACGCAGACCCGGCTCACGTCGCAGGAGCTCTATGAAGGGGCCGTTGATCTGCTCAAGACGCGCCTGTTCAACATCGGCGAGACGCCGGTAACGCCGGGTGGTCTACTCCGGGTCCTGATCATCCTGCTGGTTGCCTACTGGATCTCGACGGCGGTCAGTCACGCGCTGGAGCGGCTCGGCCAGGCCCGGTCGTTCATGAACCAGTCGTCGATCTATACGCTATCCCGGCTGATCCACTACGTGCTGATGATCGGCGCCTTGCTCGTCGCGCTCGGATCCCTGGGCCTCGACTTCAGCAACCTCGCGATCATCGCCGGTGCGCTCTCGGTCGGCATCGGTTTCGGCCTCCAGTCGATCGTCGGCAACTTCGTCTCCGGTCTCATCCTTCTGTTCGAGCGCAGCCTGAAGGTCGGTGACTACGTGCAGCTGGACAACGGGCTGCGTGGTCACGTCCGGGAGATCAACATCCGCAGCACGCGGATCAACACGAACGACAACATCGACGTGCTGGTGCCCAACTCCGAATTCGTGTCCAAGGAGGTCGTCAACTGGACGCTCCGGGAGAACATGGCGCGGATGCGAATTCGCTTCGGCGTCGCCTACGGGACCGATAAGGAGCTCGTTCGCAGGATCGGGATCGAGGCCGCTGATCGCGTCGACTTCACCCTGAAGAACATGCCCGGCAAGGATCCCGAGGTCTGGTTCGTGAACTTCGGTGATTCCAGCCTCGACTTCGAGCTGCTCGTCTGGGTCAGCCGGTCCGGTGTCCGCCGTCCGGGCCGGGTCCAGGCAACCTACCTCTGGGAGCTGCATACGCTGTTCGAGGAGCATGGCATCGAGGTGCCGTTCCCGCAGCGGGATCTGCACGTCCGCACCGGTCTCGACGCGTTCGTCGATGGCGGCAGCGGAAAATCCGGAGGCGACGAGGCCGCCTGATCTCCACGCTTTCGCACTGGCGGATGGTCGAAACTTCGCGTACTGTATAAATATACAGTTACGGAGGATTCGGCATGCTGCTCAAGGGACGTGGCGCACAGAGCAACCCAGCAGGACGCTTCCAGAGGGCGCGCGTCGAGCCGGTGGTGCCCGCCGACGACGAGCCGGCCCCGGAGCGGCAGGTTCGGGTCGAGAAGGTGCGGTCGGTGATCGCGACCAATCGGTCACCTGACGTGCCTTTCGATCAGTCGATCAATCCCTATCGCGGCTGCGAACACGGCTGCATCTACTGCTTCGCGCGGCCGTCCCATGCGTTCCTCGACCTGTCGCCGGGGTTGGATTTCGAGACGCGCCTGTTCGCGCGCAGCAATGCCGCGGAGCAGCTCGAACGCGAGCTGTCGCGACCTTCCTACCGGTGCCGCGTGCTCGCGATCGGTCCCAACACGGATGCTTACCAGCCCATCGAGAAGCGCCACGAGATCACCCGGCAGATTCTCGAAGTCTGCCTCGCATATCGGCAGCCGGTGGCGCTGATCACGAAGAGCGCGCTGATCCTCCGGGATCTGGATCTCCTTGCCGAGCTTGCCGAGCACGACCTCGTGACGGTCACGGTCAGCCTGACCAGCCTCGACCGCAACCTCAAGCGCACCCTGGAGCCCCGCGCGGCAGACCATGGCGCGCGGCTTGGCGTACTGCGCAAGCTCGCGGAGGCAGGGGTCCCACGGGGCGTGCTCCTGGCGCCCGTCATCCCGAGAATCAACGACCACGAGATCGAGCCGATCCTGGAGGCTGCCGCTGCCGCTGGCGCCCAGAGCGCTGGCTACGTACTGCTGCGCCTCCCGCACGAGGTGGCGCCGCTCTTCGAGGAGTGGCTGGAGACGCACTATCCCGAGCGCAAGGACACGGTCCTCAGTCTCATCCGCCAGTGTCGCGACGGGGCGCTGTACCGGAGCGGGTTTGGCAAACGCATGCGCGGTTCGGGGCACTACGCGGAAATGGTCGCCTCCCGGGTCACCACGGCACGGCGTCGCTTCGGGCTGGCAGATCGCGAGCTGGATCTCGACACGACGCAGTTCCGCGTGCCCGGGGAGGTCAGTCCGCAGCTGTCCTTGTTCTGATCGGTCCGCTACCAGGCGTTGTAGGCAGGGTGGCCGGGCGGCACGGAAGCGAAGCGTCCCGAGCACGATGCGCAGACGTGGCCGCCGGCGGTCAGCGTTGCCTCGACCGAGACCTTGCGGCCATCGGATTCCCGGACGCGGGCGCGCAGCTCGATCGGACCGTCCATGGGCGTCGGGCGAAGCAGGCGAATCGTGTACTCCATCGTGACCGTGCAGGGTGGCTTTTCGGTGCCGTGCTCGCGCATCAGGTGCCAGGCGGCGGTCCAGTTGCAGTGGCAGTCGAGGATCGATCCGATGATGCCGCCGTTCAGAACGTTCGGGAACGCCTGGTGATGGTCCTGCGGCCTGAATAACGCGACGACCTCGTCGCCTTCGGGAAAGCTCTGGAGGCCAAGCCCGAGGTCGTTGGCCTGGCCGCAGCCGAAGCAGGCGTTGTGGGGAGCGTAGGTTTCCTGCAGACACTGATCGCTCATAGCTCCTCCAGATCGACTTCGAGGCCGGGCTCAGCAGCGTCGACACGACAGCCGAATTCGCGCTTGAGCCGCCCTGCGAGGGCAGCACCCGCCTCGGGTTCGCCGTGCACCACGAACACCGGCGGGCGGCTCTGCATGCTCCCGTACCAGCGCGCCAGGTCGTCCTCGTCCCCGTGGGCCGATAGGCCGCCGATCGTGTGAACCTTCGCAGCGACTCGGATGGTCTCGCCGTGGATGCGCACGCGCTCCGAACCGTCCACAAGCCGACGACCCAGGGAGCCGTGGGCCTGATAGCCGACGATCACGACGTGGCAGTCAGACCGCCAGAGGTTGTGCTTGAAGTGATGCAGGATCCGGCCGCCGGTGCACATCCCGCTGCCGGCGATGATGAGCGCGCCGCTGTGGATCCGGTTGATGGCCATGGACTCCTGCGCCTCACGCGTAAGGTGCAGGTTGGGGAGCGGAGGCATCCGGTTGTTCTCGCTTCGCAGCTTCGTTGCCTCGGCGTCGTAGAGGTGCGGATAGTTCCAGTAGATCTCGCTCGCCTCGATGGCCATCGGGCTGTCGAGGAAAACATTCCAGCGATCCATGCCCCAGGCATCGAAGTGATGGCCGAACTGGTACAGCAGTTCCTGGGAGCGCCCGACCGCGAAGGCGGGGATCATCACGTTGCCGCTGCCCGCGGCCTCCTGGAGGATTTCGCCCAGTTCACGGATCGTCTCGTCCCGGGACCGATGGTGCCTGCCGCCATAGGTGCTTTCCATGATAACCAGGTCGGCGTCCTCGATGGCGGCGGGATCCCGGAGGATGGGCGTGTCGTACTGGCCAAGGTCGCCGCTGAAGACGATCGTGCGGGTCGTTTGGCCCTCGCTGACATGTAGCTCGACCGACGTCGAACCCAGGATATGCCCAGCCTCCCGGAAGCGGACCTCGATGCCCGGAGCGACGACGAAGCGCTCGTCGTATCGATGGCCATCGAGCTGGCGCAGGACCGTCGCGGCGTCATCCTGTCGATAGAGCGGCTCGATCTCCGGCAGTCCCTTCCGGCGCCGGCGCCGGTTGCCGTGCTTCGCGTCCATCTCGGGCAGGAACGCGGAGTCCATGAGCAGGACCTTGCACAGATCCGCCGTGGCGTTCTGGCAGTGGATCGGCCCGCGGAAGCCGCGTGCGCCGAGAAGGGGCAGGCGCCCCGAGTGGTCGATGTGGGCGTGGCTGAGTACGACCGCGTCGACGCCGCCCGGGTCGAAGGGGAAGGGTTCAGCGTTGCGCGCCTCGGCCTTACGACCGCCCTGGATCAGGCCGCAGTCGAGCAGCACGCGGTGGCCGTTGGCCTCGAGAATGTGGCAGGAGCCGGTGACTTCCCCGGCCGCCCCGTAGAACTTCAGTTTCATTTTCGGTCGTGTCCCCCAACCGCGCCGCAGCTGCGGTTCATCCCCTGTTCGGGTCGCATAACATACACTAGCTCCCTGTCGGAGATGACGAATCTGCTGTGGCGCCGCCAGCGCGGCCCCGGTCGGTTCTTGCAGAGCGACAGAAGACGGGGGTTCGAGGGTGAACAGCGCGTGTCGTCCGGCACGGCATCAGCAGGCGATCCCATTCGTCCATTGGAATGACGGGTCTCCTCGCGCGATCGCCCACGGCCGCACCAGTCGACGGCTCGAGACGACCCGATAGGGAGCGACGGCAAGCTGCTCCAGAAAAGCCCAGCGAGAAGAAGGGAGACGGATTTGAAATTGACGAAATGCATGGGAGTGGCCTTTGCGCTGCTGGCGGCCTCTGCCGGGGCAGAGCAGCTGCGGATCGTGGACGCGTACTACGGCGTGGGGAACCGGAGCTGCAACGCCACCCGGGCGGCGGCGGATCGCTGCGAGGGTCGCGGTGGCTGCGAGGTTCGGGCCGATAACGGACTCTGCGGGGATCCGGCCCGGGGCGATCGCAAGGAGCTCGTGATCAACTACAGCTGCGGCGATGGCCTGCGCTCGATCCTCGTCCGCGAGGGCGAGATCGCCCGGGCGTACTGCAGCGACGGGTTCCGCGGCAGCAGCTTCGGAGGTGCGGGTGGCTTCCGGCCCTCCCGTCCGTCAACGAGGCCACCGCGGGACGCCCTGGTGATCACGGAGGCGCTTTACGGCGCGGGCGATCGCGTCTGCGACGCGACGGGGGCCTTCTACGAAGCCTGTGAAGTTCGCGGCGAGTGCGCCCTGCGGATCTCGAACCGCCTCTGCGGCGATCCGGCGGACGGTACCCGGAAGGCCGCGCACGTCCGCTACAGCTGCAACGGTCAGGTCCTGACGCGGCAGGCGTGGGAGGACCAGAACCTGGTGCTCCGCTGCCCCGACTACCGGTAGCCAGCGATGAGCCGGTCCCGCAGCAGCAAGCGCTGGCTGAAGGAGCACTTCGACGACCCCTACGTCAAGCGGGCTCAGGCCGAGGGCTACCGCTCGCGCGCGGCCTTCAAGCTGATCGAGCTCCAGGAGCGTTTTTCGCTCGCGCGCCGGGGCAACCGGGTGGTCGATCTCGGGGCCGCCCCCGGCGGCTGGTGCCAGCTTGCCGTGGACTGGGTCGGACCGAAGGGCGCGGTCTTCGGCCTGGATCTCTTGCCCGTTGATCCGATGCCCGGCGTCGCGCTCATCGAGGGCGACTTCACCGAGGACGAGCCGCTGGCGGCGCTGGAAGCGCTCTTGGACGGGCACGGCGTTGATCTTGTCTTGTCCGACATGGCGCCCAATATCAGCGGTATGGTGGCCGTGGATCAGCCCCGCGCGATGTACCTCGCGGAGCTGGCGCTCGACTTCGTTCGGCAGCATCTGAACAAGGGCGGACGTTTCGCGGTCAAAGTTTTTCAGGGCGAGGGCTTCGATGCTTTCCTGGCCGATGTCCGCGGGTGCTTCGACAAGGTCCGCGTGGTGAAGCCGAAGGCGTCGCGACCGCGCAGCCGCGAGGTGTACCTCGTGGCACACGGCTTTCACGGGCCGTCAGGTTAGAATGACGCACCTGCGTGAGGCAGGCTGCAACTACGAGTCCGTCCGCGTGGACGACGCGATGAGGTGATACTTGAACGACATGGCAAAAAACCTGGTGCTCTGGGTGATCATTGCGGTCGTGCTGATGAGCGTGTTCAACAGCTTCACGCCCCGCACGTCCGGCCAGAGCCCGGTCAACTACTCCCAGTTCATCGAGGACCTGAACCGGGAGCAGGTCGAGAGCGTCAAGATCCAGGAGGATCCGAACGGTAGCCGCGTCATCACGGGCGAGACCCGCGACGGCGGCAAGTTCGTCACCTACGCGCCGCGCGATGACGCACTCATCGATGACCTGCTGTCCAAGCGCGTCGACATCGTCGTCGAGCGCCCGGAGCAGCGCTCGCTGCTCGTCGAGATCCTGATCTCGTGGTTCCCGTTCCTGCTGCTCATTGGCCTCTGGGTGTTCTTCATGCGCCAGATGCAGGGCGGTGGCGGCGGGCGCGGGGCGATGTCCTTCGGGAAGTCGCGCGCTCGGCTGCAGGGCGAAGACCAGGTCAAGGTCACCTTCGCCGACGTCGCCGGCGTCGAGGAAGCCAAGCAGGAGGTGACCGAGCTGGTCGACTTCCTCCGTGACCCGGCGAAGTTCCAGCGCCTGGGCGGGAAGATTCCGCGCGGTGTGCTGATGGTCGGCCAGCCGGGTACCGGTAAGACGCTGCTCGCCAAGGCCATTGCCGGCGAGGCGAAGGTGCCGTTCTTCACGATTTCCGGCTCGGATTTCGTCGAGATGTTCGTCGGTGTCGGCGCGTCCCGGGTTCGGGACATGTTCGACCAGGCGAAGAAGCATGCCCCGTGCATCATCTTTATCGACGAGATCGACGCCGTCGGTCGCCACCGGGGTGCAGGCCTCGGCGGTGGACACGACGAGCGCGAGCAGACCCTCAATCAGCTCCTGGTGGAGATGGATGGCTTCGAGGGCAATGAGGGCGTGATCGTCATCGCGGCCACCAACCGGCCGGACGTACTCGAT
The DNA here is from genome assembly GCA_039188505.1 of Pseudomonadota bacterium. Taxonomy (GTDB): domain Bacteria; phylum Pseudomonadota; class Gammaproteobacteria; order Xanthomonadales; family SZUA-38; genus JBCCZC01. The sequence goes on along the minus strand of JBCCZC010000009.1, from coordinate 26,547 downwards.
CCCGCGCTGCTGCGACCGGGTCGCTTCGACCGTCAGGTTGTCGTGCCGCTGCCGGATCTCCGCGGCCGCGAGCAGATCCTGAAGGTGCACATGCGCAAGGTGCCCTACGCGGGCAACGTGAACGCGAAGATCCTCGCCCGCAGCACGCCCGGTTTCTCCGGCGCTGATCTGGCCAACCTTGTCAACGAGGCCGCGCTGTTCGCCGCCCGGGAGAACGACAAGGAAGTGTCCATGGATCACTTCGAGCGGGCCAAGGACAAGATCATGATGGGCGCCGAGCGCCGCTCCATGGTCATGAGCGAGGAAGAGAAGAAGCTGACCGCCTACCACGAGGCTGGCCACGCCATCGTCGGGCGCGTCGTGCCCCAGCACGATCCGGTCTACAAGGTCAGCATCATCCCCCGCGGTCGGGCGCTGGGCATCACGATGTTCCTTCCCGAAGAGGACAAGTACAGCCAGAGCAAGACCCAGCTCGAAAGCCAGCTCCGGAGCCTGTACGGCGGCCGAATCGCCGAGGAGCTGATCTTCGGCAAGGAGCACGTGACCACGGGCGCCTCGAACGACATCGAACGGGCGACGAAGATCGCGCGCAACATGGTGCAGCGCTGGGGTCTGTCCGACTCGCTCGGTGCGATCGCCTATGGTGACGAGGAAGAGGAAGTCTTCCTCGGACGCTCCGTAACCCAGCACAAGTCGACGTCCGAGGACACGGCGAAGGACATCGACAACGAGATCCGTCGCATCCTGGACGAGGCCTACAAGGAAGCCACGCGCATCCTCGAGGATCACTCTGACAAGCTGCACACGATGGCCGACGCCCTCATGAAGTACGAGACCATCGATGCCGGTCAGATCGACGCGATCATGGAGGGCAAGGAGCCCGGGCCGCCGTCGGACTGGTGGGATGATCCCTCGGAGCCGACGGGCGGTGGCGACGGCGGTGGCCTCGATACGGGTCGCGATGACGCCGCCGATGGCTCGATCGGGAAGCCCGCAGAGCAGGGTTGAGCCCACAACGATGCCTTAGCGAGAATCCCGGCCCTGCCGGGATTTTCCTTTTCCGGGGGTTGTCCATGAACCAGGCAACGCTTGCAGCGGGACGCCATACGCTGTCGGTCGGCGAACCGGTCGTGATGGGGATCCTCAACGTCACCCCGGATTCCTTCTCCGACGGCGGACGACACCTGGCGTACGGCGATGCCGTGACGCGCGCCCGCGAGATGGTCGCGGAAGGCGCGGCAATCATCGATGTCGGCGGCGAGTCGACGCGCCCCGGAGCCGCGGAAGTGAGCGTCGAGGACGAGCTCCGGCGCGTGATCCCGGTCGTGGAGGCGCTGGCGCCGGCCATCGACGTGCCGATCTCCATCGACACCAGCAAGCCCGAGGTGATGCGAGCGGCGGCGGCAGCCGGCGCCGGCATCATCAATGACGTCTACGCGCTCCGGCGTCCCGGCGCCCTCGCGGCGGCTGCGGCAACCGGTCTCCCGGTCTGCCTCATGCACATGCAGGGGGAGCCGCGCACCATGCAGGCCAATCCCCGCTACGAGAATGTGGTGGCCGACGTTCATCGCTTCCTCGCCGGTCGTGCCGATGCCTGCCGGCGGGCGGGCATCGAGCAGCTGATCCTCGACCCCGGCTTCGGCTTCGGCAAGCGCCTCGAACACAACCTGATACTGCTCGGAGCCATCGGCGAATTTGCCACCCTTGGGGCCCCCGTGCTGGTCGGCGTTTCCCGAAAGTCGATGTTCGGGCAGCTCCTGGGCAGGGACGTGGACGAGCGGCTCGCGGGTGGCCTGGCGGCGGCCATGCTCTCCGCGGACCGAGGCGCCCGGATCATCCGAACCCACGACGTCGCGCCCACCGTTGACGCGCTCCGGGTGCGGGCCGCAGTCCGGGCCGCTTCAGCCGATGGAATCCCTCAGTCCGGCGATGACTGAAGCCCCTCGGGGACCGTCCGCACGTGGACGTCTCGCTGCGGAAACGGAATCTGGATGCCTTCCTCGGCGAACCGCTTGTAGACCGTCATCAGCAGCTGGTGGCTGACCTTGCCTCGCTGCACGGGCTGCTCGATCCAGCACAGGAGTTCGAACCTGAGCCCGTACTCGCCGAGCTCCCGCAGGCGGACCCTCGGCTCCGGCTCGCGGCAGACATCGCTGTGATCACCGGCGATTGCCTTGAGTACGTCGACAACGCGGTCCGCGTCGGAACCGTAGGCCACGCCGACCTTGATGCGCACGCGCATCTTCTCCCAGCGACCGCCGGCCTCGTTGATGATCTTCGCGCCGCCCATGACCGCGTTGGGAACGGTGATCTCGACATCGTCACGCGTCAGGATGCGCGTGCTGCGCAGGCCGACATGGGTCACCATGCCGCGCTCGCCCGAATCGAGGTTGATGTAGTCGCCGATCTTGTAGGGCGCGTCGGCGACGATGAACACGCCGGAGAAGAGGTTGGCAAGCGTGTCCTTGGCCGCAAAGCCCACCGCGATACCGATGACGCCAGCGGACGCCAGCCAGGCCGTGGCGTCGATGTTCCAGACCTGCAGGATTGCCCAGGTGCCGGTGAGGAAGACGAGCAGCTTGCAGAGAATGTCGAAGAGCGGCAGCGTCCGGTCCTGGATCAGCGGCAGCCGATCCTGCCAATGGGCGGCACGTTCGAGGATGAGCGCCATCACCGGAAAAGCCGCAGAAATCCAGTAGAGGACCACCAGCGTCGTCAGGAGGCGCAGCAGCGCGAACGTCAGGGCGTCGCTCAGGTCGAGGCGCAGGACGGCGAGCCCCAGGAAGGCCAAGAAGATCGTCGCGAAGAGGGGGCGCGAAAGCAGCTGCAGGACCTTGTCGTCGAATTCGCTCCGCGTTCGCCGCGTGAGGTGCGACAGGGTGAAGGTGATGACGAAGAGGATGGTACGGGCGACGACATAGCCCGCCGCCACGATGATGGCGGCGCCGAGCAGCGGATACTGCGCCAGCCAGTCCAGATAGGGGTGCAGCACCTCGGGGATCCAGTTACGGGCCTGGAGATCGCTGGCAAAGTCCCGCACCAGGTCCGGGGACGAGGCAGGCGCCTCGCTCGTCGTGGGCTGTTCGGATTGCTGCACGGTGTCCCCGGTTCCGGCCGTCAATGCTGCCGATTATAGGGGCACGACGGTGGAGACGTTTCCCCGGCGCGCCAATGCCGTTATGCTGCCGCGCTCTGCGCGGAGCGCGAACAGGGTGAGCGGCCCTCGGGTCGGCCAAGAACGGATGGAAGGGCGCGCCATGGTCGGTGCAGGACAGCGGGATCTGGGTGCGGTGCTGAGCATGCTCGTGGGAGCGGTCATGATCAGCACGTCGGCGCCGTGGGTGAAGGTCGCGGACGTCGAGCCGACCGTCTCCGCGTTCTATCGCATGGCGATCGGTGCGGTCGGTCTGATCGTGCTCTGCCTGCTGCAGCGGCGTCGCCTCTGGCTCGACGCCCGCTACGCCCTGCGCTTCGTGCCCGTGGCGCTGTTCTTTGCCCTTGACCTCTACCTCTGGCATCGCAGCATCGTCTACATCGGCCCGGGCCTCGCGACGCTGCTGGCCAACTTTCAGATCTTCGTGCTGGCGACGATCGGCTGGCTGTTCTATCGCGAGAAGGTCGGCCTCAATTTTGCCGTCGGAGTCCTGGCGGCGTTTGCGGGGATCTGGATCCTCGTCGGTATCGACTGGGGATCGCTGGGGCCGCAGTACCGGCTGGGCGTGCTCCTCGGGCTGCTCACCGCTGCGGCCTACTCGTCGTTCATTCTGAGCATGCGGGCAGCTCAAGGCGCCGCCTCCTCGCTTTCGCCACCGGCCAACCTCGCCCTCATGTCGGTCTTCTGCGCTGCGATGCTGGCGGCGCTGACGCTCTACGAGGGGCACGGATTCGCGGTGCCGAACAGCAAGACCTGGGGCGCCCTACTGGCCTACGGGCTGCTCTGCCAGGTGGTCGGTTGGATGCTGATCACCCGGGCCATGCCACGTCTGCCGGCGGCGATCGTCGGCCTGTTTCTGCTGCTGCAGCCCGCGCTGTCCTTCCTGTGGGATATCATCTTCTTTGCGCGGCCCACCGACGGCGGCGATCTGGTCGGTGCCCTGCTGGTCCTGCTGGGCATCTACATTGCAAACCGACGCTCGAGGAGTCCATGAGCAAAGAGGGCGATATCCGGCTGCTGATCCAGTCGGGCACTCCACTGGTCGTCATCGAGACGCACGAGGAGAAGCGGGCGGTCGAGCTGTTCCGCCGGGTCCTGAGTGACGTGCTACGGCCGATGTACCGCTGGAGCGCGACCACCGGCATGCGCCGGATCGATCTGGACGTTGCCAGCTTCGGCGCAGATGAGTGCAAGGAACCGGAGGTGCTCCTGCAGAAGATGGCGCACGCAACCGAGCCGTCGATCTTCCTGCTGCTCGACTTTCACCCCTACCTGGCGGATCCGCTCAACATTCGCAAGCTGCGGGAGATCGTCCTGCGGCAGAACGGACTCGAGCACACGGTGGTGCTCATCAGTCCGCGCCTGAAGCTGCCCACCGAACTGCAGTACCACGCCGCCCAGATCGAGCTGTCGATGCCCGACGAGAAGACCCTCGATCAGCTCGTGAAGGAGGAGGCCTTTCGCTGGTCCCGGGAAAACGACGGTCGGCGCGTCAAGGTCAACAAGAAGAGCCTCGACACGCTGGTGAAGAACCTGCAGGGCCTGGCCCTCGAGGATGCGCGGAAGCTGGCGCGGAAGGTCATCTACAACGACGGAGCCATCACCGACTCGGACATCGAGAAGGTGATGCAGCAGAAGTTCAAGCTGCTGAACCGGGGCGGCGTCCTCAGCTACGAATTCGAGCTGGTGGAGTTCGATGACATCGCCGGCCTGACTCATCTCAAGAAATGGCTCCTCGACCGCCGCAAGGTGATGCACGGCCACGGCGGGGACCTGAAGCTCGATCCGCCGAAGGGCGTGCTGCTCCTCGGCGTGCAGGGCTGCGGCAAGTCGCTTGCGGCCAAGGCGGTCGCGGCGGGCTTCGGCATGCCGCTGCTGCGTCTGGACTTCGGCTCGCTCTACAACAAGTACCACGGCGAGACCGAGCGCAACCTGCGGGAGTCGCTCTCGAGCGCGGAGATCATGGCCCCCTGCGTCCTCTGGATCGATGAGATCGAGAAGGGCATCTCGGTCACCGACTCCGATTCCGGCACCTCGAAGCGCATCCTCGGAACGCTGCTGACCTGGATGGCCGAGCGCGAGCAGCCGGTCTTTCTCGTGGCGACCGCCAACGATATCGAGGCGCTGCCGCCGGAGCTGGTGAGAAAGGGTCGCTTCGACGAGATCTTCTTCGTCGATCTGCCCAAGCCGCCGGTCCGCGAGCGTATCTTCGCGATCCATCTGGGCAAGCGCGGCCTCGACGTGGAGGATTTTGACCTGGCGGCACTGGGGGAGGCCAGCGAGGGCTTCTCCGGAGCCGAGATCGAGCAGGCGGTGGTGTCCGCGCTCTATTCGGCGTTGGCCGAGGACGTGCCGGTGGCGCAGGAGGCCGTACTGGAGGCGATCACCAGCACGCGACCGCTCTCGGTCGTGATGGCGGAGCGCATCGCGGCGCTGCGGCACTGGGCGTCGAGCCGGACCGTTCCGGCGGATTGAGCGTCGCCAAGGGCCCCCGGCGCCGCTGGCCGGGTCCTATTCGTTCGCACCCTTGAACAGGTCGTCCAGGGCCTGTCTCGCGTCGTCCGGTTTGGCGGGCTCCGGCGTGTCGCCACCGAAAAGGGCCTCGAGCTGATCGCGCGCCGCGTCCGTCGCCGTTTCGGTCGCGCCCTGCCAGGCGCCCGGGTTCGGGGCAAAGTAGTCGCAGAAATTCGCGAGTTCCCGATTGCTGACATCCTCCGCGCGTTCCTCGGCGCAGGCGATCATCCGGTTGGCCCGGAAGTGCACGCACATGCGACAGACGTGGATCTCCGCATTACAGGCCCGGCACGCCTCGCGACGCGACACCGGCAGGATCATGCCGGTGAGCGCCTGACCGCACTGCCAGCAGTGAAATGGCACACTCATCACTGCATTCTCGCACGCACGCCCAGGGTCGCAAGCGACTACTCATCCAAGCGTTTCACGTGGATGGCGTACCAGAGCGTCTCACCCGCCCGGCAGCTCGACCTTCTCCGGCGCCTGCCAGCCTGGCTTGCGGTGCTCGGCGATCACGGTGGTGTACACGCCCCCGCGGACGTACCACTCGGCGGTCAGGCGCATAAAGCGCGGGTCCGTGGCGGCGACGAGATCGTCGAGGATGCGGTTGGTCACGGCCTCGTGGAAGGCGCCCTCGTCGCGGTACGACCACATGTAGAGCTTCAGGGACTTCAGCTCGACGCAGCGCTCATCGGCGATGTAGTCGATGTGCAGCGTCGCGAAATCCGGCTGACCGGTCTTGGGGCACAGGCAGGTGAACTCGGGGACGCGAATCCGGATCGTGAAATCCCGCTCCGGCTGCGGGTTGGGGAAGGTCTCGAGGTCCTTCGAAGGTTGGGTGCTCATGCTGGAGATTCCGTCAAAAATGGGCGGCGAAGGTAATAGACAATCGCAAATGAAGCAATCGTGGACAAACGGCTGCGGATTGCGCATTCTGCGCCATTCCCCATGCCCGTCAGCACCCAGACCGCCGTCTCCTTGAACACGACCGTCCAGCCCAGCCCGTCGCGCGTTCGCGAACGCGGGCCTGTCCCAGCGCCGCAAACCGGGTCCCGCCGATGCGCCTGAAGACGATTCGCATCGCGGGCTTCAAGTCCTTCGTCGACGGCACGACCTTCCATCTGCCGAGCAACCTCATCGGTGTCGTGGGCCCGAACGGCTGCGGCAAGTCGAACATTATCGACGCCGTGCGCTGGGTGATGGGCGAATCCTCGGCGCGGCTGCTGCGCGGCGAGTCGATGGCCGACGTGATCTTCAATGGTTCGAGTGCCCGGAAGCCCGTGGGTACCGCCACCGTAGAGCTGCTGTTCGACAACAGCGACGGGTCCGCCGGCGGGGAGTACGCCAGCTACGCCGAGATCGCGATCAAGCGCCAGGTCAGCCGCGACGGTCAGTCGCTCTACTACCTCAACGGCACGCGCTGCCGGCGCCGGGACATCACCGACATTTTTCTGGGCACGGGCTTGGGTCCCCGCAGCTACTCCATCATCGAGCAGGGAATGATCTCGCGGATCGTCGAGGCCAAGCCCGAGGAAATCCGCACCTACCTCGAGGAGGCGGCGGGGATCTCCAAGTACAAGGAGCGTCGCCGGGAAACGGAGAATCGGATCCGGCACACGCGTGAGAATCTCGCCCGCCTCGAGGATCTGCGGGCGGAGGTCGACAAACACCTCGAGCACCTGCAGCGCCAGGCGAAGCAGGCCGAGCGCTACAAGACGCTGAAGGCCGAATACCGTCAGCGCGAGGCCGAGCTGGCAACGTTGCGGTGGCAGGCCCTCGACACGGCGCTCCAGGAGCGCAAGGGCCGCCTCGCGGAGCGCGAAACGCTGCTGGAAGAGGCCCTGGCTCGCCTACGTGCGGCAGAGGCCGAAATCGAGGGCTCCCGTGAGCGCCATACGGAGGCTAGCGAGCACGCGAGCAACGTTCAGGCCGAGCTCTATGAAGTCGGTGCCGAGATCGCGCGCCTCGAGCAGGCCATCGCGCATCGGAAGGATCTGCAGGAGCGCCAGCGCCGGCAGCAGGCCGAGGCCGAGCAGCAGTGGCAGGAGCTGTCGTCCCATGTCGATCTGGACCAGAGCCATCTACAGGCCCTCAAGGACGAGCTGGCGCGGGGTGAGCCCGAGCTGGAAGCGGCGCGGGAAACGGAGCGATCCGTTGCCGAGCGCTACGCGAATGCGGAGGAGGCCGTAGGGGCCTGGCAGCAGGAGTGGAACGAGTTCTCGTCCCGGCAGAGCGAATCCTCTCGGGAGACCGAGGTGGAACGGACCCGGATCGAAGCACTGGACCGCTCACTGCACGAGCGCAGCCGCCGCATCGAGGGCCTCGGTGCGGAGCGGACGTCGCTAGACACCAGCGAGCTCGAGGACAGCCTCGGCAAGCTCGTTGCGGAACGAGACGCGGCCCGGGACCGGCAGGAGGCCCTCGAGCAGCGGCTCGCGGAGGTCCGTGAGCGCGGCGCCGCGCAGGCCGACCGCAACCGGACGCTGGCCTCGGAGCTCAACACACTGCGTGAGCAGCACCAGACGGTGACCGGCCGCCTGAGCTCGCTCGAGGCGCTGCAGCAGGCCGCACTCGGTGACGATTCGGCGAGCGCAACCCGCTGGCTCGAGGAGCACGGTCTGGCCAGGGCACCCCGGCTCGCCCAGGTCATCCGCGTGGAAGCGGGCTTCGAGGCGGCCGCGGAGGCGGCCCTCGGCGAGTTCCTCGATGCCGTCGTGGTGCCGGATCCCTGGAGCTTGGCGAACGTCGGCGATTGGCCCGAGGGCGGCATCGCGCTGGTCTCTTCGGCGGGCGAGGGTCCGGCAGGCGACGACGGCCTGGCGGCGCGCGTAACCGGCCCGGCCGTGCTGGGCGAGCTGCTCGCGGGCGTCACGGCAGTCGATGCACCCGTGGCCGCCACCGGCGCGACGCTGGATCCCGGCCAGTCGATCGCGAGCGGCAGCGGCTTGCGGGGCGGACGAGCCTGGCTCCGGGTCGGCGGGGATCAGCCCACCGCAGGCGTGCTGGCGCGCGAGCAGGAGATCAAGGAGCTGCGGGCCGAACGCGAGTCGGTTGGGGAGCGCGGTCAGGTCTCCCGGGAGGCCCTGGGCGCCGGCGAGGAGGCCCTCGCGGCGGCGGAAACGGAGCGCGAATCGGTGCAGGGTGAGCTCAACATGCACCTGCGTCGCGTCGCTGAACTCGAGGGCCAGATCCAGAGCCGTCAGGCGCGCATCGACGCGGTCAGGGCGCGCGCTGCACGGATCGACGAGGAGGTCACCCAGCTGACCGGCGAAGTCGACAGCGAGCAAGCCGCGGTCCGGGACGCGCGGCAGCGGCTCCAGACCTCCGTGGATCGCATGGCCGACCTCGAGGGCCAGCGCGGCGCGCTCGAGAGCCGACGCGTCACGATCTTTGGTGAGCGCGATCAATGCCGCGCTGAAGCCCGGACCACGCGCGAAGCGGCCCAGCAGCTGACCGTCGCGCTCGAAACCAAGCGCTCGGCGCTGCGGTCCACAGCGCAGGCGCTCGAGCGGACACAAGGGCAGATCAAGCAGCTCGAGGAGCGGCGCGTGGCGCTCCGGGAGCAGATCCGGACCACCGGTGAGCCGCTGGTCGAGGAGGAGCAGCGCCTGGAGGGCATGGTGGAGGCCCGCCTTGGCGTTGAGGGTCGCCTCAACGAAGCGCGCGCGCAGGTCGATGCCCTGGCCGAGGCCATCCGCCAGCTCGACCGCAAGCGCCACGAGATCGACGCCGAGATCGAACAGGTCCGCACAGCGGTCAGCAACGAGCGGCTCGAGAGCGAGGGTCTGCGGGTGAAGGCACAGACGCTGGTGGAGCAGCTCGAGCAGGCCGGCGCGGACCGCGCGGCCATCCTCGAGACGCTGCCGGATGACGCGTCGGCGGATGCCTGGTCCGAGAAGCTGGAGTCCCTCGAACGCCGCATCCGGCGCCTCGAGCCGGTCAACCTCGCGGCGATCGAGGAGTTCGAGCAGGAGCAGGAGCGCAAGACCTACCTCGACGCCCAGAACGAGGACCTCGTTACGGCCCTGGAGACGCTCGAACGGGCGATCCGCAAGATCGACCGGGAGACGCGGACCCGCTTCAAGGAGACCTTCGATCGCGTCAACACCGGTGTGCAGGCCCTGTTCCCGCGCCTGTTCGGCGGCGGGCACGCCTTCCTGGAGTTGACCAGCGACGATCTGCTCGAGGCCGGCGTGGCCATCATGGCCCGACCGCCGGGCAAGCGGATCTCGAATATCCACCTGATGTCCGGTGGCGAGAAGGCGCTGACGGCCGTGAGCTTCGTTTTCGCCATATTCCAGCTCAACCCGGCACCGTTCTGCATGCTGGACGAGGTCGACGCGCCGCTTGATGACGCGAACGTCGGGCGGTTTTCGGATATGGTTCGCGACATGTCCGAGCAGGTTCAGTTCGTGGTGGTGACCCACAACAAGATCACCATGGCCATCGCCCATCAGCTCCTCGGCGTGACCATGCGCGAGCCCGGCGTGTCCCGGCTGGTTTCCGTGGACATCGCGGAGGCCGAGCGGATGGCGGCATCCTGAGGTCGGACGGGCGAGGTCATGGAAGCTGAACTACGCTGGATCCTCGTCGTCGTCGGCATCGTCGTGATCGGCGCCATCTACTATTTCGGCGATCCGAAGCGTCGAGCGAAGGCCGAGCCCAAGGCCCGGCGGGAGCCGGCGGTCGGCGGCGAGCCCCTCGACGACAACCTCGAGGAGGAACTCGAGCGCCTCGGCGACGTGATCAGCCAGGAGCGCCCCGGTGGTGAGGCCGCGGTGGAAGCCGGCAGCGAGGCGGCCGATGCCGTCGGGCAGGACCCCGACCGGGTGGTGGTGCTCTACGTGAAGGCACCGCGCGGCACCACGCTCGGCGGCCCTGACATCTTCGAAGCGGCGGAGAAGGTCGGTCTGAGCTATGGCGATCTGAACATCTTCCACCGGCTGAACGAGACGGGCGAACGGCACACCGCGATCTATAGCCTCGCGAACATCACCAAGCCGGGCGATTTTGACCTCACGCGCCGCGACACGCTCCAGACGCCGGGCCTGTGCCTGTTCCTGACGCTGCCGAATCCGCTGCCCGCGCTCGACGCCTGGGACGCCATGCTGGCAACCGGACGGCGGCTGGCTGATCTGCTGAACGCCGATCTTCAGGACGAATCCCACTCCAGCCTCATCCGGCAACGCATCGCCCAGCTGCGCGACGAGATGCGCGACTACGATCGGAAACAGGAAGGACGATGACCCCGACCGACGCCGCGCAACGCGTCGCGGCGCTGCGCGACGAGCTCGCGGAGCACGCCTATCGCTACTACGTCCTCGATGCTCCGACGGTACCGGACGCCGAGTACGACCGGCTGATGCGGGCACTGGAGGACCTCGAGGCCGAGCATCCCGAGCTGGTCACTCCGGAATCTCCGACGCAGCGCGTCGGCGGCGAGCCGGTCGGGGATTTCGGAACGGTCCGGCACGCCGTGCCCATGCTCTCGCTCCTGAACGCCTTTGCGGTCGATGACGTCCACGATTTCGATCGCCGCATCCGCGAACGCCTGGACACGGAAGACCCCGTGGCCTACAGCGTGGAGCCGAAGCTCGACGGCGTTGCCATGAGCGTGCGCTACGAGCACGGCGTGCTCGTCCAGGGCGCCACGCGGGGCGACGGCGTCACCGGTGAGGACATCACCCACAACGCCCGCACCATCGACGCGGTGCCGCTGCGGCTGCGCGGCGAGGACTGGCCGGAGCTGCTCGAGGTCCGCGGCGAGGTCTACATGCCGGTCGCTGATTTCCGCGCCTTCAACGAGCAGGCCGAGGCTCGCGGCGAGAAGACCTTCGTCAATCCGCGCAACGCTGCTGCGGGCAGCCTCAGGCAGAAGGATCCGCGCCTCACCGCACAGCGACCGCTGGCGTTCTTCGCCTACGGCGTCGGAGAGATCACGACCGGCGCGCTCCCGGAGACCCACGGTGCGATGCTCCAGCGGCTACGGGATTGGGGTCTGCCGGTCAGCCCCGAGGCGCGGATCGTCGCGAGCGTCGATGGCTGCCTCGAGGCGCATGACGATCTGCTCGCGCGACGAGACGGGCTGCCGTACGAGATCGACGGCATCGTCTACAAGCTCGACGACCTGCGCCAGCGCGAAGATGTCGGCTTCGTCAGCAAGGCACCGCGCTGGGCGATCGCCCACAAGTTCCCGGCCCAGGAGGAGCTGACCCGCGTCGTCGACATCGACGTGCAGGTGGGCCGCACGGGCGCCGTCACCCCGGTCGCCCGGCTGGAGCCGGTCTTCGTGGGCGGCGTTACGGTCACCAACGTGACCCTGCACAACGAAGACGAGGTGCGTCGGAAGGACGTGCGAATCGGCGATACCGTGATCGTGCGCCGGGCCGGCGACGTGATACCCGAGATCGTGGCCATCGTGCCCGAAAGGCGTCCGGACGACGCGCGCGAGTTCGTCATGCCGGAGCGCTGCCCCGTGTGCGGCTCACGCGTGGTGCGGCCGGAGGGCGAGGCGGTCGCGCGCTGCACCGGTGGCCTCTATTGCCCCGCACAGCACGTGGCCGCGCTGCAGCACTTCGCGGCCCGGCGCGCCATGGACATCGACGGCCTCGGCGAGAAGATCATCGAACAGCTGGCCGATCGCGGTTTCGTCAAGACGGTCGCCGACATCTACCGGTTGGATCTGGAGACCGTGAGTGGCCTTGATCGCATGGCCGAGAAAAGCGCGCAGAACCTGCTCGATGCCATCGATCGGAGCCGCCGGACGACCCTTGCCCGGCTACTCTTCGCCCTCGGTATCCGTGACGTGGGGGAGGCGACCGCGGCTACGCTGGCCGATCACTTTGGCTCCCTGCAGGCCATTGCCGATGCCGACGTGGAAGCGCTCGAGGACACGCCGGACGTCGGGCCCATCGTGGCGGGTAAGATCCACGCTTTCTTCCGCGAGCCGCACAACCTCGAGGTGATCGCGGACCTGCAGGCGGCGGGCGTCGCCTGGGAGGAGGGCGAGGGCGCGGCCGCGGCCCGGAGCGACGTGCTCGCCGGGCAGACCTATGTGCTGACGGGCACGCTGGCCGCCATGACCCGCGATGAGGCGAAGCAGGCGCTCATGGCCCGCGGAGCCAAGGTGACCGGCTCGGTCTCGAAGAAGACCACTGGCGTCATCGCCGGCGAGAAGGCGGGTTCGAAGCTGGCGAAGGCGGAGGCGCTTGGGGTACCGGTCCTCGGGGACGACGAACTGCAGGCGCTCCTGGCGACCGAATGAGCCGCCTCGTCAGCCTGTCCCTGGCGGTACTGCTGATCCTCAATGCCTGCAGCTGGCGTATCCCCCGGACCGCTCCGGACAGCATCCGGGTGGCCGTCTTCAATCCCCAGCTCACCTTCCAGGGGCGCGGAGAGATCAGCGAGCGGCTGACCGGCGGAGAGCACCCCGAGGCGCGCCGGGCGGCGGCCATCATCCAGCGCGCCAGTCCTGACGTGCTCGTGCTGCTCGGCGTCGACCACGACTTCGAGTACCGCGGCATCGGCCTGTTCGAGACCGAGTACCTGGCGCGTGGGCAGTTCGGCGAGTCCGCCGTGCGATTCACCTACCGCTTTGTCGCCCCTGTCAATACGGGCTTGCTGAGCGGCCAGGACCTCGATGGCGATCGGTTCATCGCAATGCCGGGCGACGCCCACGCCCCGGGCGACTTTGCCGGGCAGGGCGGCATGGTGGTGCTGTCGCGCCTGCCGATCGACCCGGACGCGACCCGCACCTTTCAGCGCTTTCCGCGCGGCCGGCTCGATGCCTCCGGCGAGGATTCGTCCCTGCCGCGGCGCTTGTCGTCACGCTCGCACTGGGACGTCGCGCTGCGGTGGGACGACGCTACCCTGCGGCTGCTCGTCTCGAACCCTCTGCGCCCGCCAGCGGACGATACGGCGGCTGCTGCCCGGCGAGACGAGGAGCTCGCCTTCTGGGACGCCTACCTCGGTGGCGAGGACCTCATCGTCGACGACGCGGGCCGGCGCGGCGGTCTGACGCCGACCGAGCCCTTCGTGCTGGCCGGTACGCTCAACGCCGACCCGTTCGAGGGCCCCGGTGGGACCGCGGCGATCAACGCGCTGCTTCGCCATGCGCGTACCGGTGACGATCCGCTACCCAGGAGCCGCGGCGCCGAGGCATACCAGCGATCAGGGATCAATCGCCAGCATCAGGGACCTCCCGGCGTCGACAGCTGGCGCGGCGACGTGCAGACCGGTAACCGGCGTTATGACTATGTCCTCCCGTCCCGGGAGCTGTCGGTGCGACAGGCCGGCGTGTTCTGGCCCCGGCCGGAGACGGAGCGTGGCCTCGAGTGGGTCCGTGCCTTCCGCCATCACCTCGTCTGGGCCGACATTGCGCGGCCCTGACGGTCCGTGCCGTAGCCGGTAGACTCGGGGCCATGAGGCTGGCCCGACCGATCCTTTGCCTGGGACTCGCTGCGTTCCTCGTCGTCGAGGCGGCGGACTTCAACGCCGCGCGCGAGGCCGTGGCCCGAGGCGATTACGCGGCGGCGATCGAGATCTGGTCGCCACTCGCCGAGGAGGGGGACGCGCGGGCCCAATTTGCGCTCGGCACGCTCTATGACAAGGGCCTCGGCGTCCAGCAGGACGACGTGACCGCCGCCCGCTGGTACCGGAAGGCGGCCGACCGCGGCCTCGCCCCGGCGCAGTTCAATCTCGGCAACGCGTTTCTCAATGGCCGCGGCGTTCCGCAGGATCTCGAGGTCGCGACCCGCTACTACCGGTTGGCGGCGGAGCAGGGGTTGCCCCAGGCGCAGTTCAATCTCGGGACCCAGCTGTACCTCGGCCGCGGGGCGGAGCAGGACCTCGACGCGGCGCTCGACTGGTACGCGCGTGCGGCCAGGAACGGCCATACCCAGGCGCAGGAGATGTTTGCGTCGGGGCAGTTTCCGGTGCCCGCGGGCGGGGCGGTGGCAACGCAGACGCCGCCCGCGGCAGCGGCGCCGGCCGCCGAAGAACCCGCCGGCGCCACTACGCCTACGGGCCTCGAAGCGTTGCCGGTGGCCGACGGGCCAGCGCCGACGCAGCCCTTGCCCGTTCCCCAGCCGGTTCGCGCCCCGGAGCCGACAGCACGGCCTGCTCAAGTGCCGCCGCCGCCGCTCTGCTTCGCGGACATTCCCGAGGACCACTACGTCATCCAGCTGATTGCGCTCGCCGACGCCGCGGGGCTCGCGCCCTACGCGGCCCGCCACGGCATCCGCGGGCCGCTCCACCGGTGCGTGATCCAGGCGGGCGAGCGCAGGCTCACGGCGCTCTACGTCGGAGCCTACGGCGATCGTTCGGTGGCCCAGGCGGCCTTCGCGGCGCTGCCTGAGAGTCTGGCGGGATCGGGAGCCTGGATCCGGTCGGTGGCGGCGGTGCGGGCGATCGCCGTGCCCTGAAGCTCAGCTCGAGGCCGTGTACTGGGGCTGGGTATGCAGGGCATCACGGCACGACGAACAGACCGTGTAGATGACGGGGATCGGGGCACGTTCGCTGGCTTCCTGCTCCAGGGCAGTCGGGTGCGGCTCGACCCAGACGTCGTGGACGCGGAGCTTGTTGCAGATGCTGCAGCGCTGCGTGAACCGTTCGCCGTCCGCGCCGGCGGTCACGAAGTTCAGCTCGCCGCCCAGGTCCTCAGTCCGCAGAAGGCGATTCTCGACCCGAAGGCGTTCATCTTCGAGCGGCGTGATTTCCATGCTCATGTAACGCTTTTCCGTCGGGGAGTCGCACCGATAATCGCGGCGGACGGGCTTGTCGAGGAGCCGGGCGTAGGCAATGAGGGCGTTGACCCACATCTGGGTCGAGTCGCCGCTGATGAACTCGCGTAGGGGCCGGCCGACGATGCGATCGCTCAGCGCGGCGTCCCCTTTGTTGGCCGCAGCAAAGGCGTCCCAGGTCTCGGAAGCGACCCGCTCGATGCAGTCGTTCGCATCCAGCCAGTAGATCGTTGGCCCGCAATCGGTCGTCATCTGCGCCGCAGACTCCCATCATTTCAAGCGCTTGTGAGTGCTTTAGGATAGCATCCGCAGGCAGAATCGGTTGACCGCCTACCATGACGCCGGATCCAGATCCCAGCGAGGGCCCACTGAAGACGCTCCCGCAGTCGAGCGACAAGCCCCGCGTTGCCCTCGTCCTGAGCAGCGGCGCGGCCCGGGGTCTCGCGCATATCGGCGTGATCGAGTGGCTCGAGGAAAACGGTGTCGAGATCGCCTCGATCGCCGGGTCGTCGATGGGCGCGCTGATCGGCGGCGTATACGCTGCCGGACGACTCGAGGATTTTCGCCAGTGGGTGTGCGCCCTCGACGAAATCGACGTGATCCGCATGCTCGACCTGTCTTTCACCTCGCGTGGCCTCATGCGCGGCGAGAAGCTCGTCGAGCTCCTGCAGGAGCTGGTCGGCGGCGTGGCTATCGAGTCGCTCGGCATGCCGTTCACCGCGGTGGCCGCCGATGTCGAGCGGGAGGAGGAGATCTGGATGACCTCGGGGCCGCTGTTCGATGCCATTCGCGCCTCTATTGCCATCCCCATGGTGCTCACGCCGCACGAATACCGCGGGCGCGTCCTGTTCGACGGCGGACTGCTCAATCCCCTCCCGATCGCTCCGGCCTTCGCGGTGCCCGGGGCGTGGCGGGTGGCCGTCAACGTCAATGGCCACCCGGATCCGCGGTGGGAGCGGCAGGAGCCCGAGCAGCCGCAGAACGCTGAGGAGGACGGGCATCGCCGTGCGATCAAGTCCTTCATCGCCGGGCTCGGTAACCGGTCGCGCGACAGGTCCGAGGGCTGGAACCTCTTCGAGATCGCGCTGGCGTCCTTCGACACGATGCAGGGCACGATCGCGCGCATGAAGCTGGCGGCTTATCCGGCGGACCTCACGGTCACGATTCCGCGCAATCGCTGCGGCGCCCACCAGTTCTTCCGGGCCCGGGAGATGATCGATTTCGGTCGGGAGATGGCGGCGGCGAGGCTGGGTCGGCTCCTCGGACCCGGGCGGGATTGACCCCGGCCGGATCGGCCGGGGTCGTCGCGGGGAACGGCGTTACTCGGGCCCGTCGATCAGCAGTCCGCGGGCGCGGCCCTGCTCACGTAGGGTGTCTACGAGCTGCTCGTCCAGCGAAGCGCTGGCGTCGGCTCGTTCGGCCTTGGCGTCTTCGAGGTAGGCCTCCCGCTCCTTTGCCAGCGATCCGATCTGCTGGCGCAGGGCCGCGCGCTCGCTCTGGACTTCCGCCACGGCGGCCTGGCGCTCCTCGGCGTCCATCTTCTGCAGGGGCGCGGGGAGGGCGGTTTCGTCGAGGCTCTCGAGGGTCACCTCGCCGCTCTCGATGTCGCCGATCAGGTCGTTGCGCGCGGCCAGGCTGGCGGCGCCGGCCTTCGTGGCGTTGTAGACACCTCGGCTCGCCAGCGCGGATGCCGGCAGATCAGCCCGGCGCTTCGCTTCATCCTCCGCGATCGCCGCACTGCTGGCCCGGTCGTCGTCATCGCCATACCAGAGACGGGTGCGGTCGAGCCTGGCGGCAAGAGCGGCGATGCGGTCGTCGTAGGGCGTGTCGATCCGCAGCGCGCCGCCGTCGGCGTCCACGGCGAAGGTCCGGCCCTGGTTCTCGGTGGCGATGGCCGTCCAGGCTACCCGGGCCGCCTCGTTCTGGCCGCAGAGAATCGTATTGATGACGATGCCGCGGGCCGTGGCGTCGCGGAGCGTGTCCTGCCACGGCACGTCCTGGGCGTAATGCATGTGCGGCGGCGCATCGCCGACGAGAAAGAGGACGCGGTACACGTCCGGGTCGTCCGACCAGGACATCGCGTGGACCGCTTCGTGCAGCGCCGCGTTGACGCTCTCGGGCGTGTCACCGCCCCCGGCGGCTTCGAAGCCGAGGAGGCGCGTGTAGACGCTGTCGAGGTCAGCGCTGAGGGGCACGGAGCGGGTCACGTAGGCGTCGCCGCGGTCGCGGTACGCCACGAGGCCGATGCGCAGCTCGGGCGCCGGCTGGGCCCGCGCCATGGTCGAGGCGATCGACCAGATCTGGTCCTTGGCCGCCTGGATCATGCCGCTCATGCTGCCGGTCGTGTCGAGGACGAAGACGGCCTCGATCCGGGGCTGTTCCAGCACCACGGGGGCGACCGCCGGGAGCGGCGCCGGAGCGGTCGGTGCGGCCGTAGTGGCGGGGGCCAGCGCGATCGCGCCAGCAGTTGCGATGGTGATGCCGAGGAGAAGCAGAAGGGTCTTCATGGGGTACTCCTTTCGTTGCGTTGCATGGCGGCGAGCGCCTCGAGCGTCCTCCGGTGCGCGTGCTCGAAGCGGTCCGGGGCGGCGTCTCGCGCCGAGGCGGTGGTGATGAACAGCGGCAGGCTCTGCACCAGTAGCCAGCACCAGGAGGCGGCCGCGATGCTGCCGGCGTGGTCGAGCGCCCAGTGCCAGCCGGCGACCGCAAGGACGCCCAGGCCGACTTCGACTATCGCGCGGACCGGCCGGGGGCGCGTCCAGAGCACTCGCGCACCGACCACTGCGAGCGTCAGGGCCGCGAGGACGTCCACCGGGTGCGTTCCCGTCACCGTGACTCCCGCAATAAGCGCTAGCCAGGCGGCCAGGACGGCGGGCGCGAAGCGCGGCTCGCTGCATGACCGGTAGGTCGCGAACAGGGCGAAGGACGTCGTGCCGATCAGCGGGACTAGGATCGCCAGACGGGTGCCGGCTGCCGGGACCACGAGGTGGTAGAGCCAGGCACCGGCCAGCGCCACGGCCGCGGCGAGGAGCAGATGGGGCACAAGCGAAGGTGCTCTCATGACGGCCGCCTCGCTGCGATCTCCGCGAGCAGGGCGACTTCCACCTCTTCCGGCGAAGGTCCCGCCGGCGCGGAATGGGTCGGCGGGGGCGCGGCCCGCAGGTCGTCGAGCCGCATGCGCAGGTCGGCGAGCGTTTCCTGCCGCCGGGCCTGAAGGGCCTGGAGTTCCCCGAGATCGGCGTCGCAGCGCTCGATCGAGGCCTCGGCGCCCGCCGCCCGCTCGGCGGCCTGCAGCTTGCGGCGAACCAGCCCGCGAGCAAGATCCTCGCGGCCCTCGTGCAGACAGAGGTCGAGCCGGTCGTCGGCAGCGGCGACGTCGGCGCGAGCCTGGCTCGCGGTTCGCTCGAGGTCGTCCCGACGCGATACGAGTCGGGCGATCTCCCCGTCGAGGCGGTCGACTTCGGCCTGCATGTCGCGCAGGCCCTGGCGGGCCATGGTGTCCGGATCCTCGATCTGGTCCAGCATGGCGTGAAGATCGGCGCCGACGAGGCGGCTGAAGCGTTTCAGGAGGGGCATCTGCGGGTCTCCGTGGGAACTGGATTCCAGCGTAGGCTCCTGGCGGTCATGGCCCCAGACATGCTTCGGTAAAACCGGTGCGCCGGGGTTTACCGCGGGTTTACATGGCCGGCGTCCAGGCCTGCTAACCTGCCACCATGAGCGTCGCCACCAGACTGTTGATCGTCGAGGACGAGGAGCCGATCCGCCAGGGGCTTGCGGACGTCTTCCGCTTTCACGGCTTCGACGTGGAGACGGCCGCTGACGGCACGACCGGCCTCGAGCGCGCGCTGACGGGCCGCTACGACATGGTCCTGCTGGATCTCATGCTGCCCGGGATCGACGGCACGGAGATCTGCGAGCGCGTGCGCGAAGCGTGCCCCGACCAGCCGGTCATCATGCTGACGGCGCGAACGAGCGACGAGGACGTCATCCGGGGCTTGAGCCTCGGCGCCGACGACTACGTCGCCAAGCCGTTCTCCGTTGCCGAGCTGGTCCTGCGCGTCCAGGCCGTGCTGCGGCGGACGAGCCCCGGCGCTCGGCACGAGCGCGTGTTGCACCTTGCCGGCGACGTCGAGATCGATCCGGCCAATCTGGCGGGCCGTCGCGGCCAGGAGCCGCTTCGCTTCACCCGCCGGGAGATGGAGCTCCTCGAATACCTCGCCGTACACGCCGACCGGGCGGTCCCGCGGGAGGAACTGCTGGCGCGCGTGTGGGGCTATGGCCGCGGACTTGGGATCGAGACGCGCACGGTCGACATCCACGTCGCCAAGCTGCGTCGCAAGATCGAAGCCGTTCCCGGCGAACCCGCCGTGCTGGTCACGGTCCGCGGCGCGGGCTACCGGCTCCGGCTCGCGTGAACCTGCTCCGTCCGAGAACGGCGGCGGGCCTCAAGCGCACCTTGCTGCTGCTCCTCGTGGCCCTGCTGGCCCCGACGGTGGTGCTCCTCTGGCAGGCCTGGCGCCAAACGGGTCTCGAGAGCATGCTGCAGCAGCAGGGGCTGGCGCGAGAGTTCGTCGCGGGCGTGAACCGGAGCCTCGCGGCCCTCGAAGCGCAGGAGGCCGGTCGGTCGACCGACGACTACCTCTTCGCCCTGCCGACGGATGGCCGGGCAACGAATATCATCCAGCGCTCGCCCCTCGCCGTCGTGCCGGTGCCAGCGGCGCCGAGGGGGCTCAGGGGACACTTCCAGATCGCGCCCGACGGCGCGTTCAGCACGCCGCTGCTCCCCGAGGACCCGGACACGCTGGCGGCCCTGGATGTCGCCGACGTCGCGACGCGGGCCGATCTGGCCGTCAGCCTGCGCGAGGCCGTCCAGGGTCAGCCGGTTGCCGCCGCGCCGGCGACGCCGCCTGCCCGGCAGCGGGCAGCCGGGGCGTTGGTCGCCGCGGAGATGGCGAGCAGCGACGCCCCGGAGCAGGACGTCTTCAGCGATGCGCTCGAGGAGAACGTTCAGGGGAGCAGTCCCGTCGCGGTCCTGCAGGCTCCGGCCGAACTCGGGGCGAATCGCGAGGCCTATGCCCGGCTGGAACTGGCCCAGAAGCCGGCTTCAGCGACGCCGCTCGCAAAGGAACGCAGGGATGACGAGGCGCCGGGGCGCAGCCAGCTCGCGGAGGCGGAAACCGTCGACGAATCGCGCCTCCGCAGCCTGGATTCGGAAGCCGAGGCGCTGGCGTTCCTGCTGGTTGATGGCGCCCATTTCCTGCTCTTCCGGCGGGTCTACCGAGACGGTGACCGGCTGATCCAGGGCGCGGTTCTGGCGACTGACGAGTTTCTCGATGGTCAGGTCCTGGCGCCGTTCCGCGGCGCCGGCGTCTCCCGCCACGCGGCGCTCGCGGTCCGCTGGGGTGATCGTACGCTGGCGAAGGAGCGCAGGGGCGGCGGTTCCCGGTACCTGGCGTCCAAGCCCGAACTGGGCGGCCAGGTGTTCCACGTCGAGCGGCTCGCGGCGCCCTTCGACGGCCTCCAGCTCGAGTTCACGGTCGTCGATCTGCCGCCAGGCCCGGCAGCGGGGGTCGTCTTCTGGTCCGGCGCGTTGCTCCTGCTCCTGCTGCCCTTGAGCTTCTGGGTGGTCTACCGCGCCGGGGCGCGGACGCTCGAACTCGTGGGGCAGCAGCAGGCCTTCGTCTCGGCCGTGAGTCACGAGCTCCGAACGCCGCTCACGTCGATCCGTATGTACAGCGAGATGCTGCAGGCGGGTTGGGTCGACGAGGCGCGGCGCCAGCAGTACTACACCTTCATCAACGACGAGAGCGAACGCCTGTCCCGCCTCGTGGCGGACGTGCTGCAGCTCTCGCGCATGAGCCGGACGGGACTCGATCTCGCCCTTGAACCGGTGCCGGTCACCGCGCTGCTCGCGGGCGTCCGGGAACCGCTCGAGGCCATGGTCAGGCCCGCGGGTTTTGAACTGGTCGTGTCCGCAGACGCAGAGGGCGCCATGGTCCGGATCGATCGCGATGCCTTTCTCCAGGTCTTGATCAACCTCGTCGATAATGCGCTGAAGTTCGCCGCGGGTAGCGACCGGCGGGAAATCGAGGTGGCGGCTGTCCGCGATCCGGCGGGCGTTCGATTCACCGTCCGGGACTTCGGTCCGGGGCTGCCCGACGGGAAGCCGGATCGACTCTTCGAGCTCTTCTATCGTGCGCGCGAGGACGGCAGCGTGCGCGGGACCGGGATCGGCCTCGCGCTCGTCCGAGGTCTCGTGGAGGCGATGGGTGGCTCGATCACGGCCCGCCGCTGCGACCCGGGTGCTGCCTTCGATATCCGGCTGCCGCCGGTGACCAATGAGGATTCGACATGACGATGGTCCTTCAGCCGCGACCCTGGGCCGCGCTGGCGCTGCTGCTGCTTCTCGCCACCGCCGGTCACGGCGCCGAATTCGCCGCGCCGCCGAGCCAACAGTCCGCGGCGGCGCTGCACGCTGATCTGGTCGCCGGGCGCCGCTCGGCCGAGAACGTGACCCGTCACTTCCTCGCGCGTATCGCGGCGATGGACGGACGTTACCGGTCCGTCATCGCCGTTGCGCCGGACGCCGTCGAGCAGGCACGCCGCCTCGATCGACACCGGGCCGCCGGCAAGCCGCTCGGGCGGCTCCACGGCATTCCGGTCCTGCTGAAGGACAATATCGAATCGCGCGAGCTGCCGACGACGGCTGGTTCGCTGCTACTCGCCGACAACTGGACCGGCCGCGACGCGCCGCTCGTCGCCGCGCTGCGTCGCCAGGGGGCGGTCATCCTCGGCAAGACGAATCTCAGCGAGTGGGCGAACTTCCGCTCGACGCGTTCGAGCTCGGGCTGGAGCGGGGTCCGGGGACAGACCGGAAACGCCGTGGACCCGGCGCGCAATCCCTGCGGGTCCAGCTCCGGTTCGGGTACGGCGGCAGCGCTGGCCTTTGCGCCGCTGACGGTCGGAACCGAGACGAACGGCTCCATCGTCTGCCCGGCGACGATCAACGGGGTCGTGGGCTTCAAACCCACGGTCGGACTCGTCAGCCGCAAGGGCGTGGTGCCGATATCGCCCAGCCAGGACACGGCGGGCCCGATGGCCCGGACGGTTCTCGACGCGGCGCTGGGACTCGCGGCCATGGTCAGCCCGGATGCCGACGACCCGATGGCCGCGTTGGCGCAGGGGGTCGTCGTCCCGGGGCAGTTCGAGGCCGCCGATCTCATGACGCTCCGGGTCGGCGTGCTGCGCTCGGCCACCGGCTATCACGACGGGGTCGATGCGCTCTTCGATGCCGCTGTCGCTGCGCTCGGCGCCGGCGGCGCGACGATCATCGATGATCTTGCCTTCGACCCCCCGGACGGCTTCGGCCAGCACACGTTCCGGATACTGCTCAACGAATTCCGCACGACCATGGACGCCTACCTCGCAACCCTACCCGGGGAACCCGGCGGCTGGACCATCGAGGACCTCATCGCGGGCAACGAGCGGCTGGCGGCCGACGAGCTGCGCTGGTTCGGGCAAGAACTGCTGCTGCAGGCGGCCGATGCGCCGGGCATGGACGATGACGATTACGGCGAGAGCCTCGTGCTGGCGCGTCGCGTGACGCGGGAAGAGGGCATCGATCGAATGCTCGAGGCGCACGATCTCGACGTGATCATCGCGCCGACCCGCGGCCCCGCCTGGATGACGGACCTGGTCAACGGCGACCACTTCGGCGGGGGCTTCTCGACCTATCCCGCGGTCGCAGGCTACCCGCACCTGACGCTGCCCATGGGGCGCGTTCACGGCCTTCCGGTGGGCCTGTCTGTTTTCGCCGGCGCCGGCAGCGACTTTGCGGTGCTCGCGGCGGGGATGGCGATCGAGGGCACCGGCGTCGGCGCCGCTGCGTGGCCGGAACCGTGAGTTCGGCCCAGCTGGGCTTCTCCCTGGACGACGGGCCCGTCGTGGCGGCGCCCGCCGAAGGTCGCTTCGATCACCTGGCAGCGCTGCCTGCCGGCGTCTTCCTCGGCACGTCGAGCTGGGCCTTTCCCGGGTGGCAGGGGCTGCTCTACGACCGCGATTGGCCGGCAAAGGTGCTGTCGCGCCAGGGGCTGGCGGCGCATGCCGCCCAGCCCTGGCTGCGTTCGGCGAGCATCGACCGGGCCTTCTACGGGCCGCTTGCGGCGGCGGAGTACCGCCACTATGCCAGCCAGGTCGGGCCGGACTTCCGCTTCGTCGTGAAGACCTGGCAGGCGCTGACCGAACCCCGGACGGAGGGGCAGCGCAACCGCAACTTCCTCTCCCCAGCGCAGGTGCAGACCCGCGTGATCAATCCGGCCCTCGAGGGCGCTGGCGATCGGATCGGCCAGCTTCTGGTGCAGTTCAGTCCCGGCGCCTGCCGGCTCTTCGAGCGGCATCGGGTGCTCTTCGATGAACGGCTCGCCACGCTGCTTCGGGGTATCGATACGGGCCCCGCGCAGGTCGTCGTGGAGGTGCGCTCGCCGAGGCTGTTCGACGAGAACTTCCTGGCGCTGCTGCGGGAGCACGAAGCGATTCCCTGCCTGACGGTCCACTCGGCCATGGCGCCGCTGGCGACGCAATGGGCCCTCGTTCGGCGGTCCGAACCGCCCGCGCTGTCGCTACGCTGGAACCTGGGCCACGGACGTGGCTACGAGGCCGCGAAGCGCGACTATGCGCCCTTCAACCGACTGGTCGCCGAGGATCAGGACACGCGCGCTGTGGTGGTCGATGCGATCCGCTTCGCGCTCGACGCCGGCATTCCCGCTACAGTGATTGCCAACAACAAGGCCGAGGGCTGCGCGCCGCTGACGCTCGCGCGCGTCGCGGAGGCCCTGCTCGAGCACGAGGAGAACTGACATGCACTTCCCGGGCACGCTGGATGATCTGCCGACGCCGGCGCTCCTGATCGACCTGGACGTGGTCAAACGGAACTCCGCCGCTATGGCAAGCCGCTTCGAGAGCCTCGGGGTAGCGCTGCGCCCTCACCTCAAGACGGCGAAGGCCGTCGAGGTCGCAAGGCTCGCCACACGCGGCCACGGTGGCGGTCTGACCGTGTCGACCCTGGCCGAAGCCGCCTTCTTCGCCCAGGCGGGGTTCCGCGATATTACCTGGGCCGTCACCGCCGTCCCGGCAAGGCTCGCCGCTGCGGACGAGATCCAGCGGACGCAGGCCGCGGTCATCGGGCTCATCGCCGACGACCCGGAACTGGCCGGCGCCCTGGGGGCGGAGGCTGCCCGGTTGGGCACACGGTTCCGGGTTCACGTGGAGATCGACAGCGGCGAGCACCGTACCGGACTCGCCTGGGACGATCCGCTGGTGCGGACGACCGCTGGCGTCATCCATGCGCATCCAGCGCTCGAGCTGGCGGGTGTGCTGACCCATGGCGGCCACGCATACGGTAGCTTCGATCCGGTGGAAATCGCCCGCATCGCCGAGGAGGAGCGGCTCGCTGTCGTACGGGCTGCAGGCCGGCTTCGGGAGGCCGGACTGCCGTGTGATGTCGTCAGTGCGGGTTCCACGCCGACGGCGATCCACGGCCGTCGCTTCGATGGCCTCACGGAGTTTCGCCCCGGCGTCTACACGCTGTTCGATCTGGCGCAGGTGGCGCGCCACTGCTGTCGGATCGAGGACATCGCCGTCGCCGTGCTGACCACGGTGCTCAGCCGGCAGCCCCGCCATGATCGGGCCATCGTCGACGCCGGAGCGCTGGCCGTATCGAAGGATCTCAGCGCCGCCGGCGCGCTGCCCGATACCGGCTACGGCTGGCTCGTTGCACGGGACGGAAACACGCGCGTCGGCAACCTTCACCTCGAGCAGCTTGATCAGGAGCATGGCTATGCTACGGGGTCTCCCGAGGATCTGGACTCGCTGAGGCCGCTCCAGCGCCTACGCGTCCTGCCGAACCACGCCTGCATTACCGCGGCGTGCCACGACGCGTTCTGGGTGGTGTCCGGCGGCCAGGTCGTCGACCGGTGGCCGCGCGTGTCGGGTTGGGAAGCCGACCGGGAAGACGCCTGAGGTCCAGTGGCCCTTTCCGGGGCGCGGCACGCACCACGACGGGCCCCGGGCGGCGCCCTCATTATCGCTAGGCGCGGGCTGTCCGCGCTGCGGAGCCATTCCTTTCTGTCATCGTCTCGTTGGTGAGGAGAGCCGTCAGTGCACTAATTTAGCGCTTAAGGTCGCAAAAAGTTATTCCGAGTGTGAATTTGGGTTAGTACTATTTTAATTACGTAAAAAGTGTTGCAAGCTGCCGCGCATGGATAGCACTAGCGCTGCTGCAAGCCGCCGTACTCGCTTCGGCGGGCTCGGCCCGGTCCTTCTCATCACCCTGTTCGTGGCGACCATCATCTCGGTGCTCGCTCTGAACATCGTCATTTCCGCCCAGTTCGAGGCCGATGCGGTGGGCGTGAACCTCGCCGGGCGCCAGCGGATGCTGTCGCAGCGGACGGTCAAGAACCTCCAGGGCATACAGCTCGCGCAGCAGTCCGGTTCGGAGGTCGCTGCGCCATTCGAGGAGCTAAGCACCACCTTCAGCCTCTTCGACACCACGCTGCGCGCCTTTGATGTGGGCGGCTCGACGACCGGCGCCGGCGGCGAACCCGTGACGCTCGAGGCCGTTGAGGTCGCCGCGGGGCGGGCGGCCGTCGACGCGGCAGTGCTCATCTGGAGCGAATACGGTCCTGCGGTCCAGGCGCTGATGGAGGGGCCGCAGGGGTCCCTGCAATCGGTGGCCGATGCGCAGCGGATGGTTCGCGATCGGATCGATGAGCTGCTTCGGGTCATGAACGACCTCACCAACGCCGTGGCGGCCGCGGACGCCAGCACCGCGGCTGTCAACATCGCCGGACGGCAGCGTATGCTGTCGCAGCGTATCGCCAGGCAGCTCTATGAACTGGACGTCGCCCAGACGGTCGGGCGGGATATCCGCCCGGAGCTGGCGGCGCTGCAGGCCGATGCGGAGCTCTTCGACGCCACCATTCGCGCGTTTTCCCAGGGCGGCATCGTGCCAGCGCCGGATGGGACGACCGAGGCCATCGTGCCGGTCGACACGCCGGCCGGTCAGCGCGCTGTCACGGCCGCGACCGCCCTGTGGCAGCCTGTCGCGGCGGCCATCGCCGGCATCGACACCGAGGCGGCAGG
>JBCCZC010000008.1:0-35230 GCA_039188505.1 Pseudomonadota bacterium | reverse complement strand
GGACGACAAGATCGTCGGCTTCGAAGCGGGTGCTGATGATCTTGTCGTCCAGCGTGTCCCGCGCGGTGAGCATGAGGATCGGCAGGTGGCGCTCCGCCGTGGCGCGCAGTTCGCGACAGACGGCCAGGCCGTCGAGCCTGGGCAACTGCAGATCGAGAAGCACGACGTCGTAGGCGCCGCGCAGCGCGAGATCCAGGCCCTGGCGCCCGTCGGCGGCATAGTCCAGCCGGTGCCCCTCGCTCTCGAGAAAATCGATGATGGACGCGGCGAGGTCCGCCTGATCCTCAACCAGCAGGATCCGCAGGCTCGCCGCGCCCGCCACGTCAGTTCGCCAGCGCCGCGAGGCGTTCGCGGGCTGCCTCGGAGTCGGGGGAACGAGCAAGCAGCGCCGTCAGGACCTGCCGGGCAGCGTCGACATCGCCCAGTCGCTCATGGGCCGCGGCCGTCGCAAGTGCGACCATTTCGTGCTGGAAGTAGGGCTCGCTCAGCTGCATCAGGGTCAACGCATCGCGGACTGCGTCCTCCTCATGGGCGGCCTGGAACTGGTGGAAGCCCAGCAGGGCCAGGAACATTGCCTCGTAATCATCCGGATTGGATGCCAGCTTCCCGGCGGCGGCCTCCAGACCCTGTTCGGCCGCTAATTCCGCGAGCGCCATCGTCATCTCGCTGCGGTAGGGCGCCCGGTCGAGCGGCTCGCCGCCCATGGCCCGAATGGTAGCTTCCGCCGTCGCCGCCGTCGAAAACGGGTTCTGGCCGGTCACGACGCGGCCGTCGGCGACGACGTGAACATGCATGATGCCGCCGCCGTCGAAGCGGCCGCCCTCGGCCACGATCCGGTCTTCGAGGGACCAGCCGCCGCCCTCCTTGTCGCCGAAAAGGGCCTCCTCCGCGTTGGTGAAGGCCGTGACGTGGCGATCGGTCAGGAAGGCCTTGTCGTCGACGCGGACGTTGACGAGCGCCGCGGGGCCATGGCACACCGCGCCGATCACGCCGCCCTGGTCGTAGACGTCGGCGATGAGCGCCTGCAGATCGTCGTCCGTTGGCAGGTCGATCGCAGCGCCGCTGCCCCCGATGACGAAGACGGCGTCGAAGTCGCTTGCCGAAACATCCGCGAGCGGGGTGGTGGTCGCGGCCGCGGCCATCGCCGTCGGGCTATCGAGGAAGCGCTGGTTGAAGGCCCACATCGGGTTGCGCTCCTCCGACTGCGGCTCGCCGCCGGCCGGGCTCGCAATCTCGACCTCGTAGCCGTTATCGACAAAGGCCCACCAGGCCTGGGTGAGTTCGTCAAACTCGTAGCCGGACTCGGGATCGTCGGCGGTTCCAGCACTCGAGACGACGAGCAGCACGCGGTCGGAAGCGCCGGCCGCCACGGAGAAGGACAGCGCAGCAGCGGTGAGAATCGGTTTGATCATGGTGCGGATGCTCCGGGGATTGGGTGAGCACCAGCCTGCCGCGGGGCGTCTCAAACGATTCTCAAGCGGCGCTGCGCCGCCGCGCGTCCCGGATGCTCCCACCGTACCCGCGGCGGGAGCATGCGCGTACCTCAGGCCCCGTCGCCGAACATCAGAAACATCAGCTCGAGGGGCTCGTCCTGGTCGTTCCAGAGGGTGGCGGGGACGTTGGGCGGTACGAAGACCATGGTGCCGCGCGGGATCGAGAAGGGGTTGGGCCCGACCGTACCGCTCATCTCCCCGGCCAGCACGACGAGCACCCGCGGAAAGGGCACCGTGATCGTGGGCGCCATGTCCCGGCCAAGCCTGGGCGGGACGTGGTAGACCGCGCTCCGGAAGTTGGCGTCGTAGTACATGACGGTACCCGGCGCGCCGTGAACCACCCGCGTGTTCGCCATGCCGAGCGGCACCGTTTCCGGCAGGCCGCGGGTCCAGAAGTGGAAGATGAGAGGGCGAAGCATGGCGTCGTAGTCATCTCCTCGCTCATAGCCGTTCACGGGAAAGACGTCGAGCGGCGTCAGCTGGTCCGAGGTCTCGGCCGCCATCGCCGTCAGACCGCTCAGTTCGCCGGCGTCGATCCGGCCGAGCACGTCCGCGGTCGTCTTGAAGTAGATCATCGGCGTGTCCGGAAAGCCGGCCTCGAGGCTCACGGTTCGCGGGGCGTCGCCGGTCTGCGCCGATCGGACGTGCCAGCGGTCGCCGTCCACATCGATACCGAACGTGATGTCGAGCGCCATCGGGTCGGACGCATAGTCGGCAACGAAGCGCTCGAGGGCCTCCTCGACGGCATCGTTACCGACCGCGTCGAACGGGGTGGCGAAGAGGAGGGCGGCGCCGATCGCCGCGTTTCTCAGGCAGGAAAAGGTCATTTGGGCCTCACGTCGTCAGGGGTGAGCCTTCAGCGTGGGCCAGCCCTGCATCGGGCGCGATCAGAAATGAACGAATCAACGTGACTATCGCTTGAATGACGCCGGCGTGCCGTTCGTGACGCATGAACGGCAACCGGATCGAAGCGCTGCAGCCACACGGTCGGAACGCTGTACCTCCCAAGGACCGCCATGCTAGCCTTTAGAATGAGAATCATTCTCACATAAGCTCTCGACATTCACTCGGCCGGCAGCCTGGCGTTAGGCGATGTCCGACGGATGTTTACCGAGCCGAACCGAAGCCGTACCATTTTCCGACCTTGCCAGGACAGATCCCAATGACGAACATTTCGCTCTCGCGACTTCCGAAGACGCTGACCCTACTCGCCACCGTGGCCCTCCTGCAGGCGGGCTCAGCGAGCGCCGACGGGGCGATCGGTGAACATGTGAACGACCTCCAGGGCCATCTCGATGAATACGCCGAAGAGGTGGTCTGGCTCATCGAGCAGGTCGACGGCATTGTCGACAGCTACGAGTCCGACGGTCTCGCAGCGGCCAAGCCGGAGGCCGTGGTGGACCATTGGGAGGCCGTCGAATTCCATTCGGCGATCGAGACCAACTACATTCCGCTATACGCGTCGATCTGGCAGGGCCTGTTCGGCGTTCGCCAGGCGGTGGAGCGCGAAGCGTCGATCGCCGAGGTGCGAGCCGAGCAGGAGAAGCTCGAGCAGGTCCTCTGGCAGTCGCTCGGCGCAGTCAAGGTGGCTGCCCAGTATCAACAGCAGGGCCTGCTACCGGAGATCGCGGCCACCGAGGCCGCCACACCCATCGAAACGCTGCGCATCGTCAAGCGCGAGCTCGATCGCGTGGTCGCCAAGTACGCCGAGCGGCTGGGTGACGAGGCCACGACGATCATCCAGGAGACCTATCTCTCCCGCTTCGAAGGTGTGGAGGGGATGCTCATCGAGGAGGACGCCGATCTCGTCGAGGAACTGGAGATCGACTTCAACGTGACGTTGCCGAAGGCGATCGAGGCGGATCCGGGCGTCGACGACGTGCGGAAGGTCGTGGTCGCCATGCAGGGCAAACTGGACCGCGCCATCGCGCTCCTCGAGGATGCGGAAAATAACGCGAAGGACGTGTTCTGATGGCATCCATCGCCCAGCGCTCCGATCCGCCGTTCCGATGATGCACCGTCGCGCCTTCGTGCGCGCGATCGCTGCGGGATTGGCGGCACCGCTGCTCGGCCGTGGCCGGGTGGCGCATGCGGAGCTGTCGGCGCCCTCCGTGGAAGAGCTTCCTGCTCTGAAGGGCGAGCTCACGCTCTATCTCGGCCAGGGTGAGGGCGGCCTGTACGAGCGCGTCCTCGATGCAATTGAGGAGCGGAACCCGGAATTCACGCTGCATATCCGGCGTGGCCCCACCGCGGGCCTTGCCAATGCGATCGTGGCTGAAGGACGCGCCGGGGCCCGCCGCGCTGATGTCTTCTGGGCCGTCGACTCCGGAGCGATCGGACTGGTCGGCGAGGCCGGGCTCGCGCAGCCGCTTCCAGCAGACCTGACCGGACAGCTACGGCCGGAGTTTCGCTACGACCGCTGGGCGCCCGTTGCCGGCCGGATCCGGACGCTTCCGTACCACACACCGCGGATTCCCGCCGATGGCCTTCCGACCGACATCATGGCGCTGCCGGCAAGCGGCCTGCGCCTCGGGTGGGCGCCGGCCTACGGTGCCTTCCAGTCGTTCCTGACCGCGATGCGCCTGCTGGAAGGCGACGATGCGACGGCTGCCTGGCTGCAGGCCATGGAACCGCAGGCGAAGACCTATGCGGGCGAGCTCGGCGTGGTGCTGGGCGTCGAGCGCGGCGAGATCGACGCCGGGCTGGCCAACCATTACTACACGATGCGCCTGAAGGCGGGAAAGCCGGATGCCGAAGTTGCGATGGCCTTCACCCGCAACGATGCGGGCTGCCTCATCAACGCGTCGGGAATCCTGGCGCTGGCGCCCGGTGACCTTGCCGTCGATTTCATCCGCTATCTGTTCACGCGCCAAGTCCAGTCCTTCCTTGCCAGCGAAGCCTACGAGATTCCCCTTGCCAACGGCGTTTCGCCACCGTCGGGGCTGCCGGACCTCGACGACATCGCTCCGCCGCGGGTGGATCTGGCGCGGCTCGCCGATCTGCGGCCCACGCTGGACCTCATGCGTCATGCTGGCGTGCTGTGAGAGCGATGCCGCGCTCCTACCCGCCGGCCCTGCTGGTTGCGGCGCTCGCCGTGATGCCGGTCGGTGTGCTGGTCGGCCTCGCGGACAACCCCGGCACCGTTCTTGAGCAACGTAATCTTGAGCTGCTTCTCAACACCCTCCTGCTGACGGCGACCACGGTTCTTGGCTCGCTCGCGGTGGGTGTTCCGCTCGCCCTGCTCACAGCTTGCGTGGCGCTCCCGGTCCGCCGCCTGTGGCTGATCGCGCTCGCTGCGCCCCTCGCGATACCCAGCTATATCGGCGCCTTCACCCTCTACGCAGCGTTCGGACCGGGAGGCGAGATCGAGGAAGCGATTGGTCTGCTCACGCCGCCCGTGGACGGTCTGGCTGGTGCGAGCCTCGTCATGAGTCTCTATACGTACCCGTTTGTCCTGCTGACCACGCGAGCGGCGCTGCTCGCCCAGGACGGGAATCTCGTCAACGCGGCGCGCTCACTTGGCATGCCGCCGGTGCAGTGTCTCTGGCGCGTCGTGCTCCCGCGGGCGCGATCCGGCATCGCTGCCGGCGCGTTGCTCGCCGCGCTCTACGCCCTCTCGGACTTCGGGACGCCGGCGATCATGGGCGTGGATACGTTTACCCGCCTGATCTACGTCGAATACAACGCCTTCGGCCTGGCCCAGGCGGCGCTGCTGTCGCTCCAGCTCCTCGTGATCGTGGGCCTGGTGCTGTTCCTCGAGGCGCGCGTGCGGGATGTCGCCGAGCGGCCAGGGCGTCCGCTCACGCTGTGGCCCCGGCGTTGGCAGGTCTTCGTGGCCCTGGTAGCGGTATCGCCGGTGCTGCTCCTCTCGCTGGGCGTTCCCCTAGGCGTCTTCGGCATCTGGCTGCTGCGGGATGGCGGCGTCGGCTTCGAGCTCGGCTTCGCCTGGAACTCGGTGCAGGCGTCGCTGGCGGCCGCGCTGGTCGCGGCGCTGCTGGCGTTGCCCGTCGCGCACGCGGCGCTGAGCGGGCGGGTGGGGCGCCTTTTCGAACGTGTGACCTATCTCGGCTTCGGCGTGCCGGGCATCGTGATGGGCACGGCGCTCGTCTATCTCGGGCTAAAGCTGCCCGGGCTCTACCAGACCTTCGGGTTGCTCGTGCTCGCCTATGTGCTTCGCTTCCTTCCGCTGGCCGTGGGCGCCGCTCGCACGGCGATGGGCACCCTCGACGGCGGTCTCCTAAGGGCCGCTCGCAGCCTCGGGGCTGGTCCGGGGGAAGCCTTTCGGCGCGTGACTCTGCCGTTGACGTTGCGAGGCGTCGTGGCGGGGAGCGCTCTGGTCTTTCTGGAGGGGATGCGGGAGCTGCCGGCCACGCTGCTGCTCGCGCCGACCGGCTTTGAGACGCTGGCAACGTATCTCTGGCGCGTATACGAGGCGGGGTACTTCGGCCGGGCAGCGATTCCCGGCCTCCTGCTGGTCCTGATGTCCGGCCTGGGGCTTGCGCTGATGCTCTCCGGCGAAGGGCAGCTCGAGCGTTCTGGAGAACGGTGATGCTGACCGTGCGGCAGCTGGCAGTAGACTACGGTTCGACCCGCGTGCTGCACCCGCTGGATCTGTCGTTACCTGACGACGAAATCCTGACGCTGGTGGGTCCGACCGGGTGCGGCAAAACGACGGTTCTCCAGGCCCTGGCCGGACTGATTCCGGTCGCATCGGGCGAGGTCTCGCTCGGCACCTGGAAGAGTACTTGCGAATATCCGGTTCCGCCTGAGAAGCGGGGCATCGGGCTCGTCTTTCAGGATTTCGCCCTGTTCCCCCACCTGACCGTCGAGCAGAACGTCGCTTTTCGGCTTCGTTCCAGGGATATCGCCGATTCATGGATCGAGCGGCTTGATCTCGCGGCGCTGCGTAACGCGAAGCCCGCGCGCCTGTCAGGCGGGCAGAAGCAGCGCGTGGCACTCGCTCGCGCACTCGCCCACGAGCCATCCCTAATGCTCCTGGATGAACCGCTCTCGAATCTGGACGCGGCTTTCAAGGACACGTTGCGCTGGGAGATCCGGAGCGCTCTCAAAGCCGCTGGCGTACCTGCGGTCTGGGTAACGCACGATCAGGACGAGGCGCTGTCCGTCGGCGACCGGCTGGGCGTGCTTCGTGCCGGTCGGCTCGAGCAGATCGACACGCCCGAGCGATGCTTCTGCAGCCCGGCCAATCGTTTCGTCGCGGGATTCCTGGGTGAAGCGAGCTTCGTCTCGGCCCGGCGCATCGATGCCGAGACTGCAGAGACCCCGCTGGGCCAGGTGCCGGTTTCCGGCATGGAAGTTGCCACGGAACGCCTGGACGTGCTGATCCGCCCGGACGACTGCGGCCTCGAGCGGCGGATGGACGGTAACGCCGTGGTTCGGGTTGCGCGGTATGAGGGCGCGAGCTGGCTTTATGCTGTGGCGCTGCATGACGGCACCGAGGTGCGCGTGCGTGCGCATCATGAGCAGCGCTTCGCGCCCGGGGACCGCGTGCATCTGACTGTGACGAGCGGCAACCCGCTAGCGATCTTCGAGGGGCGGCCAGCGTAAGCCACACGCCCCCCGGCTATGCGGCTCGACTATTGGCGCGTCTGCCCGGCGGGCGCGGCAGCGTTTCGGCGCGCGCCGGATCGATGTTGACCTTCGACAAGTCGCCCCGGACGTGGGGCAGTGCCAGCACGCGCCGATCCATGATCCGGTACCAGAGCCATGGGACGTAGGCGATGAGGAACATGCCGAAATAGCCGTTGGGCAGCTGCGGCAGGTCGTCGAAGTTGCGCAGGCTCTGGTAGCGCCGCGTGGGATTGGCGTGGTGGTCCGAATGGCGCTCGAGCTGGAACAGGACGATGTTGCTGGCGATGTAATTCGCGTTCCACGAGTGGTGTGGCTGGCAGCGCTCGTAGCGACCGTTTGCGTCGCGATCGCGGAGCAGGCCGTAGTGCTCGATGTAGTTGGCCGAGGTCAGCTGAAACCACGCCCAGGCGTTGTGGATCAGCAGGAACGGCACCATGATCCAGCCGAAAGCGACGATCAGCCCGCCCTGGAGCAGGGCGGACAGGGCATAAGACTGCAGGATCTCGTTGCGAGCGCTCCAGACCGACCGCCCCTCTCGCTCGAGGCGCGCCCGCTCCTCCAACCAGCCGCGGCGCCAGGCTCCTGGAATCTCCCGCAACGCGAACCGATAGATCGACTCTCCCAGGCGCGAGCTCGCCGGATCCTCCGGCGTTGCCACGTGCCGGTGGTGCCCCCGGTTGTGCTCGACACAGAAATGGCCGTAGACCGGAACGGCAAGGGCGATGCGCGCGAGCGCACGCTCCAGCGGCGCCTTCTTGTGGCCAAGCTCATGGGCGGTATTGATGCCCAGGCCGCTGTAGATGCCGGCGGAGAGCGCGAGCGCCAGTACGGACCAGCCGGCCAGGTCATGGGTACCCACGAAGGCGGCAATGGCGATGAGCACCACGAAGTGCATCGGTACGGCCGCGTAGGTGAGGTAGCGGTAGTAGCGATCCTCCTCGAGCTGCGGGACGACTTCCTCGGGCGGGTTCGATTCGTCCACGCCGAACAGCCAGTCCAGGACGGGGATGGCCAGATACCCGACGCCCAGTGGCAGCCAGAACCAGACCTCAGCCCCGGTCAGGCTGTAGCCGAAGATGCCGAGCAGGGGCACCAGCGGCATGAAGACCGACGCGAGCCACAGGCGGCGCTTCGGGTCGCGGTAGCTGATCTGGCCTTTCCCGGCCCGGTTGACGGTGATGGTCGCCACGGCGGCTCCTCCTCTTCGAGTCGCAGACTAGCCTAGTGGCCAGGGTCTGCAACCGGAATTTCGCTTTGTGAC
Organism: Pseudomonadota bacterium; assembly: GCA_039188505.1. Lineage (GTDB taxonomy): Bacteria > Pseudomonadota > Gammaproteobacteria > Xanthomonadales > SZUA-38 > JBCCZC01. The sequence continues at coordinate 26,884 of JBCCZC010000008.1, read as the reverse complement.
ATAATCATAGTCATTTAATGACATCACTTGCACCATGACGCCTTCACTGCAATCGTCCGCGGCCTACGTTCTGCTGTTCGCGGGCTCCGGTCTTGCGTCACCCGAAGCCGTCTTCGCCGGCACGGAGACCGACTTCGAGCACCTGCGCCGGCAGGAGTATGTGGACCTGCCCACGATGGCCCGGATGCTGCGCAACCTCGACGCGGCTACGGACGTGCCCGGCTGGGCTGCGCTGGCCGGTAGCCGACTCGGCGCCTCCAGCCACGGTCCGCTCGGCTTCGCGGCGCTCAGTGCACCAACGCTCGGGGCCGCCATGGACGTCCTCGCGGAGTTCCACGCGGTGCGGACGAACACCATCACGGTCACGGTCGTGAACGGCCCTGAGGACTTTCGCCTGGTCCTCGGCGACCGCACGGGCTATGAGCAATGCGGCGCCTGGATCATCCAATCGGCCATGCGGGTCGCCCAGAGCCTTGTGGAAGCGATGATGGGGCATCCCGTCGCGAGCCACATCCGCATCCGCTTCGCGTTTCCAGCGCCGCCCGATGCCGCGGCGCTCGATGAGATCTTCGGCGTTGCCTGCGAATTCGGCGCCGAGGAAACCAGCTTCGGCATGCCCGTATCATGGCGGAACATGCCGTCTCCGCTGGCGGATGATCTGAACTTCCGGGCCAATCTCGCCAAGTGTCGGGATCTGATGCAGGCTCACGGCGCCGACCTCGACCCGGTCACACGGGTGCGTCAGCGGCTGGCGGCGCATTTCGAGCGGGCGCTCGCCGGCGAAGCCGAGCTCGCGGTGCCGCGGCTCGAGGCGGTTGCCGCGCGGATGCATCGGACGCCGCGAACGCTGATTCGACAGCTCAGGGCCGGCGGCGTGTCCTATCGCCAGCTCCTTGAGGAGCAGCGACGGCGGGCTGCGGAGGAGCTGCTGCAGCAGGCCCGCTTCACCGTTGCCGACGTCGCGGAGCGGCTCGGCTATTCGGATCCGGCGAACTTCGGGCGCGCCTTCCGGCGCTGGACCGGGAGCACGCCGGCCGCCTGGCGACGGTCCGGGGGCGGCGGTGCCGCGTAGGCTCCGTCCTACAAGAATGCGTCAACGTCCTCCTACGTCCGCGCGTTAGGGGATGCGTATACTCCAAACCAAGGAATGCCCGCCGGGCGGGTCGGTCTTGTTGCGAGGCCATCACTCGTGCAGCGCCGATCGCGCACCGGAAGCGGGTCGGAGGAGGAAAACAATGGTCGGAAGAACCCTGGGCTTGCTGCTGCTCCTTTTCAGTGCGGCGGCTGTCGCACAGCCGTCTTTCACGCTCAACGTCGGCGAAACCACCGTGCGACCCCTCGACATCGTCCGGGTCCAGGTCAACTTCGCGAACGACGGCAGCGTGGCGGATACGAACGCGCTGCTGCTGTTCGATCCGACGCTCTTCAGCGACGTCTCCTTCAACTGCCGGGGAACGACGATCGAAGGGCTGCTGGTGTCCTGCCTGGCGACGCGCGATCGGGACGGCGTCCAGCTGCGCGCGCGAACGATCGACGGCACGCCGATCGACGATCTCACGCTCCTAGAGATCGTCATGACCGTGGCCCCGACGGCCACGCCCCAGATCACCCAGGTGGACGTCGAGATCTCCGAATTCTTCGATGCCGAAGGCCAGCTCATCCAGGGGTCGGGCGATCGGACGACACCCTTCGAGATCGCTACCGTCGAGCCGCTGCCGGCGGTGGTGAGGTCGCGGACCAACCAGGGTGACGCTCTGATTCTCCCTTACCTCACCTCGCGCGGTGATCGCACGACGTTCTTCGTGCTCAAGAACAACAGTCCCTTCGCCAAGGCGATCCGCCTGAACCTGCGTGATGGCGCCGCCGGCGACGAGCTGGTGAACGTCGACATTGGCGGCAGTCTCGCGGGTGCCCTGAATGTCTACCTGTCGCCCAACGAGAGCGCTCGCTTCCGGATCGCAACGAGCGACGCGGGCTTCGCGACGCTCCAGACCGGCGCCTGCACCGTGCCGGTCGTGCCGGACGAGGGGCTTCCGCTGGGCGCATTTGCCGTGCCCGGCAAGGGCGACGCCTCGGTCGAAGGCTTTGCGACGGCGCTCGTGATGGCCGATCTCGGAGACCAGACCGAGGGCATCCTTGCACAGGGGAACTGCAGTACCCTGATCCAGGGCTTCCAGCCGGGCGGTCCGTGGGCCGACGACCCGACCAGCGGGACCGTCGCACCGCTCGGACCGATCTCCGGCATCTTCGCCGTGACCGGGCTCGAGGGGCGCGGCGACTTCGGCGGCGGCGCGACCGGTCTGCGGGGGTTCAGCCCCGGTAACTCGCACCGGCCGCCGTGGGAGGATTTCACGCTCGGCGACGGTCAGACCAGCGCCCGGATCCTTGGTCAGGACCTCGATTTCGGCCTCAGCGCGCAGGCGGTATCCGCCGTGCTCATGGACGACGTCAAGGTCCTCGCGGTCCGGCCCCGCGGCACCGAGTGGCTGTTCACGCTGCCGACCAAATGGCTCCTGACCGATCCGAACCTCGTCACCGGTGACGCGCTGCCCCCGTTCAACGACGTCTTCGGCGTCGATGGCGCCTGCGATCCGGTGACGGTGCTGCCCCTCGCGGACGCCGTGCAGACCGATTTCTGCTTCGGCGTGAACGTCGTCCCGTTCGACGACCGGTCCCTGTTCGATTCGCTCTTCGCGATCGAGAGCGTGGCCTCGCCGAGCAACCTGCGCGGCGGCATCGAGCTCTCCGGCGTCGGCCTTGCCGACACCCAGGCGAACGTCGATCTCGCCGGGCTGCCGGTACTCGCCGCGGCCATCCCGTTCCGGAGCGGCGTGGTCCGCCGCCAGACGCCTGTGCCCATCGGCCAGGCCGTCGAGGTGCCGCTCGAGAAGGGTCCCATGGAGGAAACCCAGGCCGGTGCGTCGGTCATCATCGATGGCCGGTTGATCTTCGTCGGTGCGCCGGGCGCAAATGGCGGCCGCGGCGCCGTCTTCGTCTTCCGGCGCCACGGCACCGTGTTCGTACCGGAGCAGACCCTCGAGATTCCACCGCAGTTCGCCGTGGCCGAGTTCGGCGCGGCGATGGACGCTGACGGTAGGCAGGTGGTCATCGGGGCACCGGGCGATCCGGGTCCGCCGCCGAAGGGCGGCGAAGGCGGCCACATGCAGGCCGCGGTCTGGGAGCGGGCAACGGGTGCGTGGAACCTGAAGACGCCCGTAGTCGATCAGGCGGATGCCGACGACAGCTTCGGCGCCGCGGTCAGCATGGAAGGCGACCTCTTCGTGGTGGGCGCGCCGGGCACCGATTCGGGCCAGGGCGGCGACGACAACGTCGGTGCGGTCTACATCTTCGATGGCGGCAACGCGACGGTCGTCAATCCGTCCACGCCCGCCCAGAGCGGCGGCTTCGGCTCGTCCCTGGCAATCAAGAACGGCGTCATGGGCGTGGGCTCGCCCTTCGGCATGGTGCTCGGCAGCAGCGCCGGGTCCGTGTCGATGTTCGATGACATCACGAACAATCTCACGCCGATCGAGACGCTGACCTCCGAAACGGCGGCGGACGGTGACGGCTTCGGCGCGACGCTGGCGTTCAACGGCACCGAGCTTGCCATCGGTGCCCCGGGTACCGACGGCGGCGACGATGGCGAGGTGGGTAACCAGGGCGCCGTTTCGGTCTTCAGCTTCGATCCCGACAGTTCCGTGTTCGACGCGACGGAGCTGGTCACCGCCGATGATGCCGGCATCAACGGCTTCTTCGGCCAGGGCATCGCGCTGACCGACGACGGCGACCTGATCGTCGGCGCGCCAGGCGCCCTCGGCATCTTCGGCAGCGGGGCGCTCTACGAGTATTCGATGGACGAGGCTGGCCTGCTCCTCGATGAGAAGGCCACGCCCGACGACGATAGCGTCAACGGCTTCGGTACCAGCGTGGCGATCGACGGTGAGGTCATCATCATCGGCGCGCCACAGACGGCGGCGGAAGCCGGCGCGGCGCTGTCCGTCGTCGACGCGGAGGTCCTGTTCTTCGACGACTTCGAATCGAAGCTGCTGCGCTGATCCCGCAGGAATCCGCACGGCCGGGGGCGGTCGGCTGGTTATAGTTTCGGACACGGGAACAACGTGGGGAAGCCGGCGATGGCGCGAGTACTCGGGGTAGGTGGTGTCTTCTTTCTCTGTGAAGACGCCAGGGCGGTCGGTGAGTGGTATCAGCGATGGCTCGGTATGCCCGTAGAGCCCCCCTACGGCGCCTCGCTACAGCCGGCCAACATGCCGCCGGGCGGCATGACCGTCTGGGCACCGTTCCGCCACGATACGGACTACTTCTCTCCGTCCGCCCAGCCCTTCATGGTCAACCTCGTGGTCGACGACCTCGATGCCGCGCTGGCCCAGGTCCGTGAAGGTGGTGCCGAAGTCATCGACGAGATCCAGGACGAGCCCTATGGCCGATTCGGATGGTTCATCGATCCCGTCGGTGTGAAGGTCGAGCTCTGGGAGCCCCGCGAGGTCGAGGCTGACGCGGGAGACTGAACGCGGGCATCAGGCCAGGGCGCATCAGGCCAGGGCAGGCACCACCCGGTCGACGAAATCGTGCACGGCGGTCCAGTCGGTCAGCTCGCCCACCGCGGTCGGTTCGCTGCTGCCGAGCAGCGTCTTCATCACGGCGCGAACCGCGAGCCGCTTCACGGGTCCGAACTCCGCGGGATTGATCGCACCGGCGAAGGTCGCCCACTGACGCGGGTGCCACCCGGAGCCGATCGCGAGTCGACGGGCCTTTTCGTGAACAACCTCACGCCTGCGCGGCTCCGGGGAGGCCGCGCTGAGGCTGACCGTATAGAGCGCGGACGGCACGCGGTTGAGCAGTTCGCTGTGTTCGGTGATGAACGCGCGTATCTCCTCGGGAAAGCGTCCCCAGCGCATCGACGTGCCGACGATGATCCCGGCCAGCTCGGCGAGATCCTGGGGCTTGAGGTAGTTGATGTTCCGGACCCGAACATCACGGAATCCCTGATCGATATGGCGGGCGATGTGGCTCGCGATGCGGGCCGTCTGACCCTCCGCTGAATGGTAGATAATCAGCCAGTGCCTCATGCCGGCACCTCGCGATTTCCCCGCAGCGGCAGCAGGCCGTGGGCGATCAGCAGCTGCGCGGAGAGGTAGATCGATACGATGATCATCGTCGAGTGACCGAAAGCCGCGACGAACTGGTTCCATGCGATCAGACTGTCGGCCAGCACGAAGAGCGCGGCGCCGACGGCCACCTGCCGCGGGCAGTCTGCTACGATCGCGCAGCCGGCCATGGTCGCGAGCACAACACCGTAGATCGGCACTGCGACCAGCAGGCCACCGTCCAGCCGCGGCGCGACGATACCGGCCAGGTAGAAGACGGCTACCGCGCCGACGGCTACGGCGGCCACGACGCGGGTTCGGGTCGGCGCGCGGTGCTGCCAGAAATGGCGGACATAGCAGAGCTGGGTGATCAGGAACGCACCGAGTGCCGGTAGCAGAAGACCGGCACGATCGATGGCAAGCAGGGCATCGCCGGCGGCGCTAGCTAGGAAGGCGACGACGAGCAGGGGCAGGCGCGCCGAAGCGGCGATCGACGCCAGCAGAACCATCGGCGCGGCCTTTACGAAGTAGTGCAGCGGGCAGGGCTCATGGGGCACCAGCGCGACGTAGATCGCGCCAATGACGACGGCCACCATGAAGCGAATCATTCCCTGTCTTCCGTGTTCGCTTTACCGTTTCCAGCATAGCGCCAAACCGGATTCAGATGGCCCAGACAAAGCAAAAGACGGTTACCACGGAGAGCGCCGCGGCCCCGGTCGTCGCGTTTCTCGATCAGGCGACCCTCGGACCGCTGGTCACCCTGCGTCGTCCGCACACACGCCATGCCTGGCGGGCCTGGGCCGGGACGCGTCCCGAGCAGCTCCCCGAGCGGCTCGCCGGCGTCACAATCGCGGTGACCAACAAGGTCCGGATCGGTGCGCGCGAACTCGATCGGCTACCGGAGCTGGCCGGTATCGCCGTGGCCGCGACCGGCACCGATATCATCGACCTGCGGGCCTGCGCCGAGCGGGGTGTGGTGGTCTGCAACATCCGGGACTACGCAGGGACGAGCGTCGCCGAACATGTCATCGCCACGCTGCTGGCGCTGCGGCGAAACCTGCGCGGCTACCAGCAGGATATCAACACCGGGGCCTGGCAGGCGTCGGGGCAGTTCTGCTTCTTCCGGGAGCCCGTCCGGGATCTCGCGGGTTCGACCCTTGGCATCGTGGGGACGGGCGCGATCGCCCGGGCGGTTGCCCGGCTGGCAAGTGGGCTCGGCATGCGCATTCTGTTCCACGCGCGCACCCCGCGCGCGATCTCCGGCGTCGAGACCGTGTCCTTCGAGCGCCTGCTCGCCGAGGCTGACGTGGTCAGCTGCCACTGCGCGCTGACGCCGGAAACCACCCGGCTGTTCGATGCAGAGGCCTTTCGACGGATGCGCCCGGGCTCGATCCTCGTCAATACGGCCCGCGGGGCGGTCGTCGACCTCGAGGCGCTGGATCGCGCCCTGGATTCCGGTCTCCTTGCCGGGGCGGCCATCGACGTTGCTCCCGTGGAGCCGCCGCCCGCGGACGCCGCGATCATGCGGCTGGCCCGGCGGCGCAACGTCATCGTGACACCGCACAGCGCCTGGGCGAGCGTGGAGGGTCGTCAGGCGCTGGCCGATCAGCTCACGGATGTCGTCGACGGTCTGCTGCGCGGTGAAGCCCGAAATGCGGTGACCCCCTGAGGGTCGGTGCGCGACCATGGGCTATACTCCGGACACCCATCAACATCCTCGCAGGGAGGCAAGGATGAAAGCAGTTCCCTTCCGGGAGCAGGGACAGGGCTCGGGACGGCTGGCGGAGATTCGCCCCATGGCTCTGACCGCGCTGTTCCTTCTCGTTGGCGGCATCGCCGCAGCCGATCCCCATGTGCCCGGTCCGCCGCTGCCGCCGGTCGAGCCCCGGCTGCAGAAGGGCGTCACGACGATCGCGGGCGATGAATTCACCGTCGCCTCCGACGATCCCTATCCCAGCGACGTTCCGACCCATTTCCATTCGAACAACAGCGATCCGTTTCAGGTCGGAGCAGACCAGGCCGAGGTCGGGGTGTACATCGTCCCCGAGTCGTCCATCGACGAGGAGGTGCGCGGTCTCGCCGAGTTCCCGGCGTCGAGCGGGGGTGCGTCGTCGAGTACGCTGAGCTTCGAGGTCACGAACGTTGGTGGTCTCTTCGACCAACCGGGCGGTGACTTCGAGATCCTGCTCGAGGCGTACGTTGGCAATGGCCTCGAGGAGCTCACCGACTACTCCGCTCCGGCAATCGGCACGATCGCGCGATTCCAGACCGGCGGCCTGATGGTCGGCGACGTGTTCAGCTACGACATCACGTCCGTGCTGGCGCAGGCTCTGGCCGCGGAAGGTGGCCTGGGCGTGCGCCTCCGGCCGGTGAGCGATCCGATGGGCTCGGCGATGGTATTCGGCGAATTTCTCATCGAGAAACTCGCCCGGCGCGCGTCGCTTGGCGGCCTGGGCGCCCAGTTCTGCCCGGACAGCCCGGTCGGGAAGGGTTCCTGCACCGATCCGTTGGGTTCGGGCGACCGCTTCGGCACCTCGATCGAGGTGAGCGGCAACACGGTCATGATCGGCGTGCCCGGCGACGACGATGCGGGCCAGAACTCGGGCGCGCTGTTCGTGTTCCTGCGTGATGGGGACCAGCTGCTCTTCCAGCAGAAGATCGTGCCGCCCCCCGGCTTCACGGCCGCGGGCTTCGGTCAGTCGCTCGCCATCGAAGGCGGCGTTGCCGTAGTGGGTTCGCCGGACGAGCCCACGTTCCTGCGCAAGGGAACGGGCAGCCTGCGGGCCGCTCTCCTTGAGCGGCTGGGCACGCGCTGGACGGTCAAGCAGCCGATCACCTCACCGGCAGACATGGCAGGTTCGGGTTTCGGCGCCTCGGTCGCGATCTCCAGCAACCTGATGGTCATCGGTGCGCCCACGGCGGGTCTCGCCTCGGTGTTCACCTTCAACGGGGGTTTTCCCGTCGAGCTCGACACGTTCGGACCTCCCGGCGGCAAGGGCTTCCAGACCGCCTTTGGCCGGAAGGTCGCGGTGGCCAACGACAAGTTTGCGATCGGTGCAGGCAGTCCGCTCGTCGCCGGCGCTGTCGGGCTTTTCAGTGCGGTGGCGAACAACCTCCAGAACGTCGCAAACATGACGAGCACGGACGCCAGCGAAAACTTCGGCGCCTCGCTGGCCATGGATGGCGACATGGTCTTCGTCGGCGCCCCTCAGGCGGCGCTGGTCGCGGGTGAAACCGAGAATCGGACCGGAGCGGTGTTCGCCCTCAATACCGGCGGCGCGATGCTCGGGCGTTTCACCCCGCCGACGGCCTTCGGCGGCGGACAGTTCGGCTTCGCGATTGCTGCGAGCGGTGGCCGGGTCGCCATCGGCCAACCCGGTCCCGGGCCAGGTGGCAAGGGCGCTGACGAGCTTAGCCGTGTCTACCTCTTCGACGCGATGCCGAACGACCTCGTCGAGGTCGACCAGCTCGTCGCCCAGACGCCCGACGAGGATGGCCTTGGCACGACGGTCGCCCTCGACCTCGACAATCTGCTGGCGTCCTCCCCCGTCACGGGCAGCATCGGGGGGTTCCTCGACACGCGCGGCGTGTTCTCGGATTCCTTTGACGGCTTCGACGTGAGCAACGCCCGTGGTGATCCCGGGTCCCAGTGCCCGGAGGGTTCGGTCCGGCGTGAGATCCTCTTCCTGGACGACATGGAGAATGGCGCTCCGGGCTGGACCGTGTCGGGCGACGGCGCCACCTGGGAACTCCAGCCGACGCGCGCGACCAGTGGGACAAACGCATGGCGGGCGACCGGCGTCGGCGCGGTCAGCGATCAGATCCTCGAATCGCCGCCCATCGATCGACCGGTGGCCCTCCTTTCCGAAGGCGAAGGCCTCGTGCTCAGCTTCACCCAGTTTCGGGATCTCGAGCAGGTCGGGAACATCTGCTTCGACGGCGGCGTGGTGGAATTCCGGAATCCCAGCAACGCCAACGGTCGCTATGTCGATCGTCGCTTCGTCGACGTGGATCAGTACACCGGGCCGATCGCCACGGACACGGGCAACCCGCTCGCGGACGTCCGCAACCCCAATCCTGCGCAGGATGGCGAGCCGATCGACGCGTGGTGCGGAAACTCCGGCGGCAGCGTTCGAACGCGGATCGTGACGGGCTTCGGGTCACCGTCGACGCGGACGATTCGATTCCGGCTGGGGACCGATGCGGCCACGGCCACCGAAGGGTGGTACATCGACGATGTGATGCTCGAGTTCTGCGGGCCGCCTGAACCCTAGGAGCGGGCCATCGGCGCCAGGTCTAGCCCTGGCAGGGGCCGATCGCGGTGCCGCGTAGTTCGACGTAGCGCACGCGGCTGCCGTCCTTCTGCACGTTTCGGGTCGTCAGCACAACGCTGACGGCCCCGAGCTTCTCGGCTGCCTTGGTCAGGCGACCCTCGGCGCGCTTCACGCTTGCTCGCTTCGATCCACCGCTTCCGGGGCCGATCTTCTTGCCGTCCTTGCCTTCGACCTTGCCGAGCTTCTCGTAGGTGCAGGACGGCCACTGCTCGACGATCGTGATGTCCTCGGCATGGGCTGTCGGGGCGAGGAGTAGGGCGGCCAGTAGGCTACAGCGGATCATGCGGTCACTCCGTTGCGGGTCGCGAAGGATGCGCAGGGTAGCACGCCCGGATCCCGGACCGCCTCTTGAACAGGATCACCGCTGCGGTAGTCTCTGCCATCCACCCGACTCCGGGTCGCCTGAGCAAGGATCGCCTTGAGCCATTCCAGGATCTCCCACGGCAGCGCAGCGGCGGCGTTGCCATGACACCTGTGCCCGAGGAACTTGACGTCGGCGACGGTCGGCTGCGGGTCTGGCGGTTCGGGAACATACCCGGCTTACCGACGCTGCACTTCGCGCACGCCACGGGCTTTCACGGGCGAACCTACGCCCCCCTGTTCAAGCAGCTCGCGCCGCACTTCAACGTGCTGGCCTGGGATATGCGCGGGCACGGCGAAAGCCGCGAACTCGGTGATCCGGAGGGCTTCGAGGGGTGGTGCCGCTACTACGCGGACCTGGCCTGCCTTCTGGACGCCTATGGGCCAATGTTCCTCGCGGGACACTCCGTTGGCGGGACGACGAGCCTCCTCGGCGGATCACGGCGAGCGGACCAGGTGCTGGGCCTGTTGCTGCTCGATCCGGTGCTTCTGGGTCTCCCGGTGCGCCTGTTCCTCCGCCTGGCCAGCGCCCTGGGCGTCGCGCATCGCTTCAGCCTGGCCGCCCTGGCGGCGCGCCGGCGCCCGGGCTTCGCCAGCCGAGAAGCCATGTTTCATGCCTACCACGGTCGGGGGCCGTTCCGGACCTGGCCGGACGAGTGGCTGCATGCCTACGTTGACGGCGGCGTCGTGGACGCGCCGGGTGGTGTCGAGCTGGCCTGCCGGCCGGCGTTCGAGTCGAGCTCCTTCGGTGCGACCGAGACGCGCCCCTGGGCGCAGCTGCAGGTCCTGGGCTGCCCGGCTGCGCTGCTGTGCGCGGCGGCGCAGTCAACCTGTGCTTCGTCGAGCCGGCTTGCCCTCGCGCGGCGACTACCACGGCTGCGCACCTCGGTGCTGCCAGGATCGACACATTTCCTGCCAATGGAGCAACCGGAGCGCGTGGTCGAAGCGTGTCGTCAGCTGGCCGAGGATGCCGGGTCTTCCCCGACGGGCAGGATCAGGCCATCAAACCCAGCGTGAGAAAGAGGGCCAGCAAAGCAATTCCCACGCCAAGCGCGCCGTATGCAATCAGTCCGGGCCAGGTCGCGGCGGCGATCATGCCGCCGAACGCACCTATGACAAGACCGGTGATGACGAGCCCGCGGCCGCCGCTGCCGCCCTCGTCGGGATGCACGGCCGGGAGTTCGTCGGTGGCGACCAGGCGAGAGGATTGGCGGATGCGCCGCGGGTCGATGTACCAGATGCCATCGACTTCCTTACCGTGGTAGCGCCCCTCGTGGACCATCTCGAGGGCCCGGTCCTCGCTGACACCCTTCTGCCGCGCGAACTCCGAAATCTCGATCATCTCCCTTGACTCCCGCTACAGCCTCCCCGTCTTCCCTAGCCTAGCACCCTGCCAGCCTCCTGCCGACCGGCCCGGATGCTGCGTCCCTCAGAGCCCCGGATCGCCGGAGATCGGCCGGTCGACCATGCGGTTGAGCACCGCCTGGAGCTCGGCCTGGGAACAGTCCACGATCTCGACGACGCGCCCGTACAGCTCGAGTGTCGGCACCGGCCGCCCGGGCCGCTCGCGCTCCATCTGGTGGAGGATGTAAAGCACGGCGCGCTCCAGCCGCGTGAGGCCGTCGCGCGCGTCCGGTATCTCGTTGAGCAGATCGCTCACGACGTCGCGCGTCGGAGCGCGCCGATGGTGACGAGCTCCCGCAGCACCCGGCGCGATTCCGTCCGGGTCAGGCCGTCGCGGCCGATCTCGGCCACGCCGTCGGCGACGCTGAATGGCTTGCGTCGCGCCAGGATCTGACCGACCGCTGTCGCCGCGTCGGCCCCGAAGCGAGCGTTCCGGGTGGCCCGGTCGACCCGGACGCCGCCGTCGGGCAACCCCGTCACGTAGACCGGGAAGCCCGTTTCCGGAACCAGCTGGTCTTCGCTGGTGAGATGGTCGTCCTCGAGGCCCACGCGCGGGCCCAGGGGGACCTGGAGCTGCCGGACCCAGGTCGCCCAGAGATCTTCGACGGTCAGGCCCTCGGCGTAGCGCCGCAGCCATGCGAGCTGCGCCTCGAGGTACTCACGGGCGGCTTCGGGCACGGCGTCGCCGCGCAGGCTCGTCGGTTCGAGCGGCGGCTGTGGCCCGCACTCGGGCCAGGGTCCGAAGCATGGGGCTTGATCCAGGGTCGTTCGCAGCGGCTCGTTATGCGCGCCCTTCGTCCCCAGCGTGATGCCGAGGCTGAAGCCATCGGCGCGGGCTCGGTGCCAGGTGAAGGCCGGCAGGTACAGCACGTCTCCGGGTGTCAGCGTGGTCTGCTCCAGACTCTCCAGTGCGGGCTTCTGCTCCCAGGCGCTGCTGTAGCGGCGCGGCATCGGCGTCACGGGTTGCGCGCTGTACCACCACCGCTTGGCGCCGGCGATCTGGATGAGGAAGATCGGCTGGACGTCGTAGTGGAGGTTGAACCCCGAGCCGTCCGGCGACAGGTAGGCGTTGAAGCGGAGATCCGGGATCGACAGGGCGAAGCGCACACCTTCGGCGAAGGCGCCGAGGGCCGGGTGCGCGTCCGAGAGACCGGCGGCGCATACGGTCAGGCCCGCGTCGAAAAGGCTCCGCGCCTGCTGCGGCTGGATCGCGATGTAGCGCTCGGCCTCGTTGGCAGCCTTGCCCGCGGCCTTGAGGCGGTTGCCGCCGGGGTCGAGCCGTTCGGCGGCTTCGAAGAACTGTCCCACGTCGAAGCCCAGCGACGCGAACTTGTCGGCGCCGCCCGGAATCAGCAGGGCGCGCCGGTCGGCGTAGGACTCGAGGAACTCGCTCGGGCTCACCGGTGCGAGCAGCTGCTCGAGCGAGCGCGGATCGGGGCGGTGTTCGGTTCGGCCTTCAGCCATGGGTAGGTCGTGCAGCTCTGGAGCTGCGGAACTGTAGCAGCGCTTCGCAACGGGAAACAGGGGCGGCCACCGCCCCGGCCTGCGGACGCGGCGAGTCCGGAGGTGTGGATGGCGTTGACGGGGTGTCATTGTCAGCCCCGCGCGACTAGACTCTGAGAGCGACCATGGGAGGGATTGGCTAAGGGGGCAGCGGTGGACGCGACCGACCATCACGATGGTCGGGTTGCGGTACTTCCTCGCCCTCGCGAAAGGCACCTCTCAGCGCGACGTTTGCCCTGCTCTCGAAAGTGGGGCCCGTATGGAATGCGAGCCTAAGGAGCCAAAGCATGACCTGGGATCTACCGCAGCTGGAGAAGCTGTTCACCGACAACCCATCGTGGTCGATTCGGCACGAAGCCGAATGCATCTGCGTGACCAACGCCGACGGGCTCGAGGCCTTTGTCGCCGTGAGCGGCGCCCAGATCCTCGCGGAGACGGTCCTGTTCAGCGCCGGGCAGGTTCGCGATGCCGCGGCCCTGAACGACGAGATCCTCCGGACCCATCAGCTGTTCCCTCTCACGACCGTGAGCCTCGCGACGATCGACGACGAGGACTACTACGTGGCGTTCGGTGCGCTGTCGTCGCAGTCCAAGGGTGACAGCGTGATGATCGAGATCGAGTCGCTGTTCGACAACGTGGCAGGCTTCCTTGAGGCCTACCAGGATCATCTGGCATAGGCAGGAGAAACTCATGAGCGTCTGGAAGAAGCTGATGACCGCGGTCAAGGGTGGCGTCAACGAGGCGGCCGAAAGCGTCGCCGACAATCAGGCATTGCGGATCCTCGATCAGGAGATCCGTGAAGCCAAGGACGAGCTGCGCCGGTCCGACACCGCGCTGACGCAGATCATGGCCAAGCGGAAGCTGGCCGAGCAGAAGGTCGCCAGCCTGGCGGCCTCGGTCGACGAGTACTCGAACCACGCGCGGCAGGCGAGCGACAAGGGCGACCAGGAGCTGGCCCTGGAATGCGCGCAGAAGGTGGTTGAGCTCAAGGGTGAGCAGGACGCGGAGCAGCAGTACGTCGATCAGTTCTCGGCCTCCGAGAAGACCCTGCGCAGCAACATCTCCCAGGCCAAGAACAACCTGCGGCGGATGGAGCAGCAGGTCGACATGGTGAAGGCCACGGAGTCGGTGCAAAAAGCGCAGGTGGCCGTGTCGTCGCGCCATCTCGGGGCGAACGGCAAGATGAAGACGGCGGCCGAGTCGCTCCAGCGGATCCAGGCGCGGCAGCAGCAGAGCCAGGCCGAGCTCGAAGCCGCAGCCGAGCTGGCGTCCGACGAGGCCGGCACCGGTCTCGAGGAACGGCTGAAGGCGGCGGGTATCACCGGCGGAAACGCCTCGGCCCAGGACGAGCTCGCGAAGATCCTCGGCAAGTAGGCCACCGATGCCGCTCTTCCTCCGCTTCAAGGTCCTCTTCGTCCGGCTGTTCATCGACGTTCGGTGGTACGCGATCATCGCGGCCATCGGACTGTATGTCGTGGCGACCTGGATCCTGCTGTGGTTGGCGGGCGAAGACGACCTGGTGGCGAGCCGGGATTTTCTCTACTGGTTGATGGTCACCGCGTCGACGGTCGGCTACGGCGACCTCTCGCCGGTGACCACCTTCGGCAAGCACGTCGTCGGCCTCTTTGTCGTGCCCTTCGGTCTCGGTATCTTCGGCATGACGGTCGGGCGACTCGCGGCTTTCGTTTCACACCAATGGCGCAAGGGCGTGATGGGCATGAAGACACTCAAGTTCGACCGGCACATCCTGGTAATCGGCTGGATCGGCAATCGGACGCTGCACCTGCTGCGGCTGCTGCAGCGCGAGAACACCGGGACCGCCGACGATCGCGACATCGCGCTTTGCGTGCGCGCCGAGATCGAGAATCCGCTGACCGAGGAGATGGGCTTCGTGCGCGTGAAGTCGTTCACGGACAGCGAGGAGATGGATCGCGCCGGCGTCCACAAGGCCAGCTGCATCATCATCGACAACCCGGAAGACGACGTCACCATGACGGTGGCGCTCTACTGCAGCAAGCGCAATCCGGATGCGCACATCATCGCGTACTTCAAGGACGAACATCTCGGCGCGATCCTCCGGGAGCACTGCCCGAACGTCGAATGCATGCCCTCGGTCTCCGTCGAGATGATGGCGAAGGCGGCGGCCGATCCAGGCTCCAGCGCGCTGCACCAGGAATTGCTCGACGTCGATAGCGGCATGACCCAATACTCGATCTGCATGGGCGCCGATAGACAATTGCAGGTTCGCGATCTGTTCACGGCGATGAAGGAGGCCTACGACGCCATCCTGATCGGCGTGTCGCGGCCAGACTCACGAGAGATCCGCCTCAACCCGAGACTCGATGAAACGATCGATCCGGGAGAGACGATCTACTACATCGCGGACGAGCGTATACCGAGCGTGGACTGGAGCCGCATCTGATGCTTGGCAAGTGGTTTCGCAAGGACGAACCGGCGGCACCGAGCGCCCCCGAGGTGATGGGCCTGCGGCTTGGCGGCGCCTTCGAGCTGGATTCGCTGCGACTGCGGCTCATCGAACCGAATCTGATCGTCGAGGGCGTGGCGAAGACCCACATCATTCAAGCCGTCGGCCAGGTGAAGCTGGACGAGAACTCGAGCCTCCTGCGCTTCTATACGGATGACGACGGCTTCTGCCAGGTCACCCTGGACGGCGGCGTGTCGGCGAACCACGTCGCTGACGTCAAGCTCTGGTATTTCTACGAGACCCGAAGCGTCGGCGGCGAGGCCGCCTGGAACGAGCTCCTCGACCACGGCATCAGCAAGCCGACCTTCGAACTGGAAGGGCACACCTTCGAGCGCATCTGGCAGGGCGTGGGTGACCACTCGCCGCCGGTCGCCATGACGGAGCGGACCTTCTCGGACGCTGACGGCTCGGAGTCGACCGAAACGGACCAGTTTGCAATGCTCTACGAGCGGGAAGCGGGCGACGACCTGGCCGAGTACCTGGCCATCGTCGGCGAGGAGAAGATCATCGACAACCGGGCAGATCGCTGCCTGGTCATTAGCACCGGCTTCGATCTGCGCCAGCCGGATATTGAAATCATCGGCTGAATCCAACCCAGGGGGAGAATCATGGAACAACTGCAACTGTCGATCGCGGGGCTGACCGGCTTCGCCATCTATTTCGGGCTCTCGCTCGTCTTTCTGCTCTTCTTCAAGTTCGCCTACGCGTTGGTGACGCCGCACGATGAGTGGAAGCTCGTCAAGAACGACCAGAACCAGGCGGCCGCGATCGGATTCGTGGGCGCCGTCATCGGCTTCGCGATCGCGCTGGGGGGCGCGGCCTCGAATTCCGTATCGCTGGTGGACTTCGCGGTCTGGGGCGTTGTGGCGCTGGTCGCGCAGACGGTCGCCTTCGCGATCGTGCGGTTCATCTTCATGCCTCGCATCGTCGAGCGGATCAACGACAACGAGGTATCCGCCGGCATCGTGCTGGGCGGTGTTTCTGTCGCCGTCGGCCTGCTCAATGCGGCCTGCATGACCTACTAGGCGGGAGCGATGACATGAAAAGGACGAAAAGCATCAATCTGGATCGCATGCGCAAGCGGGTACCCGGAGCGCCCACGCTACGACCCGTCGCGGTTGCCGTGGCGATCGCGTGTCTCGCTGGCTGCGACAACAACCCGCCCCGCGCGGGCCATGTCTTCCGCGACGTTGCCGAGTGCGAAACGACCTATCCCGACAAGGCCGTCGAGTGTCAGAACGCCTACACGAAGGCACTGCGGAACGCGGCTTCCAGCGGCCCGAAGTACAGCAGCATCGAAGACTGCGTCGCCGAGTTCGGAGAGAACAACTGTGTGCCGTACAACTCGGGCGGCAACCGGTGGTTCATGCCGGCGGTTGCGGGCTTCCTGTTCGGGCAGCTTGTTCGCAACGGGCCGTACATGAGCTCACCGTTCTACACCTCCTACGTTCGCACTTCGCCGATGTACGGTAGCTTCGTGTACACCGATGGATCGCGCTACGGCTCACGGACGTACGGACCGACCTACTACAACCGCAACAGCTTCGACACGAAGCCGCAGGTGACCCGGACCATTTCCCGCGGGGGGTTCGGCTCCACGGTGACGGCCAAGGCGCAGCAGGCGCGAACCGCGTCCTCCCGCTCCTCCTACAGCTCCTCGCGGTCGTCGTCGAGCCGGAGCAGCTGGGGCGGCTAGGCCCGGATCCGAAGACCTTGGAGCGCTGTCCCACCGCAGAGCGTCCGGACTGGCGACGCCGGGCCGAGGAGTTCGGCTTCGGCTTCCACACCATGTACGGGGAACCGTACTGGGACGAAACCGCGTACTACCGGTTTACCCTCGATGAAATCGAGGGCGCGCTCGAGGACCCCACCGAAGAGCTCCATGAGCTGTGCCTCGATGCCGTGGCCCGGGTCGTGATCGATGAAGAGCGCCTGCGTCAGTTCCGGATTCCCGAACCCTATTGGGACTGGATCCGCGCATCCTGGGAGGCGCGGGAACCGAGCCTCTACTCGCGCCTCGATTTCGCCTACGCCCCCGGAGCGCCCGCGAAGCTGCTCGAGAACAATGCCGATACGCCGACGAGCCTGTACGAGTCTGGCTTCTGGCAGTGGCTGTGGCTCGAGGACAAGATCCAGTCGGGCGAGCTGCCGCCCGAGTCGGATCAGTTCAATTCCGTCCAGGAGAAGCTGATCGCCCGCTTTCAGATGCTTGCGGCGAAGCGCCCTGGAACCCTGCTTCACGTTGCCTGCTGCAGGGACACCGACGAGGACCGCGGCACCGTTCAGTATCTGCAGGATTGCGCGGCCGATGCCGGTGTCGCCACCCGGTTCGTCTATATCGAGGACATCGGCGAGGGCATCGGCGGAGAGCTGACTGACGACGAGGACCAGGTGATCACCTGGCTGTTCAAGCTCTATCCCTGGGAATTCATGCTGCGGGAGCGCTACGGCGAGCTGCTGCCCGCCGCCGGCGTCGACTGGCTGGAGCCCCCTTGGAAGGCGATCGTCTCCAACAAGGCCATCCTGCCGCTGCTCTGGGAGCTGCATCCCGACCATCCCAATCTGCTGCCGGCCTATTTCGACGGCGACAGCCGCATCGGTGGGCTCACCGACTTCGTCCGCAAACCGATCTTCGCCCGCGAGGGCTGCAACGTGTCCGTGGTGCGCGACGGCGCCGTCGTATACGAATCAGACGGACCCTACGGTGAGGAGGGCTTCGTCGTGCAGGCTCTGCATGCGCTGCCGACCTTCAAGGGTCGGCACACGCTGGTCGGGTCATGGCTGATTGACGATGAGCCGGCCGGGCTGTCCATTCGCGAGGACGACTCCGCAATCACGCAGGACCTGTCCCGCTACCTCCCGCACGTGATCCTCGGCTGACGGCCGGCCGCCGTCGGCGCCTGCTCAGCTATTCGGGAGCGCGTCCAGACGCCTGAGGGAACTGAGGAAGAGACCGATCCCGCCGACGAGGAGGACCAGGATCGTCAGCAGATCGAAGGACGTCATCGGCCGCAGGCGGAAGCTGGTGCTGGTGATCACGCCGAAGACCAGGGCGACGAGGGAAGCACCCACGAGCAGCCAGCCGATGGGATTGCGGCTGTTGTAGAAAACGAAACCGATGCCGAAGATGAACGGCACGAGAAGCATCCCGCCGGTCACGCCGAAGCCGCCGAAACTGAAGAGTCCGACGCCAAAACCAAAGCCCGAGTGCACATGGATGTTCTTGAGCAGCAGATAGCCGCCAGCGGCCATCATCACCAGGCCGACGAAAAACCGCCCGACACCGCCATCCGTTCCGCCTGCTCCGCGCATCGCTTACAACCTCTACCGATAGAACAGGTAGTGTAACCCGCCCGGCGTCGTTGCCCAGCGCTCCAGGCTTTCAGCAGGGGCGCGTGTGCCCCGCATCGCAAATCTGCAACCTCTCCTCGCTATCGTCGCGACTCTACTTCGAGCCCGTGCCGGGAATGCGCTGATGGAAGTCTTCTGGAGTCTCGTGCTGGTCGCGATCACCGTGCTGGTGCTGCGCAGGGTCGGGGTGCGGTTGCAGCTCTCCCGGGCCAAGCATCCCTCGCTTCGCGGCCATGCGAGGATGGCGCAGCGAATCGCGCGCCTCGTACCCTTCCATGGCTATGACGAGCGCGAGTTCTTCGAGAGCGACGGCGCGCCGGCCAACGTCGCCGAGCAGCGCCGCAGCGCCTTCTATGCGCTTGCGGAGCGCCTGCGCCTGCGCTCGCCCAGGACCCTTGAGAAGGCCAGCGAGATCGCGGTTGGCGTATCGGATGGCCAGTTCACGAGCCGTTACCGCGTGCCGTTCCAGTACCGGGAGCTCGTCCGACGCACCCTGAAGACGCCGGCGGTTGTCGAGGCTTCCGCGGGCGTTCGCGTGCGCGATCTGGATGGCAACTGGTACGACGACCTGACCGGCGCCTACGGCGTCAACCTCTTCGGCTACGACTTCTACAAGGCGTGCATGGCGCGCGGAAGCGAGCTGGCGGGCGAACTCGGACCCGTGCTCGGACCGCAGCACCCGGTGGTTGCCGACAACGTGCGCCGCCTGCGCGAGCTCTCGGGGCTCGACGAGGTCTCCTTTCACATGTCGGGTACCGAGGCGGTCATGCAGGCCGTGCGCCTGGCTCGCTACCACACGCGCCGGTCCCACGTCGTCCGCTTCTGCGGCGCTTACCACGGCTGGTGGGGCGCGGTGCAGCCGGGGGTGGGCAATCCGCGGCCGGAGCGAGAAACATACACGCTCAATGACCTGGACGCGCAGAGCCTGCACGTCATCCGGACGCGGCGGGACATCGCGTGCGTCCTCGTCAATCCGTTACAGGCGATCCACCCCAATGCCAACGCGCCGGGCGACGGGGCCCTCCTGACCAGCGACCGTTCTGCGGGGTATGACCGTGAGCGCTACACGGCATGGCTGCGCGAGCTGCGCGCGGCGTGCTCCGAGAACGGCGTGGTGCTGATCCTCGACGAGGTCTTCCTCGGTTTCCGGCTCGATCCGCGGGGGGCGCAGGCCTATTTCGGCGTCGAGGCCGACATGGTGACCTGGGGCAAGACGCTCGGGGGCGGCTACCCCGTTGGCGTCCTCTGCGGCCGCGCCGACCTGATGCGTCGGTTCCGCGAGGACCGCCCGGCGGATATCTGCTTTGCCCGCGGGACCTTCAACGCCCATCCCCACGTCATGGGTGCCATGAATGCCTTCCTCGAGCGCCTCGCCGATCCGGCGATCGCTGCGACCTACGAGGGGCTGGACGAGCGCTGGGATGCGCGCGCCGCGCTCATCAACCAGCGGATGGCGGCCGCGGGCCTGCCCGTGCGGGTGGCCAACATGATCTCCGTCTTCACGACCTACTACGTTGCGCCCAGCCGGTACAACTGGATGTACCAGTACTACCTCAGCGACCGGGGACTGCTGCTGAGCTGGGTGGGCACGGGGCGATTCATCTTCAGCCACAACTACAGCGACGAGGACTTCGACCGCGTCGTGGAAAAGATGGTCCTCGCGGCGACCCGGATGGCGTCCGACGGCTGGTGGTGGCAGGGGCCAGCGCTTACCAACCGGGCGATCAAGCGCCGGATCGCCCGCGAGCTGCTGCGGGCACGGCTCGGAGGACGCCGGCGGGCCGGCGATGAGCGAGCGAACGCGGGCAGGTCGGTCGCGACCTGAAGGCGGCGGCCTAGCCGGCCCGGAGGGGTTCCGGGTCGGCGCAGATCGATCAGCGGTGCGTGTGCGTCATCGGATCGATGAGCTCACCGCGCAGCAGGTAGAGCGGCGACTTGTGGTAGATCTTCACGTCATGGAACGGGTCGGTGAGGATCTTCGTGACCCACACGAGGCCGGTCCTCAGGTCCTGCGTGATCGCCAGCTGGATCGTCCGGAAGAGGATGGCGAAGGCGCCGAGCCAGAGCCAGGCGACGGCGAGGTTGTGCACGTACTCGCTGCCCGTCGAATGCGGCGCAAACAGGCCGAAGAGACTCGGATTGACGTACAGAGCGAAGGGCAGGGCGGCCCAGATGCCGAGCAGGACAACCTTGCGGCGCAGGTTGTAGCCGATCTTGATGTCCTCCTTGTGCTCGTGCGTCGCCTCGTTGACCTCGTCATAGCCCTTCGGCTCGAAGAAGAAGTGGCCGATCTGTCGAGACCACATCGCGACGATCCAGCCGAGCAGGGCCGAGGCAACCGGGTTGACGGCCAGAAGCGCGTAGGCGGTGAGAAAACTCAACGCGCTCTGCAGGTGCAACGACTGGTTGACGCGGCTGTGATGGTAGTAGCGATGATCGTCCCAGCGCTGTTCCCGCAACTCTTCCAGAAACGTCATGAGGCGTCTCCCTCTGTGGTGGGTTTCAAAAGCGGCAAAGCTACGGCGCCTTTGTGTGATGGCGATTACAGGGAAATGTCAGGATGACGCAGCAGCGCCTGGCCAGCCCGGACGATCTCGCCGGTGACGACGCCGGCGCACGGCGCGCAACGACGCGGAGCCAGCATCACGATCGTCGAGCCGTGCTGGAAATAGCCCATCTCATCGCCGCGGGAAAAGGCCGCGTCGCAGGGAATCCGGTTGGGTCCGTCGTAGCGGAGGTCGAGCGTTTCCGGCAGGCAGTCCATATGGATACTCGCGACGAGGATTGCGGCAATCGGCACGAGGGCGATGTGGTCGCCCGAGGGCAGCTCCAGATCGAGCACTGCCCGTTCGTTCCGGCAGAAGAGTCGCTCGATGCGCCTGAGGGTGATCGGGTTGACGTTCCAGGTGTCGCCGGAGATGTAGTTCACCTCGGCCAGCTGACAGTCCGCGGGGGCGTGGAAGCGGTGGTACATGCTGCTCTTCAGGCGCAGCGTGATGAAGTGGCCGCCTCGATAGCGATCGACCAGGGACGCATCGCCGAGCAGGTCCTCGAGCGTGTATGGAAAGCCCTTGGCCTGAAACAGCGTCGTGTCCTCGATCGCGCCGTAGGCGCCGACCACGGCATCGCAGGGGCTGGTCAGCACGGCGGGATCGGTATCGACGGGGCGCGCGCCGGACTTCAGGCGCCGCGTGAAGCAGGCATGCATGCTCGGGAAGTCTGTCGCCTCGGCCTCCTGGAGGCGGAGATCGTCGACGAAGGCCCGCCAAATCGCGATCGACAGGCGGGCGACGAGCGGACGCTCGATGCGGCTGAACCAGCCCATGAAGAGCGTCGACCAGCGCCGCGGGATCCGGTTGGTCACCAGGAAATTCAGGGTTTCCAGCGGCGACAGCTGGTGCGTTGGACGGTCGGGCATGGGGAGCTCTACCGGGGAAAGGTGCCCTTGTAGCAACGCCATGTTGCAGCCCTGTGAGATTGGGCCGTCCCCGTTGCCAAGAGCCGCTTACACCCGCACCATGGTGCGCTGCTTCGACGATGGAATTTCCGATGCCCAACCGGCTGTTTCTTCTTTCGCTGCTGCTCCTGCTGGCCCCGATTGCCGTCGCCGAGACGGCAACCTTTGCGCATGAACGTAGTGACCTGAAGCCGGATTCCGCGGTTCGCTACGGCGTGCTGGACAACGGCATGCGGTACGCGCTGATGGCCAACGACACGCCGCCAGGAACCGCATCGCTGCGCCTGCTCATCGGCGTTGGTTCGCTCATGGAGGACGACGACCAGCGCGGTCTCGCTCATTTCGTGGAGCATATGGCCTTCAACGGCACGACGAATGTGCCCGAGGGGAAAATGGTCAAGATCCTCGAGCGCCTGGGACTGGCCTTCGGTCCGGATACGAATGCCTCCACGGGCCTCGAGCGCACGGTCTACCAGCTCGAGCTGCCCCGCGTCGATGACGAGACGCTGGGCACGGCGCTGTTCCTTCTCCGGGAGGTCGCCGGCAACGTCACCTTCGGTGCCGACGCCATTGACCGCGAGCGCGGTGTTATTGCCAGCGAGCTGCGATCGCGGGATTCGCCGGCCTACCGCGCCCGCCGCGACGAGCTGGGCTACCTGCTGCCGGGAATGCGGGTGGTCGCCCGCGACGTCGGTGGCGACCTCGACGTGATCGAGAACGCGCCGCGGCAGCGCTTCGTGGACCTCTACCAGGCCTGGTATCGCCCCGAACGGGCGGCGCTCGTCGTCGTTGGCGACCTCGAAATCGACGACATCGAGGCCCGGATCAAGCGCGTTTTCGGTGACTGGGAGGGCGTCGGCGAACCCGGCGTCGAGCCGGAGCGCGGCGGTCCCGCCGAGCGGACGGTATCGGCCCGGATCTTCAGCGACGCCGGCGTTACCGAGCGGATCAGCTTCAGCCTCGTCCGGCCCTGGCGGGAACGACCCGACTCGGTCGCAGCCCGGCGAGAAGGGCTCGTCGACGCGCTGGCCTATGGCGCCCTGAACCGGCGGATCGTCGCCCTGGCCCGGGAGGCCGACGCGCCTTTCCTCGGTGGCGGCTACGGCGTCTCGAGCGTCGCCGAAACGGCCGAGATCTCGTCCGCGGATTTCGCCCTGCAGCCGGGGCGCTGGCCGGAGGCCGTGGGCGTCATCGAGCGGGAGCTCCGGCGCGCTTTGATCCACGGCTTCACGGCAGCGGAGCTGACCGAGCAGGTGGCCAATTTTCGCACGGCCCTGCGCAACGCCGCGGAAGCGGCCGCGACGCGCACGACCCCGGGCCTCGCCCAGGGAATCACGGGCAGTCTTGCCCAGGATCGCGTGTTCACCCATCCGGCGGCCAACCGCGACAACTTCGAGGCCCAGGTGGCGACCATCGGCCTCGACGAACTTCTGGCCGCCCTGCGGGACGACTGGATCGGGGACGATACGCTGATCCATTTCGCGACCGCCCAAGAGGCCCCCGAAGCAACCGCGCTGATCCAGGCCTGGGCGGATAGCAAAGCCGTGTCGGTAGAACCGCCGGCGGACGGGGGCGCGCGAACGCTGGCCTATGAGTCCTTTGGCGAACCGGGCGCGGTGACCGATCGAAGCGCGATCGACGATCTCGGCGCCGAGCAGCTTACCTTCGCCAACGGCGTGCGCCTCAACCTCAAGCAGACCGACTTCAAGGACAACCAGGTCCTGCTGAGCATGCGACTGGGCGGCGGCAAGGCCGCGCTTCCCGACGGGCTTGCGGGGCTGGACAGCCTCGTCAATTTTTCCTACGTCGCCGGTGGACTCGAGGCGCACAGCGCCGACGAGATCCAGCGCCTGATCGCTGGCCGGGCGGTGTCCATCAACGCCAGCCTGGGCGAGTCGGTGTTCAGCTTCAGCGGCGCCACGACGCCCGAGGACGTGGCGCTGCAGCTGCGCCTCTGGACGGCCTTTCTGGTGGCGCCGGGGTGGCGTCCCGAGGCGCACGCGCAGTACCTGCGAGTGATCGACGGCATCTACGACACCATCGACGCAACGCCGGGCGGTGTCCTGCGGCGCGATCTGGCCAGGCTGCTCCGCTCGGGTGACGTGCGCTACGGCGTGCCCGCCCGGGCCGTCCTCGAGGCGCGCACCGTTGCCGAGATGCAGGGGTTTCTGACCCCGATTCTCGCCGGCGCTCCGATCGAGATCACCGCGGTTGGAGACCTCGAACCGCAGGCGATCATCGAGGCCGTAGCGCGCACGGCAGGCGCCTTGCCCGAGCGGCCGCCCCCGGTTGCGTTTGAGGCCCTCACGGGGGCTGCATTTCCCGACCCTGCCTCCCTTCGCCTGACGCATCGCGGCCAGCCGAACCAGGCTCTTCTCGCGGTCTTCTGGCCGACCGGTGACGGCCTCGACGAGGCACGCCGACAGCAGCTCAGGCTGCTCCAGCGGGTGGCCCAGCTGCGGGTTACGGAAGAGGTGCGCGAGAACCTCGGCGCGAGCTACTCGCCGGGGGTCACGAGCGTCGCTTCGCGACTCTATGCCGGCTACGGCTACTTCGGCGTCCAGTCGGAGGTCGAGGCCGGCGAGACCGAGCGCATGGTGGCGACGCTGGCTGCCGTGATCGAGGGCATCGGCGAGCAGCCGGTGACGGCGGACGAGCTACTGCGAGCGCGCCAGCCGCTCCTCGAAGGACTGGAGACGAGCCTCGAGACCAATCCCTACTGGCTCGCGGTGTTGAGCGCCAGCCAGAGCCGGCCGGAAGTGCTGGACATCCACCGTGAATCGCGGTCGCGCATCGAGGCGGTGACGCCTGATGAGCTCACCGCCCTGGCGAGCGAGTTCCTCAAGGCCGAGACGCGCTACGCGATCGAGGTAGTCCCGGCCGCCGGGGAAGCGGCGGGAGAATAGCTGTCTGACCAGAAAAGGCGCTGATAGAGCTCAAAGCACCGCTCGCCGCGGCAATCTTCGGGATGCCATGCGACCCGTCTCATCGGCCCGGGTCGCAGGTCGACGCTTCCGGCGCCCAGCGATAGAGATCCGGCATGGCCGCCCGCACGCCTGCGGCTCTTTCGACAGTCAGCGATGAGAGGACCGAGCCATCGCCGCCCAGGATCCGCGGCGTGACGAATTCGCTGCTGATCGGCCACGTCCGCTCGACGCACCCATCAGTGTTGCGCATCAGCTCCCGGGGAAGGTGGCGAAAGCCGCCGTCGGGGAGCGGTCCGATGATCTCCCGCGAGAAGAACGTCGCCTCGCCATCGAGGGCGTAGCGCGGTCGGACCTGATGAGGCTCGAGCGGATCGGTGGACGGCGCGATCTCGCGCCACGTACCGGCATCGAACTCGTATTCGAAGATCCGCGACCGGACGATCCCCGCCAGATTCCCGAACCGTTCGGTCACGGTGAGGAGCACTGCTGCGCCGTCAGGTCGCAGCGCCACGTCTTCGAGCTGGATTACCGCGTCGGGGGTTTGCTGAGGGGGCGTGAGCTGGTACCTGTCGGCGGTGCCCGTACGAACATCGATGCGCTCAACCCAGAGCGCTGTCGAGTTGATGACGGCCACGATGCCCTGGCTGTTACCGGACACGCGGCGCTGCGTCTGGCCGACTCCCGTGTGGCTGGGCACCATGCCGACCAGCCGGCGTTCGCCGGTCGCGAAGTCCAGCAGATAGAGTTCCGAGGCGATCCGCCTTCCCTTCGCGATCGGAAGACCTTCCACGACCAGCTGGTCGTTGTCGAGCAGGGCAACCAGGTTGGCCGCTTGGAGTTCGGGTACCTCAATGGTTGCGCCCGGCGTGACCGCTGGCAGTTCATAGTGCGTGAACCGATCGGACGCCGGACTTCTGCGCGATCGCACCAGCATGGATTGCCCGTCTGAAGAAACGCCGATGACCTCGCTCCTGGCGCTCTCTCGCTCGACCGTATCGAGGGCCGTGCCGGCCAGCGGGATGGTCTGGCTCTGGTTGTTCGAGAAATCGGTCAGTGTCAGCCAGCTGCGGCGACTTAGGTTTCGATCCGCCTCGACTTCGACAAACGCCAGATAGCGACCGTTTCCGCTGACGGCATTGGATTGAAGCATGCGATGGAGGCGCCGGTTGCCGTTCTGATCCAGCAGCGGCGTCAGCGTGCCGACAGCCGTTGGCGGCGGAGCGGCTTGACGCGGGTAGTAGGGGACAAAGTCACCGGCAGGCGTGAGATAGTCGATCGAGATCGTCGGGCGACTCGCTCCGAACTCGATCCGGTAGTTCGAGAAGGTACCGAACAATCCGACGAAGCCGCTGGCCTCGGACGTGATCTCGCCGCCGTAGCCGCTCAGCGTGACCCGGTCCCCGTTGAGCTCGAGCCCGAAGAGGGTCTCGGGCGAGCCGGGCGGGGACCGCACCTCGGCCGCATAGAAGCCGGGATCGATGCCTTCAAGCGTGGTCCGCTCTCCCACGAGGAGCGGCTCCGGGCCGAAGACCGCGGTCCGACTGCCGCTCCCGAGATCGATCCGCAGCAGCGTGACGTCCAAAGCGTCAAGGCGACCCAGGTACTCTTCGACACCCAGGGTGATGGAACCCGCGCCCTTGTCGAAGCTGACGAACCCAGGCGTGCCCGCGTCGGCGAGCAGAATGCCACCGCCGACGAATCCGTTCACGGTGTTGCCGCGAACCTCCAGGGCCCAGGTCGAGGGATCGTCATCGGGACCCAGGCCCACGTCGAAGAGGAAGAAGCCCGGGCGATCCACTTCGGCGATGACCTGGCATCGGTTGACGGCGCCAGCGCAGGGGGGCGTCGGCTGCGGCGTTTGCTCGAGCGTTGTCACCGCTCCGTCGGGCCCGAGCAACGCGACGTAGATCGCGCCGTAGGGAACGAAACTCGCGCCCAGATCAGCCAAAGTCTGGTCG
>JBCCZC010000007.1:0-40774 GCA_039188505.1 Pseudomonadota bacterium | reverse complement strand
GTGGTGATCGAACCGGATGCTGCTCCCCGGCTCGTCGCATCGGCGGAACGCGAGACCAACCTGCTCTACGCCGTTCTCGAGGACCACAACGGCGCAGTCTGGGTCGGGACCGGCGGTGGTCTGATGACGATGGTCGACGATCGCCTGGTTCCCGGCGAGCTCGGGGGCAAGACGATGCCGCGCCCGGTCTATGGGCTGATGGAAACGGCCGCAGGCGAACTCTGGCTCGGTACCGACGACGGCGCGTTCGTGAGCGACGGCGCCGGCCTTCGACAGCTGACGGTCAGACATGGGCTTGCCGGCTACGAGACGAATCGCGATGCGCTCGTCCAGGACATCGCCGGTCGCGTCTGGATCGGCACCAGCACGGGACTGTCGCGGTACCAACCGCGGCTCGACTCGACCCGGGACACCGATGCGCCGACCATCGAGCTGGCTGCGATCAAGATCGGTGCAGCGCCGTTCGCGCCGGCGGCGTTGCCGCGGCTGGGCCCCGAAGATCGGGACCTGACGGTCCAGTACCGCGTGATCTCGCTCCTCGACGATGAACCGGTAGGTCGAAACCCGCATGGTAGGCCTCGACTCGACATGGCGCGCGGCATCCCCGAATCGGATCGGCGAACAGCGTTTTGCCAGCCTGCCGGCGGGCACCTTTCGGTTCGAGGCTCGGGCCCGCTTCCGGAACGGCCCCTGGAGCGAACCGTTCCCGTCGCCTGCATTGCGCATTCCGGCGCCGGTCTGGACGACGACGTGGTTCCGGCTCAGTGCCGGCGCGGCGATCGCCGGCGCGGTTGCTCTGCTCGTTGTCGCGCGACGGCTACGCTATCGCCAGATCTACATCGACCGGGCAACGGGGCTGCGCAATCGACCGGGCTTTCTGCTGCTGCTGGAGCGACGACTCTTCCGCGCCCGACGCTCGGAAGCGCCGCTCACGGTGCTGCTGATCGAGCCCGATCGCCTCGATCTGATCGCCGGGAGCCTGGGCGAGGGGGCCGCAGAGGCCGTGCTGGGCGCCGTCGTCGGACGCATCGCTCCCACCCTTGGACCCGGCGAAGTTCTCGGACGCGTCGGCCCAAATCAGCTGGCGCTGGCCACGGAAACGACCGGCGACGTCGCGGCGGCGCAACATCGCGCCGAGAACCTGCTGCTGCAGCTGGTACAGCCGGTGCGGGTCGACGGACACGAGATTTTCGTCGATGCGTCCATCGGCCTGGTGGCGGGCCTCGAGGGCTACCGTTCGGGGGCAGACATGCTGTCGGACGCCCTGACCGCGCGCAACCGTGCCCGCGCCCACGGCCCGGGAACGGTGACCAGCTTCGATCCCTCCATGCGCGATCTGGCCCGTGATCGCCTGCGGCGTCAGTCCGAATTCCGGCGCGCCCTCGAACGGCGGGAAATCGTCGCGGCCTATCAGCCCATCTTCGATCTGGCCTCGGGTGAGGTCGTCGCCCTCGAGGCGCTGGCGCGCTGGCAGCACCCCACCGAGGGGTTGCTGACGCCCGACCGGTTCCTCGACGTCGCCGAGGACCTCGGGTTGCTCGGTGCCCTTGACGGCCAGGTCATGGAGCACGCCAGCAGCACGCTGCAACGCTGGCGCGCGGCCAAGCTCGTCGGGGAAGGGCCGATCACGCTGCACGCCAACGTATCGCCGCTCGAGCTGGGTTCGGCGCAGAGCCGGGATCGGATCGACCGGGCGTCGCGGCGCCTGGGCGAACACGACAACCTGCTGCTCGAGATCACCGAACATCACCTCCTCGATCGCTCGGAAGCCACCTTCGACCAGATGCATCAGCTGCGGCAGCTCGGGATCGCCTTCGGCATCGACGATTTCGGCGCCGGCCACTCATCCCTCGGCTACCTGCAGGATCTCCCGGTCGACGCATTGAAGCTGGACCGGCTGTTCGTGACGCGCCTGGCCACGCGCGGTCGCGGCATCGAGATCCTGAGCCGCATCATCGAGCTCGGACGCGACCTGGGCGTTCTCGTGATCGCCGAGGGTATCGAGACGCAGACTCAGCTCGAGGAGCTGCGGGCGCTCGGGTGCCCGGCGGTCCAGGGATACCTCCTCTGCCGACCGTTCCTCGAAGCAGACCTGATTGCGGCCGGCGGACTGGCACATCTCGTCATGCGCCCGGACCCGTCGTCGACCGAGACGCCCGGCTGAAGCGCCGATCCGGGCGCTACGCCTGACCGCTTCCGCCGATGGATCGAACGCGGCTCCGCGCCGCGCGGCTGCCGGGGAAGTC
This sequence comes from Pseudomonadota bacterium, assembly GCA_039188505.1. Lineage (GTDB taxonomy): Bacteria > Pseudomonadota > Gammaproteobacteria > Xanthomonadales > SZUA-38 > JBCCZC01. Next base: position 38,528 of record JBCCZC010000007.1, on the reverse strand, counting down.
GCGTTGGATGGCGGTGGCTCAGACCGGAAGGTGACGGTGCGGGACGGGAAGTTCGGCCGGGACATCCCCTGTCCTCCGACGCGTACACGCAGGCCCGGATTCGCAAGAGGGTGGCCATGAGTCCGGAAACGCCCTGACGGGAGCCCACGGACAATCATCGCTTGTTGCGAGCGATCGGCGGTCGTCCCGGTCAACTCCGAGGAACCCCAACAAGAGCGCCGCCCCATGTCGATCCGCATCATGATCCTGCCAGCGCTGCTGGCCCTGACCCTCACAGCCTGCGCCCAGGAAACGCCGGCACCGGAGGCGGAGACGAGCCCGGGCGCAGCGACGGCGCCGACGGCCATGACCGTCGATCGGCTCGATGGGATCCTGCGGCGCCTGGATAGCGAGCTGCGCCATGAAAACGCGAACTGGCAGCTCACGATTCAGGAGCGGAGCATCCTCGTCGTCGCCGACGCCGGCGCGAATCGCATGCGAATCATGACACCGATCATCCGCGCGGACGCGCTGCCGCCGGAGACCTGGCTGCGAATGCTCCAGGCCAACTTCGATTCCGCCCTCGACGCCCGCTACGCGATCGCACAGGACATGCTTTTCAGCGTCTTCATCCATCCGCTCGGCAGCCTGACTCCGGAGTTCCTGCTCTCCGGAATCAGTCAGGTCCATGGCGCAGCCGAAACCTTCGGCACGACCTACAGCTCCGGTGCCATCGTGTTCGGGGGCGGCGACAGCAGCGAACTCAACCGTGACCTTCTGCGCAAGCTCCAGGAGGCCGAAGCCGGCGACGCGATCTGAGCGACGCCGCGCCCCCGTCACGGCGCTGCCGGCAGAACCGACCGACCCCCCGAAACCTTGACGCCTTACCGAGTGGTAAGTAAGCTTTCTTACCAGTCGGTAAGGGCAGATGCTGCCGGGGAGAACCACCATGGATCGCACCACTTCCATCGAGCTGCTGCGTGAGCTCATCGACCTGAAGGGCTCCGGCTCCGCCTTTCTCGACGATAAGCCCACGCGTTCCCCCGCGGATCGCTATGGCGACCTGCAGTTCCAGCGGGAGCGGGAGCGGATCTTCCGCCGGCATCCCCTGGTGGCCGCGCACGCCAGCGAGCTGGCCGAACCGAACAGCTTCCTCACCCGGTCGATCGCCGACCTGCCCGTGCTGCTCACGCGCGACAAGACTGGCCAGGTGCGCGCATTTCTCAACGTCTGTCGGCACCGCGGCGCGCGACTCGTGCACGAGGAACGGGGTTGCCGATCGGCATTTTCTTGCCCGTACCACGCCTGGACCTACCGCAATACGGGCCAGCTGCGGGCGATTCCACACGAGAAACAGGGGTTCCCCGGCATCGACAAGGCGTCGCGCGGGCTGCGCGAGCTACCCGTCGCCGAGCGCCTCGGCTTCATCTGGATCGTCGGAACACCCGGCGCGGACGGTCGCTTCGATGAGAACTTCGCGGCGCTCGAGGATGAGCTCGCCTGGCTCGACCTCGAAAACCACGGCATCGCCGCCACCGCAGACCTCGACTGCGCGGCTAACTGGAAGCTGCTGGTCGAGGGCGGCATCGAGGCCTACCACTTCAAGGTCACGCACCGGAACACGATCGGCCCCCATTTCATGGACAACCTCTCGAGCTACCGGGCCTTCGGCCGCCATCTGCGCTCGATCCTCCCGCGAGAATCCGTGGCCGGTCTCGCCGAGGCGCCCGAGGCCGAATGGGACATCCGGACCCATGCCAACGTGCTCTACTCGCTGTTTCCCAACACCCAGCTGCTGGTCATGCAGGACCACATCGCGTGGATCTGGATGACGCCCGTTTCCGCCGCCCAAACGCGCCTGCGGATCGCCACGCTGGCGCCCGCCAGCGAGATCAATGCGGGCCAGGCCGAGCATTGGGAGCGAAATCAGGCGATCACGATGACGACCCTCGCCGAGGACTTCACGATCGGCGAATCGATCCAGGCCGGGCTTTCCAGCGGGGCCAATGAAGATCTGCTGTTCGGCCGCTTCGAAGGCGCGCTCGAGACCTTCAACGGCCTCGTGGACGCGGCATTGGCCGAAGACCCAGCCTGATCTCCGAGCGGGATGATGTGCCCTGCCGGGGACCGACTTCGAGGACTCTCCGTGTCGCGGCGGTGACGCAGGACGCTCACCCAGGCAGCGGAGACTGGACCGAAGCATGCCCGTGACCGAATATGGCATTCGAGGGAACGGGAATGCGGTCGTTGAGCGAAGCGCGCATCCAGGAGCTTGCCGAAGCCACGCTTCGGCTTCCTGCTGACGAGCGGGAGGCCTGGATCGAGCGTGCCTGCGGCGGTGACAGGACTCTCGAGGAAGCCGTCACCTCGGAGCTGGCGCGGCGAACCGCGAAACCGGCATCACCCCTCGATTTCAGCGCCGGTGACGCCATTGGCCCCTACCGACTCCTCCAGAAGCTGGGCGAGGGCGGGATGGGGGCCGTGTTTCTGGCCGAGCAGCGCGAGCCCGTCACCCGAAAGGTCGCCATCAAGGTGATCAAGCTCGGCATGGATACGCGCGAGGTGCTATCCCGCTTCGAGGCCGAGCGCCAGGCACTGGCACTCATGTCGCATCCGAACATCGCGGCCGTATTCGACGCGGGCGCTACGCCCCGCGGTCGGCCGTACTTCGTGATGGAGCATGTCCCGGGGGTCCCGATCACGGTCTACTGCGATCGACAGCGCCTGAGCATCCGCGCTCGGATCACGCTGTTCCGGCAGGTCTGCCAGGGCGTTCGCCATGCGCACCAGAAGGGGCTGATCCATCGCGACCTCAAGCCCGCCAACATCCTCGTCGCGGAAAAGGACGGCAGACCCGTCGTCAAGATCATCGACTTCGGCGTCGCCAAGTCCACGCAGCAGCGCCTGACCGAGCTGACGCTGCACACGCAGCACGGCGTATTCATCGGCACGCCCGACTACACGAGCCCCGAGCAGGCCGTCCGCGATGCCCTCGACGTCGATACGCGGACCGATGTCTACGCGCTGGGCGTCGTTCTCTACGAGCTGACGGTCGGTTTCCCGCCCTTCGGCAAGGCAGCGTTCTCGGGCAAGGCCTTCGACGAAATCCTGCGCGTCGTCCGCTACGAGGAGAGGCCGTCCCTCGCTGCCCGCCTGAAGTCGGTCAAGACGAAGACCGCCCACGTGGCGACGAAGCGTTCGCTGAAGCCCAAGCAGCTGCGCAAGGCGATCCGGGGCGACCTTTCCGCGGTCGTCATGAAAGCGATCGAGAAACGCCGTGAGGATCGCTATGAAGGCGTCGCCGAATTCGAGGCCGACCTGTCGCGATTCCTCGAGAATCGACCGGTAAAGGCCAAGCCGCGATCCTGGACCTACACGGGCCGAAAATTCCTCCGACGCCATCGCGTTGCGGTGGCATTCATCGTGCTCGCGATGCTCCTCTTCCAGGGCCTGTACGCGGAGTTCAAGGGGATGTCCGACACCGACAGGCTGGCGAACGAATACTTCGTCACGCTCAACGGGGTCCACCGGTTCGTCGCTCCGGGGAGCGGCCTCGACTATGCCGGCTACGTCACCGACGCGACGGAGCGTTTCGGACGCGTGGTCGGTCAATCGCACTTCGGACTCGGCTGGGAATCCGCCAGCACCTACTTCACCGCCGCCCTGCGGTATTGGACTGACGTCGATATCGCCGCGACCGAGGCACTGGTCGCCTGGCTGGAGGAGCAGAACGCGTTCGAGTCCTGGAATTGGGGCAGTCGTCCCTTCGACTTCGAGCAGATCGATCTCGACATCGAGATCCTTCGCGCGAAGGTCGAACTGGCCTACCGGAAGGATCGGGACGCCGAAGGACTCGAGCACGCGCGCGCGCTGGTCGCGTTGCTCACAGCGCAGGGAGATGCCTACGACGAGACCTGGATGCTCCAGGCCAAGGGCCAGCTGGCAAAGCTGAGCGCGTACGCCGACGGCGAGGCCGAAGCTATCGAGCTCTTCAGCGAGGTCCTCCCCGTGGTCCGCAAGGATCCCGCACTCTGGTCCTACGAGCTTCCAGGCTGGCTTCGGGCCTATGCCTCGGCGCTCAGCGAGATCGGACGAAGGGATGAGGCCCTTCAAGTAGCGCGCGACTGGTGGGTTTCCAGCGAGAGCGCTGAAGCTCGCACCGACCGAATTGTGCCGGCAACGGTTGTCGCCGAAATCCTCCAGGACCGCGGCGAATACGATGAGGCGCAGGCCTGGTTGGATCGCGGCAGAGAACTTGCCAGCGGAGCACCCTGGGCCGAGTCGTGGGTGGCCGCGGAGCGCGGGTCCCTGAACCATGGCTACGGCGCCCTCGGGGCCGCGATCGACGCCTATGAACGGTCGCTGGCGGTGGCCACTTCACCGATGCTCCGGGCCCCGCGTGTTGCCGGGCTCGTGCACACCCTGATTTCCAGCGGTGAGCGTGAAGAGCGATGGCAGCTGTGGGTCAACGAGCTCGATCGCGCCAATGCCGATCATCGCGGCTTCTACTTCCTCGCGGTGAAGGCAGCCGTTCGCGTCGAGGAGGGCGATCCGGACGGTGCGAGGACCATCCTCGACGACGCCCGGACGCTCGTGATGCTCGAGCCGTCCTGGACGTATCTCCTGCACGGGCTCGAGGGCGCCGCCGCATGCATCGAAGCAAACGATGCCTGCATCGCCAGACTCGCAACCGCGCTGGAGTCGAGGACAGGGTCCGATCACGAGGGGCCGTGGCGACGGTATATCGCCGGCAAGCTCGTCGCCGCCCTCGACGGACTGGGCCGGCACGAGGAGGCCGATCGATACCGGGTACTGATGATCAGCCCCTACGAGCGGCGCCAGCGCGCGCCGGATTGATCGGGGTGCTTCCGGCTCCGTCAGGCGTGCTCCTTGTCTTGGTCGCTGACGGGCTGGCTACCACTACGGAGCGCGGACAGGTCCTGTTCGTCACGCTGAAGATCGGAGCGGACCACCTCAGGCACGAGGTGGCGCACCCTGCGCCGCGCAGGCCGCGAATCGATCAGTAGTGGGGCGGCGGCTCGTGCGACGGGTCGATGTTGGAAAGCGTGTCGGACATGTCGCGAAAGCGCACGCTCAGATGATCGAGCTGGCGGCGCAGCGCCTCGATCGTCACCTGCTGGGCCGCCAGGGCGTCGCTGAGGGTCTCGATGGTCCGCTCCTGGAAGGCGATCCGCGCCTCCAGATCCTCGAGGCGGGCGGTCTGGGTGTCATTGCTCATGTCGCTTCCGATCATTTGCGGGGGCCTTCGCCCGTGTACGATGTCGGCGATGATCGCACTTGAGGGAACGGATCGCATCCGCCTGGCGGGCCGCTTTGATCCCGAGGACGTGGCCGACGCCCGGCGCGACCTCGCCGCGGCCCTAGGAGACCGGGAGTCGGATGCGGTCACCTGGGATCTGGGGGATGTCGAGCGCCTCGATACGGCGACCGCGGTGCTGCTGTGGCAGCGCTGGGGTCAGCGGCGCCCGGCGCGTCTGCAACTGCCAGGACACGCTGAGACGATCTTCGATCGGCTGGCCGAGCTGGGTCCCGAGGAACTCCACCATGCCGGTCGGCGCGATCGCGGTGGCACCGGACCGGGCTGGCTGGAGACCGCGCCCGGGGTGCTGCAGGTCCTGGGGCGTTTCGTTCTTGATCTCCTCCTGGTGGCCCGGCGCCCGGCGCTCATGCCGTGGCGTGAACTCTCGGCCGCGGCCTACCGGACCAGCGTCACGGCGCTGCCGATCGTCTGCGTCGTTGGGGTCCTGATCGGCATTGTCCTGAGCTACCTGTCCTCCCTCCAGCTCCGGCAGTACGGGGCCGAATCATTCTTGCCGCTGATCCTCGGCATCGGCGTCGTGCGGGAACTCGGGCCCATGCTGGCGGCAATCGTTATCGCGGGTCGTTCCGGCTCGGCCATCACCGCGGGCCTTGGCGCCATGCGTCTGACGCAGGAGCTCGATGCGCTTTCCGCGCTCGGGATCTCGCACTCGCTTCGCCTGGTCCTGCCTCGCACGCTGGCGCTGGCGATCACCCTGCCCCTGCTCGTGGTTTGCACCAACATCGCGGCGCTTCTCGGGGGCATGGTCTCCGGCTGGGTCGAACTCGATCTCGCGCCGGCAACGTTCATCGCTGGCCTGGCCAACGACGTGCCCCTCGGCCACCTCCTGATCGGGCTCTTCAAGGCCGTGATCTTCGGCCTGTCGATCGGATTGATCGCCTGCCATGCCGGGCTGTCCGCGCAGGCCAATACGCAGAGCCTGGCCCAGGAGACGACCCGGTCGGTCGTGCTCGCGATCAGCAGCATCATTCTCCTGGACGCGATCTTCGCCATCCTCTTCCGGTCGCTACCGTGACAGCGGGCGCCGGGAAGACGCCCGCCCCGATCGCGGTCCGCGGCATCGTGAACCGCTTCGGCGACCATGTCGTCCACAACGGCATCGACCTCGAGGTCCGTCCCGGTGAGGTACTGAGCGTCGTTGGCGGATCGGGCAGCGGCAAGACCGTGCTGCTCAACTGCATGATCGGCCTCCGGGTCCCGACAGCGGGAACGGTCGAGGTCTTCGGCGAACCGCTCACCGGCGGCGTCCGCGAGCGCAGCCGCACCACGGCCCGGCACTCCGGTGTCCTGTTCCAGCACGGCGCGCTCTTCACCGCGCTGACGGTCGCCGAGAACGTCGGCTTTCCGCTCCGTGAGCTGGACGGCTTCCCGCGCGACCTCATTCGCCCGATCGTGAACCTGAAGCTGTTCCTGGCGGGCCTGAAGCCGGTGGACGGGGAACGCCTGCCGGCAGACCTCTCTGGCGGCATGATCAAGCGGGCGGCGCTCGCGCGCGCGCTCGCGCGCGATCCCGAGCTCGTGTTCCTTGACGAGCCAACCTCCGGCCTTGACCCGCTTTCGGCCCGGCGCTTCGTGGCGCTGATCGCCGAGCTGCGCGCCTCCCTTGGGCTCACGGTCGTGATGATCACCCATGATCGAGAGACGCTCGAGGCCGTCAGCGATCGGGTCGCCGTGCTCGCAGACCGCAAGCTGATCGCCCTCGGTCCGGTTGAAGCGGTCCGGCAGGTCGATCATCCTTTCATCAAGGACTACTTCCGGGACGGCTGATGGAATCCGACTCCCATGCGCTGAAGACCGGCCTCTTCGTCGTTCTGGCGAGCGTGCTGCTGACGGGTGCGGTGCTTCTGTTCGGCGACCGGCAGCCGCCGAGCGTGCCCTATCTCGTCGAGACCCGGCAGTCGATCGAGGGCCTGGACGTCCGGTCGCGCGTCTACTACAAGGGTGTCGAGGTCGGGACGGTGCGCGAGATCGGCTTCGTTCCCGGAAACTATGACCGGGTGCGAATCCTGATCGACGTTCTCGCCGACGTCCCGCTGGGCGAAAACACCTACGCCCAGCTCAAGCTGCGCGGGATCACCGTCGAATACGACCTGACCCTCTACAACGACGGGAGCCTCGGAAACCGCCTCGCCAGTTCCGAAGAGCGCCCTGCGCTCATTCCTTTGCGCCTGCAGGTCGTCGAGCGACTCACCGATGCGGTCGAGTCCGCTCTCGGCGAATTCGAAGCGCTGGCGAGAAACCTGAAGACGCTCTCGGGAGAGGAGAACCGGGCCAGGATTGAGTCGATCCTCGCGAACGCGGAAATCGCGGTCACCCGCTTCATCGCGCTGGAGGATCAGCTGGAAAGCTCGCTCGCGGACCTGCCCGCGTCGCTCGAACGCTTGCCGCCGGCGCTGGAGAGTTTCACCGCGGCCATGGACCAGATCGGCGGCGCTGCCGATAGCGTGACCACGCAGACCGCGGGCCTCGACGAGCTGATCACCACCATGACGGGCGCAACCCGGTCCCTCGATCGGCTCTTGCTCGCCATGCAGGGCGGAACGCTCGCCGAGGTCGAGGAGACGCTCGAGACGCTGCGGCTGACCCTCGACCAGCTTGCGGATCTCGCCCAGACGATCCAGCGCGATCCCCAGAGCCTGCTCCTGGGCAGCCCGAAACCGAGCTACGGGCCCGGTGAGGAGGACGGACCATGATTCGGTGGACGCTGCCTGCCTTGCTGCTCGTATGCGCCGCCGGTTGCCAGGTGACGCCCCGCGTCGCCGACCCGGTTCGCTACTACGACTTCGGCATTCCGCGGCCGGCCGAGGAGCGTTCCGCCTGCGCCCGGCGCCTGGCGCTGGACAAGGTCGCCTATGCGCCGATGCTCGCTCGGGAAACGATGTGGTATCGGGAAGGCGGCGCGTCCGTCGAGCCACGGGCCTTCGCCATCAGTCGCTGGTCGGCCCCACCCGGCGCCCTGCTGGAACAGCACATGCGCGTCGCGCTGGGCGTCGCCGAATCCGACCGGCGGGCCGCGCTGCCCTTCCGGCTGAGCCTGAAGCTCGAGACCATGGAGCAGATCTTCGTGGACGACCGGACGTCCGAGGCGCGACTGACGGTATCGGCCGCGCTGACCGCGGAGCCGGAGGGGCGCCTCGTCGACAGTCGCGTATTCAGCTTCGCGGAGGCCGCAGACCAGCGGTCGCCGGGCGGCGGCGCCAGGGCCATGGCGCGGCTCGTCAGGAGTCTCGGGGATCAACTTCGGGTGTGGAGCTGCAGTTCGATTGCCGGGGACAACAACGCCCCCGATTCAGGGCTCTGAGCGGCGCACCATCAGCTTCAGCCCCCACCAGGCGACGACGACGCCGGCCACGACGCCCACGCCGCCCAGCTTGTTCGGACTGCTGCCGCCGACGCCGATCACGGCATAACCCCCGCCGGCGATGAATCCCAGGCCCAGAACGATCGTCGCCAACCCGAACAGGAGCCGCGAAGCGCGGTTGGCGTTGATGACGGCCAGGATCGCGGTCCGCCGACGGAAGCCGAACCACCCGGCGCCGATCAGGCCACCGATCATCCCGACCATGGATCCAGCGAGCCACCAGGGGCCCTGGCCATCGAAGCGGTGCTCGCGCGCCACTTCGCTCAGGTACGCCCCGAGCGCAATGGCGAGCAGGGAACCGACGACGAGCACGATCCCGGCGACGCCGCCCTGGCGCTCGTCCTGCTTGCTATCAAGTTTGTCGCTCATGGCGTGATTCGCTCCCAGACCGGAATGAGACCCGCGGGCAGCGGACCGGTGCAGCCGAGCTCCGGACCGTAGCGGTGAGGTCGATGAAAGTCCGAACCGCAGGAGGCTGCGAGGCCGAATTGCCTCGCCAGCAGCGTGGTCCGGCGAATCTCGTCGGCATTCTGACGTCCCGAGAGCACTTCAATGGCGGAGCCACCCTGGGCCACGAAGTCGCGCAGCAGGCGCTTCAACCGGGACATCGTCATTCGATAGTGAAGTGGGTGGGCCAGCACGGCAACGCCGCCCGCGGCCAGGATCCACTCGATCACCGTCGCCTGCTCCGGCCAGAAGTGCCCGACGTCGCCACGCTTGCCGGCCCCCAGGTAGCGTCGGAAGGCCTCACCGGCATCGGTGACGATCCCGGCTTCGACCAGGGCCGAGGCGAAATGCGGTCGGCCGACGGCAGCGCCGCACGCGTGCCTCTGCGCCGCCGCGAGCGGATCGTCCAGGCCGAGCGGGGCCAGCTTCTCGGCAATCCGCGCGGCTCGCTCGGCCCGCGCGGCGAGCAGCGTTTTCTGGGCCTGGACCATCGCCGGCGAGGCTCGATCGACGCCGAGGCCAACGATGTGCACGGTCATCCGATCCCAGCGCGCCGACAGCTCGACTCCCGTGATCATCGTTAGGCCGCTCGGCACCTGCAGCGCGTCGTAGGCGGCCAGCGTGTCATGGTCGGTGATCGAGAGCAGCTCGACGCCATGCTCGACCGCGCGAGCCACGATGGCGGCCGGCGAAAGCGTTCCATCGGAGGCCGTGGTGTGGACATGCAGGTCGGCGCGCATGGGTCAGCTCGCGGTCGGAATTTCGCCGGCCCGGGCGAAGTTGGCGATATGCTCCGCCGCCCGGAACGCCAGCGCCTGGATCGTCATCGTCGGCTGACCGCGCCCGGAGCTGACCATCGAGCTGCCGTCGCAGATGAAGAGGTTCGCGACGTCGTGGGTGCGGTGATACCGGTCGACCACCGACCGCGCCGGATCATTGCCCATGCGGCACGTGCCCAGCAGGTGAGCGGCCAGGGTCTGGGCCTGGATCGGGTCGGCCCAGACGCGGTTGGCCCCGGCTGCCTCCATGATCTCCACGCCCTTGCGCTGCAGGAATTCACCGATGGCCAGATCGTCGTCGTGATCGCGGTAGGTCATGCGTACGGCGGGACGCCCGTACATGTCCTTGAGCTTCGGGTCGAGGGTGATGTTATTGCTCTCGAGCGGCAGCGAGGTCGTGTTCGCGAGGATCGTCATATTGCGCGTGAAGTTGTGCGCGATGTAGTCGCGATACGCCTTGCCCCAGCGCGGCACGTCCGGCGGAAGGCCGCCGGTCGCGTACAGCACAGGGAACGAATTCACGAGCGGCCGCGCGTCGATACCACCGCCACCGTAGTAGCCGCGCGCCGGGTCGGTCTCGTAGAAGTCCATGACGATCCGGGTGCACTGAACGCTCTTGTACTCGTTCAGCGGCTCGTCGAAGGTTGCATGGGCGCTCTGATGGCCGTTGAACATCAGGTACTTGCCGACGAGACCGCTCGAATTGGCGAGGCCATCGGCGTGACCATTCCCTTCGGACAGGAACAGGATGCGCGGGGTCTCGGCGCCGTTCGCGGCGAGGATCACGGCCCGCGACCGCTGCGCCTGCTCGTTGCCATCGCCGTCGAAGTAGACGACCTCGCGAGCCCGCCCCTGGGCATCCAGCGCGATCCGGTGCACCGTGCTCAGCGGTCGGATCTCGCAGCGCCCGCTGGCCTCCGCCTTGGGAATACTGGTCGCCAAGGCACTCGACTTGGCGCTGACCTCGCAGCCGAAGCCGATACAGAAGCCGCAGTGAATACATCCCGGCCGTCCGTTGTGCGGCTGCGACAGGATGGCTTTCGGAGCGACCTGCGGATGCAGCCCAAGGCGCTGGGCGCCCTTCTCGAACAGCGCTCCCGAAGACTTGATGGGAAGCGGCGGCACCGGGTAGGGGCGGGATCGTGGCGGATCGAACGGGCCCGGGGCCCCGGATACGCCGATCTCCCAATCCACGCGCGTGTAGTACGGTTCAAGCTCCTCGTAGCTGATCGGCCAATCGGTGAAGCCCGTCCCGGAAATCTCCCCGAGCAGCGAGCGCTCCTTAAAGTCGAGCGGGCGCATGCGCCAGAAATTACCCGAGTAATGCACGCTGCTGCCCCCGACCATCCGCGCATACAGCGCTGGCGGGGGGCCACCGCCGGGGACTGTCGCTTCCTCGCCCGCACTGTGACGGAAGGTCTGGGGGTCGGGCCCGGCCGGGTGTCCCGTCAGATCGCCGCCGAACATGACGTTCCACTCATCGTGAATGAAGGACTCGGGGCGCCGATAGGGTCCCTGCTCGAGGACCACCACGCCGAAGCCTGCCGTGGACAGTTCGCCAGCCAGCACTCCGCCCGCCGCGCCGGAACCGACGATCACGAAGTCCACGGGCTTGCGGGTCGGGAAGGTGACGCTCATGGGGACGGGTCTCCGTTGGCATCACGATCGTAGTAGCCAAAGGGCGGTTGCCAACCGTGGCGGTGGTCGAAGCCGATGAGGTCCCAGCCAACGCCGTCCCGATTCCCTCCCTGCGAGGGCATGGTCAGCGTTCCGGCCACCACCAGCAGATGCACGGTGCCGAAGTACGGCGCGTCCGCGATCGTCGGCATGAGCTCGTCCTGCTGCGAGGTGTCGAGGTCCGCGAAGCGGGCGGTCGCGAAGCGGTCGGCGGCGAGACGGTCAGCGTCGGCCTGCGCGCCGCGCAGCGCTCCGATGGCGCCGCCCATGAATCCGCCCATGGCCGCGTCGATGAACCAGATCGCCCCGGCTGCTCGCGCGCCGGGTGCGTCCTCGTCCGAGGGCAGAATCCGATCGCCGATGGCGTCGATGGCTGCGGCAAGGTCTGCGTCGAGATGGCTCAGCGAATCGACTTCGCGGGCCGTGGCGGCGGCCTGGGCGATCGCTGGGCACTGACTCGTGAACCAGGCCACGCCTGCCGTTCCGGCCAGGGTTCCCAGGAATTCCCTCCGGCTGCTATCGGCCATGGGATGCTCCGCAGATCAGACGAGCGCGCAGTGTACCGTACGTCGCAGTCGCCCCGCCCTTCAGGGATGGCGAACGCCGTCGAAGAGGGCCTCGATCCGGGGCACGGCCTCGGCCGGGTCCTCGTTGGGCACGACGGGCTCGAGGAATGTCATGACGCGATTGGGGTAATCGATCAGCACCGGCAGGATCGGTACCTGCGCCGCCGCCGCGATGCGGTAGAAGCCGCTCTTGAAGTGCTTGACGTTCTGGCGGGTGCCTTCGGGCGCGATGGCCAGGACGAATTGCGCGGCGGCGCGAATGTCGGACGCCGCCTGCTCCACAACTCCTTTCGCTGCGTGCCGGTTGACCGGGATACCGCCGAGCCAGCGGAAGAAGCCGCCGAGCGGCGAGGAGAACAGGGTGTGCTTTGCCATCCAGTTCATCCGCAGCCGCAGGGAGAAGAGCAGCAGCATTGCCAGCGCCCAATCCCAGTTCGACTGGTGCGGTGCGGCGATGATGACGAGCTTGGGCTCGTTTGGAAAATCTCCCTTGAGGCGCCAGCGAAAGCGCTCCAGCACCCACCGGGAGAGCGACGCCATCCAGCGCGCGCCCCGACGAGGCACGTCCGGCCCGAGCGCCGGCCAGCCGCCGCTCGACTGCGATTGTTGTGAGTGCTTCGCCATGACTTCCGGTTGGTCCTAGCAGGCGCCGCTAGGATAGCACCGCTCGTCGTTCGCACAGTGTCAACAAAGCTTGCATGAACGCCGCTTTATGGTGCCGAACTCGGCGTTTCCGAAGATGCGATCAGCACGAGCTCTGGCCCGTGAAGAAATCGTTTGACACCGGTTCGCAGACGGAGCAATATACGACACCTTTCGTAATAAATCCCTTTGAAATTCCACTTGAAATTGTTAAGGAGCAACGACCGTGAAAATCTTCCAATTCATGCTGCTGGCCGGCGTTCTGGCCGTGGCGGGCTGCGCTTCGAATTCGCAGCAGATCGCCGACGAGGACGTCGCCGTCAGCGAGGGCACGGTCGCGAAGGCTGAGCGGGGTTCGTCCGACGATCTGGTCTGCAAGCGCTACAAGCCCATCGGCTCGAACATGACCAAGAAGGTCTGCCAGACACGTGCCGAAGCCGAAGCGCAGGCCCGTCGCACCCAGGATGGCATGAACCGCAACACCGGTCGCGCCGGCGGCTGCATCAGCTGTGGCGGTGACGGCTGACGCCACCGCAACATGCTGAATCGCTGGCGGGGCCCGGGATGACCGGGCCCCGCTGCGTTTGGGCTCAGGGAGCGATGCGGGCACCGTCCTCGTCGAGCCTGACAATCGGCATCTGGAGGGCTTCGAGCTCCGGCCCGATCGTTTCGGCATCACCCACCACCACGATCCCCAGGTTGGTGGGATCGAGCAGTTCCTGGACCACACCATTCAGATCTGACGGCTCGGCCGAGCGCAGGATCTGCTTCTGCTGCGCCCGGTAGTCGGTCGGCAGATCGTAGCGCAGCACGTTGACCAGCAGGCCAAGCTTTGCCCTTGGCGTCTCATAGGTGCGGGCGTCACGCTGGCCGATAGCGTTCTGCAGGAAATCGAACTCCTCGGCGTCCATGCCGGCCTCGTCGTAGCGCTCGAGCTCACCGAGAATCTCCGTGATCGACGCGGCCGTCGCGTCCCGGTTCACCTCCGTGCTCACGCGGAAGCTCCCGACCTCGGGGCCGCCGCTGAAGCCGCTGCGCGCCCCGTAGGTATAGCCCTTGTCCTCGCGCAGGTTCAGGTTGATGCGGCTGTTGAAGTTGCCGCCGAGCGGGAAGTTGCCGAGCTGGGCGCGGTGGAAATCGCCGAAGGCGTCGAAGGGCAGCGCCCGCTGTACCAGGCGCAGGCTGGACTGGGCTGCTTCCGGCTTGTCGACGAGGTAGACCGTCCGGCCCTCGATCGCGGGGAGTTCGCCCAGCGCGTCCCGTTCGCGCGCCTCGACGGCAAGCTCGCCCAGGGGCGCCAGGACTTGCATGACGCGCTCCTGCGAGACGTCCGCGCTCACCAGCACGCCGATGAAGCGGGCAGGCATGTTGGCCTCGTAGAACGCCAGGACGTCCTCACGGGTGATCTCCTCGACGGTGCGCGGCAGGCCTGCGCCCGGGAACGAGATCGGATTCTCCTCACCGTAGAGAACGACGCTTGCGGCGCGTTCGGCCAGCGGGCCGGGGGACTTGCGCTGCTGCTGGAGGCCCTCGAGGACCTGGGTCCGGACCCGATCGAAATCCGCTTCCTCGAAGGCGGGCTCGAGCAGCCGCTCCCGCATCAGCGCGACCGCCTCGTCGAGGTTCTTCGACAGCGTGCTGACGCTGACCCGCGTTTCGTACATGCCGGGAGACACGAAGACCGACGCACCGATCCGCTCGAGCGCTTCGGTGAACTCGGCCGCGCTCTTCTGGCGCGTGGCCTCGCCCATGAGACTGCCCATCAGGCTTGCGAGTCCCGCCTTGCCGGCCGGCTCGTCCCGGCCGCCAACGTCGAAGACGGCCTGAATGGTCACCGTGGGCGTTTCGGAGTTGGCGACGCCCAGAACCGACACACCATTGGCCAGCTCTGCCTCCCAGACCGTCGGCAGTTCGACGCTCGGATTCACGCCAGGCACCGGTTGCTGACTGCGGTCGAAGTTGTCCTCGACCGGGCGCAGGGCCAACTCCTCCGCGTCGCTCCGCTCGGGGATGGTCCGCTCGGGCACCACGTGGTTGGGTTCGGCCGCTGCCAGCTGCGTCTGACCGTTCGGCACCACGCTCAGCAGCACCGCCGGCTCGCCTGCGATGTATTGATCGAAGACCCGGCGGACGTCCTCCCGGCTCACGGCAAGATACTGCCCAATCTCGTCGCTGATCCCGCGCGGCGTGCCGTCGAAGGTCTCGAAGAACGCCAGCGTACTGACCTTGCCGGAGACACTTTCCAGGCCGAAGACACGGCCGGACTCGTAACCCGCCTTGAACTTCTGCAGGTCGTCCTCGGAGATTTCGCGGGCAGCAAATTCCTCGAGAGTCTCGCGGACGGCGGCCTCCATCTCGGCAAGCGATTCGCCGGCCTGGGGGTTCTGCACCACGATGAACTGCATGGCACAGGCGAGTTCAGAGCACGGATGGCTGACGCTCGCCTGCACGGCACGACCCGTCTGGACGAGGCGCTGATAGAGGAGTGACGCCTGGCCCTGGCCGAGGATCTTCGCCGCCGCGTCGAGGGCCGGCTCGTCGGGATGACCGCGATGGACCGTCGGCACCATCATCGCGAGCGCCGGCAGGTAGATATTGTCCTCGAGGGTCACGTAGCGGTCCGCGTCCAGCGCCGCAGGCTGCGGCGTCATGTCCTCGACCTCGGGGCCGCGCTCGATCGGACCGAAGTACTTGTCGACCAGCGCCAGGGTCTCGCGGGGATCGATATCACCGCCGATGGTGAGGACGGCGTTGTTCGGGCCGTACCAGCGCAGGAAGAAACGCTTCAGATCGACGAGATCGGCGCGATTGAGGTCCTCGATCCAGCCGATGACCGGCCAGCTGTAGGGGTGACCTTCCGCGTAAAGATGCTTGCCGAGGGTCTCCCAGACGCGACCGTAGGGGCGGTTGTCGACCCGCTGGGCGCGCTCGTTCTTGACCGTCTCGCGCTGGACCTCGAACTTCTCCTGGGTGACGGCCGGCAGGAGAAAGCCCATGCGATCCGCTTCGAGCCACAGCACCTTTTCGAGCTGATTCGCCGGGACCGTCTGGAAATAGTTCGTGCGATCGCTGTTCGTCGTCCCGTTCAGCGTGCCGCCGGCATTCGACACCACGCGGAAATGCTCCTCGTCGGCGACGTTCTCGGAGCCCTGGAACATCATGTGCTCGAAGAAGTGGGCGAAACCCGAACGGCCGGCCTCCTCTCGGGCAGACCCCACGTGGTAGGTCACGTCGACGTGGACCAGCGGATCCGAGTGGTCCTCGTGGAGAACGACCGTGAGCCCATTGGCCAGCCGATACTTGGCATAGGGAATCGCGATGTCCTCGCCAGCGCCATCGAAGGTCTCGACCAGCGTGATGCCGTCCGGCAGGTCGGCCGGCGGGGCGGTATCGGCCGTTGCCGCAGCCGCGGCGTCTGCGGTGGCCTCGGCCGAGTCGCTGGGGGGTGTATCGCTACCGCAGCCGAAGAGCAGCGCGGAAGCGGCCAGAAGAAGCAGAACGCGTGCAGTCACTTGCCGGAATCTCCTTGGGGGCCACACGATGATCGCGGGCACAGGAACACGGGTCGGGCGTGCGCCCGAGGGGATCGGGCAGTCTAGCGACAAGGCGTGGGTCGGCCAATAGGCCTGTCGTCATGGTCTTCGATGGTACGTAGAACGGCCGCTTCTGGCGCCAACAAGATGTTCATGCCGCCTTTACGGTTCGTCAACGCGTCAGCCCGCAACATCGATCTCAGCGTGGAACTCCCCCACCACGCAACACCGCCCAAGGCCGGGCTCTTCTCCCCCCAATCCCCCTGCTCCGGCCTTGGGCACCTCCCCCCTCTCTCGACGCCCGCGCGGCTACTGATCCGCCGAGAAGTCCGGAGCCACCGTCAGCACGACAATGCGAATGGCTGCGATGATCACCGTCACGCCCATGACCGTGAGGAAGGTGTCGAAGCTGATTCCAAGCACCGAAACGCCCAGCGCCGTACCCGCAGCCGGCGGGTGCTTGTAGCGCGTGGCCAGCATGGCCAGCGCGCAGCAGGTCACAGCAAGCCCGTTGACCACCGATGCCAGCAGCAGAGGCTCGTGGGGCACCAGGCTCGCAAGCCCCCCGCAGAGAAGACCGATCGCCTGGCCGCCGATGGTGGCGGAGGTCCGCGCTGCGCGGGACTTCGGCATGGCGAGCACGATGAACGCGGTCGCCCCGAGCGACGCGACGATGACCTGCCCTTCGGCACCGAGCAGCAGGAGAGCGACACCCAGCGTCAGGCCGGACAGCAGGGAAGCCACGAGATAGCTGCGCCAGCGGGTCTGCCAGCGTTCCCTCGCGATGTCGTCGAACAGCGCCGCCAGCACCAGTTCGCGGATGCGTTCCATGGCCCATTCTCCCGCTCCCGGGCCGTGGCCGCTACATCGGTTCGAAGAATCGCCCCCAGCGGATCGAATAGTCGCCCGTGATATCCATGGATCCGATGACGCGCGTGGCGCGTCCGAGAATATCGGCGCGGGGCACCGCCCCGTAGATTCGCGAGTCCCGGGAATTGTTGCGATGGTCGCCGACGAGGAAGTAGTGCCCGGGCGGAACGGTGAAGGTCCCGGAAGTCGGCAGCGAGGGTGGCGCATGACCCACCATGAGGCGGCGCGTGTGGCCCAGCACCGTCTCGGTAGCCAGTCCGTGGGTCTCGAGGTCGCGCGCATCCAACCCTGCAATTGCGGGCCCGTCGAGGGGCGCGAGCGTCGGACGCTCACCGTTGACCGTGAGCGTCTGGCCGGAGAGCACGATCTTGTCACCAGGCAGGCCCACGACCCGCTTCACGATGCGCTCGCCGCCCTCGGGCGACAGGGCGACCACCACGTCACCGCGCTCGGGATTGCCCCACTCGGCGAGCCGGACGCGCGTGAACGGGACCTTGAGATCGTAGGCGAGGCGATCGACGAAAATGAGGTCACCCTCGAGGATCGTGGGCTTCATGGATCCGGAAGGCACGTAGTTCCAGTCGGCCAGAGCGGATCTCGACGCCAGGATCAGCAGGAGAAAGAACGCGAACTGGAACGTCGCGGAATGGCGAACCCGCCGCCAGAGGCGGTGTGCGCGTGCTGCCGGGAGGGTCGGAGAAGTTGTGCCGTTCACGGGAAAAAGAATGAACGATCCGGCGACAGCGCCGAAGTGCCGATCGTCAGGCGAACGGCGGGGCCGGCGGCTGCCAGCCCCGCCTTCGATTCAGGCGCCCAGCACGTGGAACGCCGCGACGAACAGGTTCAGCCACGCGAAGACACCGACGAACCAGAGCCGCGAGTCGCGAACGAACACCGCGCCGAGTCCGGCTGCGACCATCGCGAGCGCAGCGGCTGGGTGACCGGTTGCCGCGAGCGTGGCCGTGGCGGCCGCGGCGACCGTCAGTCCGCCGACCTCACCGAGAGCGGTGGCCCGCCAGGCCGCGCCGACGAGGAGGAGCATGCCACCGAAGGCGACTGCTTCGAGGAATCGCTCGGGCAGGCCGGTGGGTTCGACGGCGTTGACCATGAGCGCTGCGAGCGTTGCTGCCAACGCCACTCCGGCCGTCGCGAGACCTGCGACCCGAACCCGCTGCAGGGTCAGTGTCGAGGGTGCTGCGTCATAAGCGGTGCCCCACCACCGGTCGAGTTCGTGTGCGTAGCGTGCGTTCATGATCCATCTCCATGATAATGACTTACTAGAAAGTAAGTATTCTTTCCAAATTTTCTGCTTCCATTCCCTCGAGTCCAGTCTCTCGAAGATTGTTGAAGCAAACACTCTAGTGGTCGGCCCTATTCCTTCGAGGTCGGGACGTACAGCTCCTCTCGCAGCTGGTCGATGACGACGGCGACGATGTCATCCGGCGACATTCGATTGACCTGGCGGGCGCCCTGGATCGCAGTGGCGATCACCGCGGCCTTGGCTTCCGGGTCGCCGACGAAGCGCAGCGTGCCGCTCCGCCGTCCGGCTTCAAGCGTGTCCGCGAGCCAGCGGTGAACGCCCGAGCGAAGACGAACCATCGCCCGCTGCATGGCGTCCGATAGCCGGGAATAGCTCGTGGCCAGGGCCCCGAACATGCAGATTCGATGATCACCCGAGGCGTCGCCGTGGGACCGTTGGAAGTACACCTCGAGCTGGTCCTTCGGCGGCATCCCCGCTCGCTGGGCATGTTCGATATCGCGCTCGATCTCGCTCGCGAAATCCTCGACCAGCGCCAGTCCCAGATCGTCCTTCGAAGGAAAGTGATAGTGCACCGCTGCATTGCGGATACCGAGGTGGGTCGAGATGTCCCGGTAGCTAAACCCATCGAGACCGTGATGCTGCAGCAGGCTGCGCGCACGCTCGACGATCTTCTCGCGGGTATTGGATTGTCTGGGGCTCATGGTGGCTGCTGTCTTTTACTTACTCATAGGTAAGTATAGCTCCGAAATGGCTTCTACGCAACCTAAGGCAGCGCGCATCACCTAGGCCCCCTTCGAGACACCGACACCTGCGTCTTCGCCGCGCCTGCCGGATGAGAGAACGGTGCAAGTCCTCGGGTTAGGTTCTTTGTTCTAGGGACGCTGGCTAAGCTGGCTTCACGGTCAAGACAACATCAACCCAAGGAGTTAACGATGGCTACTTACACCGACTCGCTGCAGAAGGCAGCCACCCAGGTCAACGACACCGCTCGCGACATCTACCTCGCCGGTCTTGGTGCCCTGGCCGTGACCCAGAACGAAGGCGGCAAGCTGTTCGATTCGCTCGTCAAGGAAGGCCAGACCTTCGAGACGAAGACGCGCAAGGACGTCGACGGCGCGGTGACCGAATTCCGCGGCACGATCGAGGAGCGGATCACCAAGGTTCGCACCGACGCCACCACCAACGTCAAGAAGCTCGAGAAGCTCTTCGACGAGCGCGTGGCCCGCGTACTTGCCCGCCTCGGCATCCCGACCTCCGACGACATCCAGAAGCTCGCCAAGCGGGTTCAGGATCTCAGCAAGGAAGTCAAAGCGCTGAACGGTCAGTCGGCCAAGAAAGCCGCCTAAACGCCTGACAAGCGCCCTGCAGGCCGCGGCCCGGTTTCGGGTCGCGGCCGCTTTCGTTTCAGCAGGCGCCGACACCCTGCCGCGCAACGAGGCGGGGCCCTCCCAGCAGTTCCAGGAACTCCCGGTGTTCCGCCGGCTTGCCGAACAGAAATCCCTGCGCCAGCCGACAGTCGCGTCCCATCAGCAGATCCAGCTGCCCTTCGCTTTCCACGCCTTCCGCGATGACGTCCATCGACAGGGATCGCGCGAGGCTGATAATGGCGCCGGCCAGCGCCAGATCATCGGGGTCCAGGAGGATGTCGCTGATGAAGCTGCGATCGATCTTCACACCGTCGACCGGAAGTCGCCGGAGGTGGGACAGGCCCGAGAAACCGGTCCCGAAATCGTCAAGCCAGACCTGAACCCCCCGCTCCCGCAGCCGTGACACCAGCCGGATCACGCTGCTCTCCGTACCCAGCAGCGAACTCTCGGTGATCTCGAGGATCAGCCGCTCCGGCGCCAGACCCGATGCCGCCAGTGCCTGATCGACGTCCCGAAGCATCGCGTCACCGCGAAACTGCCGCGCCGACAGGTTCACCGTCACCCGGGTGTCCGGGCTGCCTGGCCAGGCCGCCGCGTCCGCCGTGGCCCGCATCAGCACCTGACGTCCGATCTCGCCGATCAGACCCGTTTCCTCTGCGATGGGAATGAATACGGACGGCGGAATCTGCTGGCCCCCGTCGACATTCAGCCGCGCCAGCGCCTCGGCACCCCAGATGGCGCGCCCCGGCAGGGCCACGATCGGCTGATAGCACACCCGCAGGCGACCCTCGTCCACGGCGCGGCGCAGGCGCGCCTCGAGATCGAGCCGCTGCCCCGCATCCGTGAGCAGGCCACGGTGGAAGCGCTGGTACCGATTCTTCCCGAGCATCTTGGCCCGATACATGGCGATATCGGCGTTCTTGAGGAGCACGTGCGCCGACGACGCGTCATCCGGACAGACGGTCAGACCGATCGATGTCGCCACGTGCAGCGAGCGGCCCGCGATCCGGATCGGATCCGCGACCGCATCGATGAGCTGACGCGCGATCCGGTCGGCAAAGTCGATGACGTTTCGCCCGGTCAGGATCACCGTGAACTCGTCACCACCGAGTCGCGCAAGCAGCGTCCTGGGCGCGTCATCGCCGGCCGTTTCGATCAGGCCGCTGACGCAGTTCTTCACCCGGTCGGCAAAGGCCACCAGCACCCGGTCGCCTTCGTCGTGGCCCAGGGTATCGTTGACGCGCTTGAAATCATCGAGATCGAGGAACATCAAGGCGACCCGGCGCTCCGGATCCTCCTCGAGGCAGGCGATCTCCTCCTCAAGTGCCTGGCGGAACATGAGTCGGTTCGGAAGACCCGTCAGGCTGTCATGGTAGGCCAGGTGGCGGATCTCGAGATTGTTGCGCTGGACGGCCTCGCCCATGCGCTGGAAGGCGTGCATGAGGTCGCCGATCTCGTCGCCACGCCCCGTCTCGACGGTCACATCGTAGTCGCCCTTCTCGATGGTCTCGGCCACGCGCACGAGGCGATCGAGCGGGTTCAGCAGGCTGGTAGCCACGAAGATACTCACCAGGAGGCCAGCGAACAGGAGCAGACCGAGCACAAAGGCGATCTGCGGGATCCGCTTGCTCACCTCGCTGGCGTTGGCCGCAACGATGCTTGCGGCCGTCTCCTCCATCTTCGCGGTGATCTGATCGAGGTTGTAGGCAACGCGTACGCCGCCGATGCGTTCTTCGCCGATCACGAGCGGCGCGGCGACGTGAAGCAGCCCGTCTTCCTGGCGCACGATCGGCTCGGACGCCATCCGCGCCCAGTCGGCGAGCGAGTCGTCCATGGCCTCGCCGAAACGCTCGAAGCCCTCGGTGCCGTCATGGAGGATCGTGCCGTTCGGCTCGAAGACGGTCACGAAGGCAATCTGCTCGTCCTGGCGGACCGTGTCGAGGCTGGTCGTGATCGCGTAGAGGTCGAAGAAGTAGACCGGGTTCACCAGGCCGGTCGCCAGGGTCTGGATCGCGGTCCTCGCCCGCTTCTCCAGCAGGTCGGTGGTGACGCCCTCGATCGTGCTGACGCTGATGTCGTCCACCCGGTCCGTGACCACGCGGAGGCCGAGAGACCAGACGAGCGAGGATACGAGCAGGCTCACCGAAACGAGCGCCACGCAGACCAACGCCAGGCGACTGCGGAGGCTCATGTCCATCAGCGGACCTCGTCCAGCATCGGCCCGAGTTCCTCCTGCATCACCCGGACATAGGGCCACTGTTCGGGCTCGAAGCGTTCGAAGCGGGTGGTGCCCTGGAAGCGATCCAGCGCCGCGCGCCCGACGTCGTTCTCGTGTGCCATTGTGAGCAGCTCGATGAGCCGCTCGCCCAGGGCTGGATCGAAATCGGCGCTGAAGATCTCGACGGCCCGGGGCAGGGGGTCGCTCGAGTGGATGATTCGGAGCTGCCCCTGGAACGCGTCGGGCACCTGGAAGGACCGGGTCCAGTCGGTACTCGACACCGCCCCGACGTCCACGAGGCGTTTGAAGACCCAGGTGGAAGTGTTGATCTCGTCCCCGGTATAGAAGTAGCCGGTCACCTCCTCGGGGAATTCCTCCCGGGGTGACCCCATCGGCACGAGCGCCAGGCCGCGCCGGTGGATCTCGAGAGCCGGCACCATGAAGCCGGTCGTCGAGCCCGGATGCTCGAAGCCGACCTTGAGGCCTCGGATGTCGTCGATGGTCCGTGCCGGGCTGTCGTCGCGGACGAAGAGCGTGGCGCGATACTCCCGTTCGCCGTACTTCCAGCGGTTCATGACGATGCGCGCCCCGGCCTGCTCGGACAGGATGATCCCCATGCCCAGGGTTTCGGTCACCCAGCTGACGCGGCCCTGCCGGAGATAGCTCACCATCTGCGACGGCTCGCGCGCCATCGCCACTTCGACCCGGGCGACGCCGTGTGGCCCGAGACCGGCCTCGACATAATCGATGAGGGGTTGCAGCACGAGGAGGTCGCGGCGGGGATCGTCGGAGATCTTGCCGAGCGTCACGACAGTGCCTTCCGGCTCGCTCGTCTCGGCCCGGATGTCCTCGATCGCACCTGCAAACAGGAGCGCAAGTAGTACGCAGATCCTTGGCACGCCACCACTCCCAATCACCCCGGAGTGTAACCGCGACGTGAATGCCCACCCAAGGCATGATCTGTTAACGATCGATTCGGGCGTCGGAGCGCGCGTTGGTTCCTGACCGCGGTACGTCAGGGACGATGTTCACCGGCATGGACGCCGGCCGCGGCCTTCGACCGGGCGCGATGAACCGCTAGAAATTGCGACCGTAGTACAGCTCTTTCATCTCGCGGCGCAGGCGGTCGCGGATCGTGCGACGCTGGCGCGTGCTCAGGTCCGCGGCATTCTGCCCGAAGAGGTAGTTGTCGAGGTCCGACTCCGTCTCCTT
Organism: Pseudomonadota bacterium; assembly: GCA_039188505.1. GTDB lineage: Bacteria > Pseudomonadota > Gammaproteobacteria > Xanthomonadales > SZUA-38 > JBCCZC01. The sequence continues at coordinate 15,275 of JBCCZC010000007.1, read as the reverse complement.
GATGAGCATCTTCGTGTGGAAGATATTCTCCTGGTAGACGTTCACGTCGATCATCTCGTAGCGCCGCTTCGTGTCGCGATCGATGAAGTTCTGGATCGAATTGATCTTGTGGTCGATGAAGTGTTTGCGTCCGCGGACGTCGCGCGTGAAACCGCGAACCCGATAGTCGAGCGCGACGATGTCCGAGTCGAAGCTGTGGATGAGGTAGTTGAGCGCCTTCAGCGGCGAGATCACGCCGCAGGTGGACACGTCGATGTCGGCCCGGAACGTCGCGACTCCCTTCTGCGGATGTGCTTCTGGATAGGTGTGCACCGTCAGGTGACTCTTGTCGAGGTGGGTGACGACGGCTTCCGGCAGCGGCCCCGGGCTCGCCGTGCCGTGATCCGGATCCTGTGACACCGGGTCCTCGGAGATCAGCATCGTGACGCTCGCACCCTGGGGGTCGTAGTCCTGGCGGGCGACGTTGAGGATGTTTGCACCGATGATTTCGGCCACGTCTGTCAGGATAGCCGTGAGCCGTTCGGCGTTGTAGACCTCGTCGATGTACTCGATATAGGCGTCGCGCTGACGGTCGTCCGCAGCGTAGCAGACATCGTAGATATTGAAGCTGAGCGATTTCGTCAGGTTGTTGAAACCGTGCAGCTTCAGACGCGGGAGAGGCTTGATCACTGCGGCGTCCGATCGTTCTGTTTGCGGTGCGGCAGACCAGCGCCGAACCGGGGCGCGCATCGTACCAGAATGTCCCGCAAAACCAATGACCGCGGCCAGAGCCGATTTGCGCGCTACGGGCAGTTCCGCTACAACCGAAGCTTCAGGGACGAACCGGAGACGTCGCCGTGGACGGACTCAAACTACAGGTACACGACCCGCTGGGCGAGCGTGATTCACCGCAGCTGGAGGCATTTCTCGCCCACTGCCACCGCCGCAAGTATCCTTCGCGCAGTCCGATCATCCGACCGGGCGATGTGGCGGATACCCTCTACTTCATCATCGACGGGTCCGTCAGCGTCTCGGTCGAGGACGACGAGGGGCACGAGCTGATCCTCGCCTATCTCAACGCCGGCGATTTCATCGGCGAGATGGGCATCTTCATGCCCCAGGAGCGCAGGGAGGTGATGGTCAGGACGCGAACCGCCTGCGAGCTGGCCCAGATCGCCTACCCCCGGCTGGAGCAGCTGCTCAATACCGAACTCTCCGCCGAGGCACCGTTCATCCTCTATTCGATCGGCTGCCAGCTCAGCGACCGCCTGCTGCACACCTCGCGCAAGGTGCGACGCCTGGCGTTCCTGGACGTTACGGGCCGTATCGCCCGCACGCTGCTGGATCTCTGCAAGGAGCCGGACGCGATGACCCACCCGGAGGGCATCCAGATCCGCATCTCACGGCAGGAGATCAGTCGCATCGTCGGCTGCTCCCGGGAGATGGCCGGGCGCGTGCTCAAGACGCTGGAGCAGGAAGGGATGGTCTCCGTTTCCGGCAAGACGATCGTGGTCTACGACGCCGAGAAATAGCTTTTTCGGTGCTTTCCTCGTTGCAGTGCGTTCCGGCCGCTTGCGGCCTCCACCGGACGCGCCTCGTGGCGCGCCGCTGAACTCGCGCTCGGAGGACGCTGGATCCTCCTCACGCCCCCGGAGGCGGCCTTCAGCCCGCCAGAAAGGACTCCAGCGCCGCGCCGGGATCCTCGGCACGCATGAACGCCTCACCGATGAGGAAGGCCTGGGCGCCGGCCTGGTGCAGGTCCCGAACGTCACCGGCGCTCGCGATGCCACTCTCCGTGACCGGCAGCCGGTCCTCGCCGATCATCGGCAGCAGATACCGAGTGGTGTCGAGGGTCGTCTCGAAGGTCCGCAGGTTGCGGTTGTTGATGCCGATGAGGCGCGACGGCGTCTCCAGCGCCCGCTCCAGCTCCTCGCGGTCGTGGACCTCCACGAGCACGTCCATGCCCAGCTCCATCCCGAGGATCGACAGCTCCAGAAGCTGCGCGTCACCGAGCGCGGCCACGATCAGCAGGATGGCGTCGGCGCCGAGCACCCGCGCCTCGTAGACCTGCCAGGCGTCGACCGTGAAGTCCTTGCGGAGACAGGGCAGCGCGCACGCCTCGCGGGCTGCTACGAGGTAATCATCGTGCCCCTGGAAGAAGTCCTCGTCGGTCAGCACCGACAGGCACGTGGCGCCGCCCGCCGCGTAGCTGCGCGCGATCGCCGCGGGATCGAAGTCCGGCCGGATGACCCCCTTGCTGGGCGAGGCCTTCTTGACCTCGGCGATGACCCCGAAGCCGCGGTCGGCAACGGCCGCGTCGAGGGCGGACACGAAGCCTCGGCAATCCGGCAGGTCAGCCGCCGCGGCCGACAGCTCGCGCAGCGACCGTCGCGACGAGCGAGCCTCGATTTCCTCGACCTTGCGGGCGAGGATGCGTTTCAGGACGTCAGGGGTACTCATGCCGTGGTCATGGCCACCAGGTCGGCAAGCTTCCCGGCGGCGCTCCCGTCGGCCAGGCGCTCGCGGGCCAGTGCAACCCCGTCGGCGATGCTGCCGGCCACGTCGGCCGCATAGAGCGCCGCGCCGGCGTTGATCGCCACCATGTCTGCCGGCGCTCCCGCCGCTCCGGCGAGGACGTCACGGATCATCGCCGCGCTGGCCTCGGGGCCGTCGACGACCAGACTGTCGAGCGATTGCCGCTCGACGCCGACGTCCTCGGGCCGGATGCGATAGGTCCTCACCTGGCCGTCCTGAAGCTCCGCGACGAGGGTCTCCTCGGCGATCGACACCTCATCGAGACCGTCATCCGAGTGCACGACCAGGACATGGCGACTCCCGAGCGAATTCAACACCTTTGCCATCGGCTCGACCCAGCGGGCGGCGAAGACCCCCAGGAGCTGATGGGGCGCCGAGGCGGGATTGGTGAGCGGCCCCAGCAGGTTGAAGAGCGTCCGCGTACCCAGCTCGCGGCGGGGGGCCGCGGCAAAGCGGGCGGCGCTGTGATGGGCCGGGGCATACATGAAGCCGATGCCGAGCGATTCGATGCACGCCGCGACGCGATCAACCGGCAGCTCGATATTGACGCCCAGCGCCTCGAGGACGTCCGCACTGCCGGACTTCGACGACATCGACCGATTGCCGTGCTTGGCAACGCGACCGCCGGCCGCGGCCCCCACAAAGGCCGCGGCCGTCGACACATTGAAAGTGCCGCTGGAATCACCGCCCGTCCCGCAGGTATCCACGAGATGCTCCGGTCCGACGTCGATGCGCTCGGCGAGCTCGCGCATGACGCCGGCGGCGGCCGCGATCTCGTCGACCGTCTCTCCCTTGGTCCGGAGCCCCGCGAGGAAGCCGCCGATCTGGATGGGGGTCGCCTCCCCGGTCATGATCTGCCGCATCACGGCCGTCATGTCGCTGCCCGCGAGGTCCTCACGGTCGACGATATGGCTGATCGCCGCCTTGATCTCCATACCCTGTGCTCCTAGTCCGAATATTGCGTCAGTTGCCGGACTTCTCGGTGTCTGTGGCGAGTGCAGCTCGTTCGATCGGCCGAAATCCCTAGCGTTGGCTAGGGGTTGAGGTCGATCGGGCGAGATGTGCCGCCAGAGGCAGCGAGAAACCGGCAGCGTTACCTAGTGTGACTCTCTAATGTACCCCAAACGCAGCGTAAGCTTATGATTTCTCTTCTTAACTTGGCCGGCCCTGCGGAACTGATGCAATATCCGGACTAGGCCGTAGCCGCGTTCGCGGCAATGAAATTTCGCAGCAGGTCGTGCCCGTGATCCGTGAGAATCGACTCCGGATGAAACTGCACGCCCTCGATGGGAAGCTCCCGGTGGCGGAAGCCCATGATCTCATCCCGCTCACCTGCGGCCGTCTCGGTCCAGGCGGTCACCTCGAGGCAGTCCGGGATGGAATCCGCGGCGACCACGAGCGAGTGATAGCGCGTGGCGGTGTAGGGCGAGGCGAGGCCCTGAAACACGCCGACGCCCGTATGGTGGATCTCCGAAGTCTTGCCGTGCATGACCTCGCGCGCCCGCACGACGCGGCCCCCGAAAACCTGGCCGATGCACTGGTGACCCAGGCAGACGCCGAGGATCGGAACCTCGCCCCCGAGACGCTCGATGATGCCCATGGACACGCCCGCCTCGTTGGGCGTGCAGGGGCCGGGGGAGATCACGATATGCGAGGGTTCGAGCGAGGCGACCTCGTCGACGCCGATCCGATCGTTTCGACGCACCTCGACCTCGACGCCCAGTTCGCCGAGATATTGAACCAGGTTGTAGGTAAAGGAGTCATAGTTGTCGATCATGAGCACCATCGGGGGCTCTCCTGTAGCGGGCGGTGCGGCAAAGGTCCGTATTCTGCCCGAAGCACGCGCGGGGAACGAGGGGCCGACCGTGCACGCTATAATTTCAGTCTTGTCCGAACCGGCCGATCGAGCACAGGCATGAGCCATGTCATCACCCAGACCCTCCCGGCAGCCCATTCCGGGAGCCCGCGCATCGGGGAGCTGCTTCTCGAGCGCGAACTGATCACGGATGCAGATCTGGCGCAGGCGTTGAGCGTCCAGCAGCGAATCGGCGGTCGGCTGGGTGCCATTCTCGTTCGGATCGGCGCCATCTCGGAAGACCAGCTCCTTCCGGTGCTCGCCGATCAGCTGGGCTTCCCGCTGCTGACCATCGACCAGCTTCCGACCGATCTCGCCGAATTCAAGGAGTGGCTCGACGGCCTGCCGATCCTGCCCCAGTGGTGGTTCGAGCAGCGCACCGTCTGCTGGGCGGAAGGCGACGTGATCCACGGCATTGCCCAGGACCCCCTCGATCCCTTCGTCAACGAAACCCTGGAGGGCGTGTTCGAGAGTGCCCCGGTCTGGCACCTGATGCGTGCCCACGACCTGGACCGGTACCTCGAGCGTCTCGAGTTCTCGGAGACCCGCGCGACGACCACCGAGGGCCAGCTGCGCGAACTCGCCGAGGAGGCGCCGGTCGTCGAGTTCGTGAACAACATGATCGCTCAGGCGACCGAACAGGGCGCATCGGACGTCCACCTCACCATCGTCGAGGCCGAGGTGAAGGTCCGCTTCCGCATCGACGGGGTGCTCTACGAGAAGCTCTCCCTGCCGCGGGCCCGGATGGACGCCATCACGTCACGGATCAAGCTGATCTCCGGCATGGACATCGCCGAACGGCGGCTGCCCCAGGACGGCCGTATCCGCACCCGGGTCATCGGCCAGGAGCTCGACATCCGGGTGTCCGTACTGCCGGGCGTGGACGGTGAGTCGATCGTGATGCGGCTGCTGCCGACGGAACGGTCCGACATCACCCTGTCATCGCTGGGGCTCGCGCCGGACCACGAAGGCCAGTTCCGCGAGCTCGCAACGAGCCCGAACGGCATCATCCTGGTCACGGGACCCACGGGTTCCGGCAAGTCCACGACCCTGTACGCCATGCTCAACCACGTCAACGATGCGTCGGTGAAGATCATCACCGTCGAGGATCCCGTCGAGTACGAGATCGACGGCATCACCCAGGTGCAGACGATGGACGAGATCGGGCTCGATTTCGCGCGCGTCCTGCGCTCGACGCTGCGCCAGGACCCCGACGTGCTCATGGTCGGCGAAATCCGCGACCTCGAGACCGCGCAGATTGCCATCCAGGCCTCGCTGACCGGCCACCTCGTACTGTCGACGCTGCACACGAATGATGCAGCCGGCGCCTTCGTGCGGCTCACCGACATCGGCGTGGACGAGTTCCTGGTGGCCACACCGCTGCGTGCCGTGATCGCCCAGCGGCTCGTGCGCCGCCTCTGCGACAAGTGCAAGGTGCCGACCACCGTACCGACTGCGGTCGTCGAGAGCATGGACCGCATGACGGTGCCCTTCGAGGGCGAGCCTGCGTGGTCGGCGCCGCGCGGCTGCAGCAAGTGCGGCAACACGGGCTATCGCGGGCGCCTGGGGATCTTCGAACTGCTGCCCGTGAACGCCGCGCTGCGCGACGCGATCGTGTCGCGTCAGAACGCCGAGGAGATCGCCGCCATCGCTCGTGCCGAGGGCTTCCGTTCCATGCGCGAGGATGGACTCCTCAAGGCGACCCAGGGGCTCACGTCGATCGATGAGGTCCTGCGCGTGACCAGTACGGACGCATGAATTTCCGCTACGAGGCGGTCAACCGCCAGGCCGAGGTCATTCGCGGGACGATCGACGCCGCCAGCGACCGCGATGCCCTGCTGAAGGTCCAGCGAGACGGGCTGCGAGTGATCCGCCTGGATCCGGCGCCGGTAACCCTTCGCGGGGTCCGCCGTGGCGTCAGCCAACGCGATCTCATCATCGCCATGCGTCAGTTCTCGACCCTGATCCGCAGCGGCATCAGCGTCTTCGAGGCGGCTGGGGCCATGGCCCGGTCGACCTTCGCGCCGGCAATCGCCGAAGGCTTCGAGAAGGTGGCCGGTCAGCTCGGCAAGGGCGTGCCGCTTTCCCGCGGACTCGCGGAGTGCGGCATCCGCTTTCCGCCCTACCTCATCGAGCTCGTGCGGGCGGGGGAAATGACGGGCAAGACGGCCGACTGCCTCGAGGACGCGCTCCGGCAGATGGAATTCGACGAGCGCATCGCCCGTGAGATCCGGGGCGCGCTCACCTATCCCGCCGTCCTCATCACCGCCGGCATCGCCGCCGTCGCCATCATCTTCCTGGCCGTGGTGCCGCGTTTCTCCGACCTATTGACGCGGGTGGACGATATGCCGCTGCTCGCGCACGTCGTGCTCGCGAGCGGGCAGTTCCTCAACGAGCACCTGACCGAGGCCGGCGCCCTCCTGCTCGTGGCCGCGACGCTGGTGTTCATGCAGCTCCGCGACGCCGAGCGACGCGCGCGCCTCCTCGCGCAGGTGCTCACCCTGCCCGGCTTCCGCACCTGGGCGCGCGTGTCGGACATGGCTCGCTGGGCGGGCATGCTCGGCGTGCTGCTGCGCCACCGGGTCGACATCATCGACGCCCTCGAGCTCTCGCGTTCGGCGATTCGGTCCGTGGACCTGCGCCAGTCGCTGGCCGATACGAGCACGAAGGTCCGCGGCGGCGGCAAGCTCGCCGCGGCGATCGAGCCCATGGGGGCGCTCCCCGCCTTCGGTATCGACCTTATCCGCGTCGGCGAGCAGTCCGGCCGGCTGGCCGAGATGTTGAACTCGCTGTCGGAAATCCTGTCCGACATGGCCAAGGAGCGCAGCGAGCGCCTCGTGGCCCTGCTCGAACCGGCTGCGATCATCATTATCGGCGGGGTCATCGGTCTGATCATGACCGGCGTTGTCCTCGCCATTACCTCTCTGAACACGGTGAATATCTGATGGCCAAGCATCCCGCAAAGGCATGGGCGCGGCGACCGGCTCGCCGGCAGCAGGGTTTTTCGCTGCTCGAACTGCTCGTCGTCATGGTGATCATCGGTCTGCTGGCCGGCCTGGTCGGCCCCCGGCTCTTCTCGAAGGTCGACGAGAGCAAGCAGCGCACTGCAGAAGCCCAGATCAAGATGCTCCGCGGCGCCATGCAGACCATGCGCCTCGACCTCGGGCGTTTTCCGACCGGCGCGAATACGCTCGACCTCCTTTACACCGCCCCGACGGACGAGGCACTGGCACGCGCCTGGCGCGGCCCCTATCTCGATGAACCGCCGCCCGCCGATCCGTGGGGCAATCCCTACCGCTACAGCGTCCCCGGCAGCAACGGGCAGCCCTTTGCGCTCTATTCGCTGGGCGCTGACGGCACCGTCGGTGGCGAGGGCATCGACGCGGACCTCGGCTATCTCCCGTGAACCCGGGCGTGCCGCCGTCGTTCCGGAGGCACATGAGGGGCTTCACGCTGCTCGAGCTTCTCGTCGTCATGGGACTCCTCGGCGTGCTCCTCGCCGTCGTTATGCCGGCAGGGCTGCGGATGCTCGATCAGCATCGCGACCGGGTGGCGCTGAGCGAAGCGGTCCGCGAGCTGAAGGAGCTCGGGACGCGGGCGGCCCGGGAGGGGCGATTCATCGTCATCGGCTCGATCGAACGACGGCCCTTCAGTGGCCCTGCCCTGGCACCGATCGAGACCCATGAACCCGCCGAGGGCTGGCGCGTGACCCCCATCGGCCCGTCGGTCTGGTTCTATCCCGATGGTTCGTGTACCGGCGGAACGCTCCGGCTCGAGCGCGATGACCTGCGCGCGACCGTCTCCCTGTCGACGCCGCTCTGCGAGCCGATGGACGCGCGCGAGGGATGAACGCGCGGGGCTTCACGATCCTCGAGGCGCTGGTGGCCATTGTGGTGGCCTCTGCGGTTTGCCTGGCGCTCTATGCCTGGATGAACAGCGCGATCATCACGCTCGACAAGTCGCGGTCGGCGATGCTCAAGAGCGAACTGATGATCCAGGCGGAGAACCTGCTGGCGACCGTCAATCCCATGCGCGAGCCTGACGGAAGCGTCCAGTTCGTGCTCGGCACCGTGAGCTGGAACGCCTTTCCGATCGAGGGTCCGGGGGATGGATTCCACCCGATCACCGGTGCGTACTCCGATTTCCGTGTGGCGCTGTTCGAGATCGACGTCACGCTCGAGCTGGCAGAGACCGGGGAAACCGACCAGTTCGTCTCGCGGCGCGCCGGGTGGGAGCGGACGCGGTTCCGCGACGGTTTCTGACGTGGCTCCCAGCGCTCACCGGTCGACGCAGCAGGGCTTCACGCTCATCGAGGTCCTCGTCACCTTCATCCTCTTCGGGCTCATCGTCGTGCTGCTGTTCTCGGGCTACGGCTACGCCCTCATGCAGCGGGAACGCTTCCGCGGCTGGCTGGACGACTACCACACCGACGCGCTCCGGCGAGGCTGGTTCGAGGCGACCATCGAGGGCCTCGCGAACCCCCTGGAGCAGACTCTCCCCGACACGGCGACGTCCGATCGCTTCGCCGGCGTCTCCGCGAGCTTGCCCGGCACACCGCCCGGCCAACCGCGTGCCTTCGAGCTGATCGTGGAGGCCGGCAGCGAGTATCGGCTACTCCTGGTCGCCGACGACCGTGAATGGACCTTGGTCACGACCCGGGAGCCCCTCCGCCTCGCCTACCTCGACTACGACGGCAACACGCTGGCAAGCTGGCCGCCGCAGGCGGAGTTCGGCACGCCGCTGCCGCTCCTGCCGCTGGCCGTCGTCCTGCGTGAGGGGGAAGCCATTCGCTGGCTCAAGCGACCGGGCGGCCGCGTCGGCCAGTTCGTTTCTGGAGGCCAGCGATGAGGCGGCGCGGCCAGGCCGAGGCCGGCTTCGTCCTGCCCCTCACCCTGCTACTGCTGGCGGCCGTGACGGTCGTGGTTTCGGCCTTCGGTCTCTACGCGTACGACTCGGCCGTCGCCGCGAATCGTGCCCTCGATGCGGCGCGCGCGCGCGTCGAGATGAACGCCACCGTCGAATCGCTGCGCTATGCCCTGTTCCGGCGGCGCTTGACCTACGAGGGCTTCCGCGCCGGCGCTCCATCGATCGACGAGCTGAGTCGACAGCGCCGGCTCTACGAGCGCGCCGCGCCCGACAGTGCAGCGCCCACGGCGATCCGCTTCAGCGGTGCGGTCTACCAGGGCGTCGGCGACACGGCGTTCGCGGTGTACGACGACTCGGCCCTGGTCGGCATCAATCCGGCAGGAGAGCGCATCCAGGACCTCCTCACGCTGCTCGGCGTCGACGGCGCCACGGCCTCGGCGCTGCGCGACCGCCTGCGGGATTACGTGGACGAGGACGAGCTTCGGCGACTCAACGGCGGCGAGGCGCCCGACTATGAGGACGAGGGTCTGCCGCAGCCGCGGAATCAACGCCTCCTGAACCCGCTCGAGGCCTATTGGATCCTCGGCTGGGAGGCTGCCCTCGAGCGCGCCGCAGCAGCTGGCGGACGGCCGCTCCTGAACCTGACGGATTTCGCCGCCGGGCGGCCCAACCTCAACACCTCCCCGCTGGAGGTCCTGGTGGCCGTTGGCGCCCTGCGCGATGAGGAACGGTCGATCATCGTCGAACAGCGGCCCTTTACCGACATCAGCGCGCTCTCGCAGGTCCTGGGCCGCCCCATCAGCCTCAACCGCACGGAGGTGACCGAGCGTCCCTCGACCCGCCTGCGCGTTGTCCTCGAACATCCCGGCAGCGACGTGCCTGTCGCAACCGTATTCTCCCTTTTCCTCGGTGGCTACAATGAGGAACCCTGGGCCACGGCGTGGACTCTAAGGAACCACGTATTCGGACTGGACTATGATGAGCAGCAGCTTACGCGGCCAGCGCTTCTTGCCCCTCACACGCGCTGATGACGGCGCGACGCTTCGCGCCGGGCGAGGGCCCCGGCGGGAAATCGTCTCCCGCCGTCGCACACCGTTCCACCGCATCAGCCTCGACGGGATCCCCAACAACCGCAGGCTCGAAGCGGCGAAGATCCAGTGCGGCCTGCTCGACCCGACCGGTCGCGCGCGGCCGTGGATCGTCCTCCGGGGGGATCAGGCGCTCGTCTGGCTGGTCGATAGCGACAGCGACGCCGCGGTCCCCGAGAGCCTCGATCTGGTCGATGGTGAGCCGGGTTCCACCCTGCTGGTCAACCGGCTCGAGGGTTTCGAAGCCGTCCGCTACGACGATGCGGGGGCGCTAGCAGCCAGTCGCTACTTTCCCCGCCCGCCGAGCGCGCAGGAACTCGGACGGTTCCTGCGGTCCGCCGGCCTTCCGGCCGAGCACCCCGTCACCACCGTCGACGGCGAGCGGGACTGGTCCACCTTCGCGATTGTCGGACGACCGCTCGCGCGCACCCGCCGCCTGGCGCAGACCGGTGAGCGTGCCGTGGCCGCACTGTTCATCATCGCGCTGCTTTTCGTCGCGTTCCAGGCCGGTGCCCTGCTCTTCGAGACACGCTCCCAGGGGCGCCTCGAAGATCGGATCGCCGAGCTCCAGGAGGCCCTGGCCCCGGCGCTTCGCTGGCAGTCGCTCGCCACGGAGGAACTGGACCACAGGCAGCGCCTCGAAGTCGCGGTCCCCCCGGAAGACGCGCTCGCGACGCTCGCGGCCCTGAGCAGCACGCTCCGGGGTATCGGCCTGGAAGACATCTACATCTACCGATCCGACCTCGAAGAGCTCGTCATTCAGGTCCCCGCGGCCAGTGAGCGCCTGCCGGAGGTCGTCAAGGCCATCGAGGATTCACCGGCGTTCCGCGCTGCCACGGGCAGACCACTCCGCGACGATCGCCTCGAGATCCGCTTCGAACGGGAGGCCTCGTGAACCCGAATCTCGCCGCATTGCTGACCGAGCTTCGGGGGCGCCCCCGGCTCGCCCTCCTGGTGGTAGTCGCGCTCCTGGTCCTGATCGTCGAGGCCGGGTTGCGGGTCCGGGATGCACGCGTGACGCTTGCGGAGGAGAATTCCAGGCTCGCGAGCCAGGTCGCTCGCCTCGAACAGTTCGAAGCGCCGGATACCTGGCGCGAGCGCTTCGAGGGGCTGGAGGCGCTGAACGGCGCGACCGAGCGGCGCCTGTGGCACGCGGAGACCTCGGGACTCGGCAGGGCAGAGCTCACCCGCTACGTGGAGCGCATGAGCGCCCAGGCGCGCTGGGAAGAGCCCCGGATCGACATCGCCCAGCCCCTCCCGGTCGAGGGCGTTCCCGACCTCTGGCGCATCGAAGGCCGCGTTGCAGGCTTCGCCGATCCGCTCGCCGTCATCCGCTTCCTCAATATCGCCCGGCGCGACGCGCGGTTCTTTCACATCATCCAGCTGCAGATCGCCCATCCGGCCGGGCGGCGCGGCCAGGGCAACATCAGCTTCGCGGTCTTCCTTCGCACGGGAGCCACGGCATGACGCCGCGATCATTGCTGACGGGCGTCGGCTCCGCGCTCCTCGTAGCCGGACTCGCCGGCTACCTGACGCAGAAAACTCGGGTGCCCGATAGCCCATCGCCGGCGGCCACCGATTGGAGCTGGATCGGCGCCGAACTCGCAGTCATGGAGGCCGGGCCGCAGGCCCTCCCTGCGCTCGCTGACCAGACCCTGTGGACCCGCGGGCCGGATGCGCGGACCCGGGAACGCGAAGCGGAGCTGGCGCGGCAGGAAGCCGAACAGGCCGCGGCCGCGGCAGCCGCGGAGTCGGCAGCCAGGGCCGCCGAGATCGCCGGCCCCGGTTGGCGGTTCGCCGGTGTCACCGGAGAGCCCGACGGGACCCTTGCCCTGATGGAAGTCGACGGTCGCCTCCAGCGGATCGCCCCCGGCGGCACCGTGACCGGCAGCGTATCGGTCACCGCGGTCTCTGCGACCGAGCTCGTGCTACAGATCGACGGCGAGGAAGTCGTCTTCCAGCTGTTCCGGGCACCGCTGGAAGGCAGCTAGGCGAAATATCTCATCCGTTTCCCTGGATCGCGCGCCGCCGGTTTCTCGCTGCTCCTGGCGGCACAGCTCGCCAGAGACACCGAGAATTCCAGCAATCGACGATATATCCCGGCTAGCGCAGCCGGCGGTAGAGCCGCCGTGCCCGCGAGATCTGACCGTCCAGGAATTCCACCTCGAAGTCCGGGCTCGGATCCAGGAACAACTCGCACACGAGCTTGACGTGCGGCACCTCCAGCTGCTCACGCGTGTACTGCTCGAGGATGCCGGGATTCACGTCGGGATTCAGGGTCGGAGACTTGGCGAAGGTCCAGCCATAGTCGTCCATCAACAGAAAGCCACCCACCCGTACGAGCCGCATGAGCAGCACCGTGGCGGCCGCATCGTGCATGAACGAATGGGCACCGTCCAGGTAGGCGAAGTGAAAGCGCCCCTCCGGTCCGCATTCGGCGGCCAGGCGACCGAGATTCCAGCTATAGCTATCGAACAGCGCTCGGGAGTTGGCGTGCGCCTCGACATTGGCGAAGCCCCGCTCGGCAAGATCGACTTTCAAACCCTCGGCACGGTCCTCGTAGTCGAACAGATGGAGCACGCCGTGCTGATCGAGGCGCTCGGCCAGTGCCAATGACGTCGCACCGATGCCGACGCCGATCTCCGCAATCTCGGGATCAGGCTCGGCCTGCAGTACAATGTCCAGCACGCGAAGCGCGTCTTCGCTGGGCGTCGAGACGAAGCGGTAGCGCGGCTTGTGTAGGCGCTCGAGCATAGGGGGCAGCGATCGTCGAGGAGGCTCGACTCTAGCGGCGCCTGCGAGGCCCTGCAAGCGACTTCTCGCTCCCCTTTCCCCTGTCCCGGATTGCTGGAGACCGCGTGCCACCGACGCCAACTGATCGCCGACTCGCGGAACTCCGGCAGGCCTTCGACCGGGGCGAATTGACCGATGCGTGGCGCGGCGCCGTGCAGCTCTTTCGATCCGCACCGACCGCGGAGGTCGGCCTCTTCGCCATCCAGGCGGCCCAGGCGGTCTACGTCAACCGCGACGCGGTCCAGATCGCGCTGGCCCTGGTCCGGCAAGACCCGCAGGACCAAGCGGCCTGGAAGGCTCTGGGCCGATCGTGCGCCAATATCGGGGAGCACGACAAGGCCATCGAGGCGTTGCGTCGGGCGATCCGCCTCGGGGCGGACGTCGAGGCACTCGACTGGCTCGGCCAGGAGCTTCTCGGTGTGGGCCGCCACGACGAGGCAGAACTGCCGCTCCGGCAGGCGATCGAGCGCGAGCCCGACCGAATGACGGCCCTGGCCGCGCTGGTGTCGGCCCGACGGCACCGCTGTCTCTGGGTTGACGACGGCGCCGAGCAGCGCTTCTGCGAGCACCTGAGAGCCGGACGCTGGTCACCCGGAGACGTCGCCTCGAGTGCGAGCCTCGCCCAGCTCTTACCGGTGCCGGAGGCGACCCTGGCGCAGGTGAATCGCGACGCCGCGCGCCGCTATACCGGGTTCGCGCAGATCGTCGCGTCCCAGCACGAGTCCGACTTCAGCCATCCGCCCGACCGCCGGGGCGGCGATCCGATCATCCGCGTCGGCTATATGAGCGCGGGGCTGCGCAATTTCCCGACCGGACACCTGACCCGCACGCTCTATCGCCACCACGACCGCTCGCGCGTCCGCATCTACGCCTACCAGTACGGCGCGGTCGACGACTCGATCTTCAGCGAGGCGATCCGCGACGGCGTCGACGTCTATCGCCACGTGCAGCAGCAGTCACCGCTGGAGCTGGCGCAGACCATCCACGGGGACGGTATCGACATCCTAGTCGACCTCAAGGGCTTCAGCAGCGAAGCCAAGCCGACCGTCGCGGCACTCCGGCCCGCGCCGATCCAGGTGAACTGGCTAGGTTTCCCCGGCACCTGGGGTTCTGCCGAGATCATGGACTACGTGATCGTCGATCGGACCGTATTGACCGAGGCTGATCTCAGCCACTACGCGGAGCAGCCCGTCTGGATGCCGCACTGCTACCAGCCGACCGACGATTCCTTCTGCCCGCTGACCGGCACCACGACCCGCGCGGACTGGGACCTGCCCGAAGACGCGGTCGTCTTCTGCGCGTTCAATTCGCTCTACAAGATCTCGCCCGAGTTCTTCGCGATCTGGATGGAGATTCTCAAGGCCGTCCCGAATAGCGTGATCTGGATGCTGCGGCAGTCCGCCGAGCAGCTGCGCAATCTGCGGCGCGCGGCGCGCAGCCACGGCGTCTCGCCGGCGCGCATCGTGTTCGCCCGTCGCGTCGACAAGCTGTCGCACCTGGCCCGCCTCGCCCACGCCGACCTCGCGCTCGACAACCTTCCCTACGGGGCCCACACGACCGCGTCGGATTGCCTTTGGGCGGGACTACCAATCCTGACGGTTTCGGCCGACACCTTCGCCAGTCGCGTCTGCCGGAGCATCGTCGAGGCCACGGGGTTCCCCGAGCTGATCGCCCGCGATGTCGACCAATTCCGCGACCGGGCCGTGGCGCTGGCCACCGATCCGCAGGAGCTTCGCTCGATCCGCGAACGGCTGGCTACGGAACGCTACCGGTGTCCGCAGTTCGACACGCACCGCTTCGCCCGTGCCCTCGACGACGCGTACTGCACCATGTGGCAGCGTTATCAGCGGGGCGAGGGGCCAGCGCCGATCGATGCCGCCGGCGCCGGCGCGGGAGATGCCTGGTACGCCGGCTGAGATCCGCCAACGAGAAAGCCCCGCCGGGGCGGGGCTTTCTCACGGAACATGAGCCGTAGTGGTTAGCGCGAAACGTTCTCGAAGCTGTTGCCGTCGGCCGAGACCACGATGCCCTCGATGCGGATCCCTTCGGCGAGACCCTGGCCCGTCGTGGCCTCCGTCGTGCCGAACTCGCCCTCCGCCTTCAGGCGCAGGAAACGACCGTTCGGCGAACCGGGACCGCCCATCGGCGTGATCCCGCAC